>DFXX01000035.1 GCA_002381765.1 Bacteriovoracaceae bacterium UBA4097 | reverse complement strand
GGGCTTAAGTGGAATGAGAGATTGTTTAAGTCGCGGATGGTGAAGTTTTTGGATCGGTCGGAGGAGAGTTAAATCCGATCTTATCGCTTATCTCTTTAGAAAATTCCAAGGTTAAACTCTTTCCATTAAAGTCTCACTTTTTATAAACTGATCTCAGTCCAATTGGTTTCTCCTCGGGATTCCCGAAAGTCGCTGATTTGGACAAAAAATGGTCATCTTCGGATGGCCATTTTTATTTGTGCAGAAAAACAGAGGAGACTATCATGGCGACACCTGAAAAAGATCTGAAGCATCCTACCTATGGTCCAGGGAGTTTGGGAGATCAGTATGACAATGATCGCATGAAGAGTTTAGATCGAAGTCGGAGAGGGCAAGGTGATGTCACTGGCGCTCCTTTGGAAGAAGACATGGATTTAACGACTGAAGAATTCTTTCCGGATAAAGGTGAAGCTTATTTAGGAGAAGAGGAGAGATACATCACTGATTCTCAAGACGATTTAGAAAGGAGTCCTATTCGAATGAGAGAAGATCGTTTACTTCGAGGGCCGAAGAACTATAAGCAATCAGATGAAGGAATTCTGGATAAGGTTGCCATAGCACTTCATCGCAGTCATGAAGTTGATGCTTCAGAATTGGAAGTTAGCGTGAAGGATCAGTGTGTATACTTGAAAGGGACGTTGCCTGATAAGAGGATGAGATATTTAGCCGAAGATTTGGTGGAAGATATTCCTGGAGTGAGGGATGTGTTTACGCAGATTAGGATAAAGCCCTCTCATGACTGAATTCTGCAAAGTTCCCAGTTTTCAGGCTCTATGCTTACTGTGACAGACAGAAAGACATATTTGACTTGGTTGATCTTTCTCCAACTAATGATGAAATTAATCGGGCCGCTGAGCTAATAAAAACTCTCGACGGAAATCCCAATTGGCCACTTTATGTCGAAAATCAGAAATTAAGACTTAAGAAAAAGATGTGTTATGAGTAAGTACGATCAACTGAAAGATAGTTGGGAATCTTTAGGAGGAGAAAACTATACGACCTGAAACTTCCGAATCATCTCTTCCACTTTCTTCACCGCTCTCGCTATCACTTGCTCAGTCGTCTCTTTTGGGCCGCGAGTAAGAATGGTAGCAGCTGAGTGAGAGTGACCTCCGCCTCCAAGTGCTTGAGCGATGAGCCCCACATCGTAATCACCAGAAGAGCGTAGACTCATCTTGATATGATCGCCGTCGTCCCGGAACATGCAGGCAACACGGATATTATTTAAGACAAGTAAGTTGTTGATGAAAGCATGGGTATCTTCCACATCGGAAGCATATTTATCGATGTCTTCTTTTCTGAGAAGCATCCAAGCGATAGTTTCGTCTTCATTGGTAGCTGCGGTACTTAGGATTCTAGAGAGTAGGTGCATGTGGTGCACTTTCTTGGTTCCGTAGATTCCGTTATAGGCCTCGGGGGGATTGATTCCCGTGTCCATGAGTTTTGAGACTAAGCGGTGAGTGGATGCCGATACCGTGGGGTAGCGGAAAGAACTCGTATCGATAATGATGGCGGTGTAAATAGGCAGAGCGATCTTCTTATTGAAGGGCACACCTAGATGCTCGATCATCTCGCCCACTAGTTGCCCAGTGGCGGCCGAAGTGATGTCGATACAGTGAGTAGTGAAGTCGCCACTTCTGCAAGGGTGATGGTCGATGAAGAGCACCGGCATCTTATCGCCAATATACTTCCCGAGCTGGCTACCTACGCGGTCTTTAGTATTGGTATCAACGACGATCATGAGATCGGGTTTAAAGTCTGGATTGCTTTTTTGAAAGTCTTTAAGACCATGGACCACATCATCTTGATCGAGATACTTATAACGCTCGAGGAGTGGTTCTTCGTTAATGCAGAATACTTCTTTGCCATATTCGCGGAGAGCAAGGCAGAGAGATATCTCTGACCCTATGCCATCTGCATCCGGATACTCATGAGTTGTAATGAGAATCCGCTGTGCCTCTTGTATTCTCGTCTTAAAAACATCTAAAATAGTCATAGTTATCTATTCTTGTCGGCACTTGGCCAAATGAAATGAGCATTCCTTCAATTGATTATAGGGAAATATGGATAAAATACTAGTAGTTGATGCTGTCACTAAGGAATACCCCGGTAGAACGGCAGTCTCTAATGTCTCTTTTGAGGTCACCAAGGGCTCGATTCATGGATTTTTGGGACCCAATGGGGCCGGAAAATCCACCACCATGCGAATGATAGCAGGACTCATGCCTGCTACTTCTGGGAAGATCACTCTTTTTGGGGAGGAGATGCTTCCAGGAAATAAGGGTATTAAAAATAAGTTAGGACTCTTGCCAGAGAATCCTCCCTTGTTCATGGATATGACGGTGGAGAAGTTCTTGGTGTTTGTGGCCAAGCTTCATAAGGTTTCCAATATTAAAGATAATGTGGATCGGGTGATCGATGGGCTCTCCTTGGGGGAAGTTCGCGGCCGCATGATTGGAAATCTCTCAAAGGGCTATAAGCAAAGAGTGGGATTGGGACAGGCCCTGATCTATGATGCTCCCTTCTTGATGCTGGATGAACCCACTAATGGACTGGATCCTCAGTCGGTGGTGGAGCTGCGGGATTTTATTAAGAAGCTAGCAGGAGAGAAGACTATTCTTTTTTCTTCTCATATTCTCTCTGAGGTGGAGCAGATTTGCGATCATATCACGATCATTCATCAGGGAACGATTCGTGCTTCGGGAGATATTCAGGAGATTCATCGGAAGTTTCGCCAAGGATTGGTAGTGAAGGTGGGGCTTGCTCCTGGAGAGAGGCTGCCTGATTTAAGTATTCTGGGTAAATATGAAATTACTCAGGAGCATCGCTTGGAGCTAGAGGATCAGTTTCATCTTTCATTTGAGAGTGAGAAGGATTGCCGCGCGGAGCTTGTGAAGATGCTGATTCATGAAGGTAAGCATTTGATGACCTTGCAGATTGAGTCCCCAGAGCTGGAAGATATATTCTTACACATGACGGAGAAAAAGAAATGATTTGGACACTATGGAAGAAAGAAGTTGAGTCCTACTTCTCCTCACCCCTGGCCTATGTATTAATTGGTTTATTCTC
>DFXX01000103.1:54559-63654 GCA_002381765.1 Bacteriovoracaceae bacterium UBA4097 | reverse complement strand
CCAGTGACAAAGCCGAATCCATTTCCTGAGCCGGATGCCTTGCCGCAAATGGATCCTGAACCAAGGCCTGATTCTTCTATTCCAGCATCAAATGCTTCATTCACTAATACTGGTGTTTATATTCCAGGCAATACAGTCAAGCCGGGAGCTTCAGTCTCAGGTAATTTTGGATTGCGAGCATCGGTAAGTGGAACTGTACATGTTATTTTTGAAATCCGAAAAATTCTTCTTTCTGGCCAGACCTCGGCTGCCTCTATTGGCAGAAAGGTGTTTATGAATGAACAATACGCAGGTGCCGAGGCGAAGAGCTTTAAACCTAGTATTCCCATTCCGGCCCAGGCACTGCCTGGTAAATACGTCTTTGTAACAAGAATTGTTAATAGTGCAGGGAAGTCTTTGTATTCAGCCATGAATGCATCGTCAGCGACTACTATAACTGTTGAAGCTCCAGCTCCTACTGCAGTACCGACTCAAGTTCCTGTTCCTGCCATTTCAGATAGTAATCCTTCTGCTGGAACTTCGAAGCAAAGTTTTGGAATAAGAAACTACGAACAGATTATGATCTCCATGTCTCTAATGACTGGTTTCGACTATAGACAGCCAAGTATCCAAAAAACGTATAGTGAAGTGAGCAGCTCTCTTCCTAACACCAATGACATAAATGAATTTTCTGCTTCTACTCAAGTGGCCATCGTTAAGCTTGCAGCAGAGTTCTGTCATGAAGCAGTTGAGTCTCCTCAATTAAGATCTGTGATCTGGCCTAATTTTAATTTCGACTTAAGACCTAATCAGGATGTCTTTAGTCAGGCGAATAAGGATCTACTTGTTCAAGGAATGATTAATAGATTTTGGGGTGGCCAGGAACTAAATTCAACAGAATTAAATAAGGCCAAGACAAGACTATCAGCACTTTTGAATGATCTCCTTGCGGGAGAAAGAACTGATACCAATGTTACTACAAAAAATGTTGGTAAAGCACTTTGTACAACAGCACTCTCTAGTGCTTATGTAACTCTACTTTAGGATTAGTTATGAAGAAGAAGAAAGATGAACAAATTATAGAGAAGCATCCTGAAGATGAGATTAAACCAATGCATCTTGAAGGGCATAGACCTGTTACAAGAAGAGATTTTCTTTCTCAAGGATTTCTCGGAATGTCTGCCCTTGTCATGATGCCGACATTTGGCTCCCTTCTTACATCCCACGCTTTTGCAGCTGGTTGTGACGATGGCCCAAGTTTGGATCCTCTAACTCCTACTATCATTATAGATCTCGCTGGAGGAGCTGCTATGGCAGGCTCTAACTTCATGGTAGGTAAACAAGGTGGACAGCTGGACCTCTTAAATGGTTATGAAGGATTGGGCCTACCTCCTGACTTCCATCCATCAAAAGCGAATATGCTTAATACCGAGATGGGAATTGCTTTTCATGGTGACAGTGGATTTTTACGAGGAATTAAGCAGGTAACATCTGCAGCTACCAGACAAAAAATCGATGGCACAGTCTTTTGCGGGAGAACCGCTGACGATACGGGTAATAATGAACAGAACCCAATTTTTTGGCTGCATAAGGCCGGAGCTGCTGGAGAGTTAGTGCAAATTGCAGGAACTTCTAGTAAAGGTGGATCCGGGGGAAATAGTAAACCTCCTGGTAGCTCAATAAATAAATCGGTTGCTCCCGTTATCCTTAACTCATCTCAGGATGCACTCAATTTGGTCAGTGTTGGTAAGTTAAATGGCTTCACCACTTCAAACTCTGCTTTAAAAAGAGATAAAGTTTTTAGTGCCATTGCAGAACTATCTAGAAACAAACTCGATTCAGCTCCCACAGGTTCTCTTTCTGAGAAACTAAGACAAGTTATTAGTTGTGGTTACGATAAAACTGGCGAACAGATCAAGAAGTTTTCGCCTGATGCTCTGGATCCGAGACTTGATCCAGATGTAACAGCTGTATTTGGCTCTGATCTTCCTAGTGATGGAGAAAGGCATAAAGCTGCCACACTTTCAAAACTTGTTTTAGATGGCTACATTGGCGTTGCGACTATTCTGATGAGTGGTTACGACTATCATGATGGGAAGCGCTCGACAGGAGAAAAAAGAGATCTGGTAGCTGGTCAAATTATTGGACGAATATTTGAATTGGCCGCACGAAAGAAAAAAAATGTTGTAATCATCGTTATAACCGATGGTGCCGTCTCAACAAATAGAGTAGCTGATTCATCTGAGGATGGAAGAGGCAAGTTCAACTGGACTGGGGATGCGAGTGTGAACACCTCAAGTGCCATGATGGTATATCAGCATGCCGGTAGACCAAGTATGAGAAGTCAAAAGCGACAAGTGGGATATTTTAAGGCCAATGGTAGTATCGAAACCAGTGCTCTGAATATTAGTAATAGCCCGGTGAATCTTGCCAAACTATTTGTTGCAAATTATCTCGCCCTTCACGGCATGGAAGGAAAACTAGCAGAAGTTGTGGGAGATAACCCGTTTCAATCAGAACTGGATAAGTATCTCATGTTTGATAGGTTAATTTAGATGAAGATTAAAGCCGCTCTCGTATTTCTTTTAGGACTCAATTTAGTTGTCTTCACAAATTGTGGAGTTCCTTTAGGTGTTCGCGAGGAGTTGGTCTGGGAAAATAATAATGTCTATGGTGGGAAAATAACAAATAGTTATGATGCCTTTGAGCGACATGTTTATCCTATTACTCGCAATCATTGTATCTCCTGTCATGATCTTCAGGAACCAATCCACGCCACTGATGATGTTAAAAAAGCTCATGACTCCGTTATTATTCAACACAAAGTTGATTTTACGAATCTAGCTAATTCAAGAATGGTAGTAAAATTAAGAGATGAGGGCCATAATTGTTGGTCTGATTGTCAGGAGAATGCTGACGAAATGCTCGCTGGACTCCAGAAATGGAAAGCATATGCTCCCAAACCTAATCCTCCAGTGGTAACACCTCCCACCTCTGAGACAGTGTCATACACCGCTTTTAAAGAGCATGTTTATCCTATTACGCGAGCTCGCTGTGTTAATTGTCATTATAGTAATGCTATTGAGCCTGTTCATGCAGCAGCTGATTATGAGATAGCCCATGATGCCTTAATTCAACAGTACAAAGTGAACTTCACTAATCTTCCTAGTTCTAGAATTGTGGCGAAGCTTCGAGATGAGGGGCATAACTGTTGGTCAAACTGCCAGCAGAACGCTCTGGAAATGCTAGCAGGAGTGGAGAAGTGGCATGCTGCTATCCAGGCCAGTAATCCAGGTGGTGGGGGATCCACAGATCCGGTTCTAGTTGGTCTGGCGACTAGTTCGTCCCGTACACTGAAGCTGGAACTTGGTCAGGAAAATCAGGTCAGTTTAACTTTCGATCTTAGTGGGATCTTAAAGCAACCTGGAATAAGTTTCGTGGTCAATGTCGAAGAATACGATGAATACAGCATTAAATTTACTAACCCGAGAATCGAAGCCCCCGCTGGAGTTAGATTAAAAGTGAAAAACATCAAACTTCATCTTAATGGAATTTATATCCCCCAGTACGCTGCCTTCAGCTATATAGATACAATCTCTTCGGGCGATAATCCGCTGGCCCCTTTCCCTATGGTCGTTGAAAAAGTTCGCCCAGACCTTCAGGATAAAGTTGCCTTCACATTTGATGTTTTAGAACTAGCGGATGAGCCTTAGTCTTCTATAATTTCAGCCANNATGCTTATTTTGTCCAAATATGTGCAAATGAGTGCTATAATGTTCAAATATGAACACTTTGAGTGCGTTATGAAAAACGGTTTTATTAATACAGAATTAGAAATTAAACGTTTGGGTCAAAACATCCAGATAGCCCGTAAGAGACGAAAACTGAGCGTGTCTGAGCTGGCAGCAAAATCCGATGTCTCCCGGCAAGCGATCATGAGAGTTGAAAAAGGGGATCCTTCAGTAGGAATAGCTAAGGTCTTTAATATTTTGAATGCCCTGGGCCTCTTAAGAGGTCTCTCGGACTTAGTCGATCCCGATATGGATAGATCACAGGCGATTAAAGAAATAAAAGAGCTCCGCGAGAATGTAGGCTTGAAAGCCAAGCAGAGATCTATCAAAGGTAAAACCGATTTCTCAGACAGTGATCTCAATTTTTAGGACAAGATGGAGCGCTATTTCGTTTATATTTTTATCGCTGGGGCTTATCAAAAATGTGCTCTTTTGAGCTTTGATGGAAGCGTTTATAAACTTGCGTATGGATCAAAATATTTACTGAGAAAAGACGCTATTGCCATCGATCCCTTGAACCTACCACTCTATGAGCGAACATTTGAGAGCGAAACAATCTTTGGCTCGATTAAAGATAGTGCACCAGACAGATGGGGCCGATACCTCTTGGAAAAAAGGTTTAGTCGAAAATTAACTGAGATGGAATACATCTTAGCTAATGGCATTGATCATGTTGGAGCTCTGGGATTTTCTCCTGAAGAGTATAATGTCCCGATGAGATTAACTCCTGCTGGATATTTACAGCACTCGTTTGATAAAATCGGCTTAGAATTGATTATGGATCAAACGGAGATGGTTTTAAAAAATGAAGATGATGAAGAGAAATTAAAAGAACTTTTAAACTATGGTCCTAGTTTAGGTGGGGCGCGACCAAAGTATAGCGTGCACCTTAACAGCACTCCCTATTTGGCCAAATATAGCATCTCATTAGATAGAAGACGCGAGCCTGTTATTGAGTACGCCACAATGAAAATGGCCAAAGACCTAAGGCTTAATGTCCCTGATATTGAATTAAGTAAAATAGCCAATAGAGATGTCTTCTATATTAAGCGATTTGACAGAAATGAGGAGAATAGGACGCCATTTATTAGCGCTCTTTCTCTCTGTGGCTGGGAGGAGAATGGCTATGCTGATTGGTCTTATCCTGTTTTATGCGAAGCTTTAATAAATATTGGGAAAAAGAAACCGCAAATTGAGAGTGATTTGATTGAACTGTTTCGTAGGATTGCCTTCAACATTGCAGTAAACAATAATGATGATCATCCCCGAAATCATGGTGTTTACTTTTATCAGAATATTTGGCGATTATCTCCACTCTATGATGTGGTTCCAATGGATTCCGGATCACAGAATTTTTCACTAGCAATGGAGATAGGTCTGAATAAGAGAGAAGCTTCCCGATCAAACCTTTTATCCTCCTGCAACTATTTCAAGTTAGATACTAAGAAGGCCAATGAACTGATTGAAGAGATTTTTCAATTTGTAGCTAATAATTGGAGGCGCTACTTCAAGGAAGCTGGTCTTTCAGATAAAGAGATTGCTAGCTTTGAGAATGCCATGAGTATCAAGAACTAAATTTTACCCGAACTGATAAGATGCCATTTCAATACCCATTGCTTTTTCTCGAATCGATATTCTTCCTTGATCATTTCCTGCGGCCCCGACGATTGCCATGAGGGGAATCAAGTGATCTTCCTCAGGATGAGATGAGCGAGCTGCGGGAGCTTTCTCCCATGCAGTTAATCTTGAGATCCTATCACTTAAGCTTTTGCTCTCGATGACACTTTCAAGCCAGTCTCCAAATAGTTTTGAGGATTCTTCTCCTGCCTTTGATCCGAAGCCGCGCATATTGTGGTATGTAAGCCCACTACCCATAATTAAAATGCCTTCTTCCCGGAGTGGTGCCAGGGCCATTCCCATCTGAATATGATCTAAGGGAGAATAGTTTCTTTTGATCGAAAGCGATACGACTGGAATGTCGGCCAGGGGAAACATAAGTCCCAGTGGAATGAAGGCCCCATGATCAAATCCACGAGTGGAATTTTGATGAATGGGGATGGAGGCATTGGAGAGAAGGTCTATAACCTTTTTCGCAATTTCGGGTGAGCCAGGAGCAGGGTATTGAATTTGGTAGGTATGGGGAGGAAAGCCCGTGTAGTCATAAATCATAGCGGGCCTGGTGGCTGAGGAAACAGTAAACTCGTCTTCTTCCCAGTGAGCATCGATGCATAGGATAGCCTTGGGTTTACTAGGCAGGGTATTTTGGAATCCACTCATCCAAGCAAATGTATTTTCTAATTCTGACTTCATGTGAGGAATGAAGGGCCAGGGACCACCACCATGAGATACAAAAAAAGTAGGAAACTTACTCACGCATGACTCTCTTCTTTTAAAGTTTGATTTAAGACGAGTTGATCGACTCTGGCCTTCGCCTTAGCAATCGCCGTGGCAGCGGCTTCAAAAGTATTAGTACCTTCAACTCGAATGATTTCCAAGTCACTGACGCCTAAGAAGTTGAAAGTGGTTCTGATCCATGGGCCAAGCTGATCCATACTGGCAAATGGGCCTTCGGAAAAAACACTTCCACTCGAAACGACCACAAAGACTTTTTTCCCTTCAAGTAGACCCTTAAGTCCCTCAGAAGTGTACTTAAAAGTTTTACCAGCGCGGCTTATGTGATCGAACCAGGCCTTTAAAACGGAAGGGACTCCAAAGTTCCACATCGGTGTTGAGATGACTACGATGTCAGATGAGAGAAGCTCGTCAACTTTTTCATCAGAAAGTTTGATGGCCACTTTTTGTTCAGGAGAGTGGGTCTCGGGCGGAGTAAAAAAGGCACTGATTGCCATACTATTTATGTGAGGTAGGGGATGAGCTTCAAGGTCGAGAATTTTGCTTGATGCCACATTTAATTTACTCACCAGATAATTTGCCACCTGTCGGGAACTGGATTTTTCTTTATTAGGACTAGCTTGAATATAGAGAAGTTTCATCACTTACCTCTTTGTAATAGTGTTAATTACAGTTACAATAAGTCAGGTTTGGTTTAAAAGCAACAGATATGATTACATTTAAGTACAAACTTGTGTTATTATCCGTATATGGAAGATCTCCGCTTTGCCACCTCGGTCCATATAATGATTTACCTCGCTGAAGCTTTTAGCAGCGATGGAAGGCTTATGTCCTCGGCTGAACTAGCGGCGGGGCTGAACGCCAATCCTGCTCTGGTAAGAAAGCTTATGGGGCCTCTGATCGAAGCAGGTCTCGTTGAGACAGTAAAGGGGAAGACTGGAGGAGCTCGCTTGTCCAGGTCTCCTAAATCGATAACTCTTAAAGACATCTATATTGCCTCTTCTGATAAAGAGATCGCCTTTAGCCGTCAGAACATCAATCAAAAGTGTCCCATAAGTTCATCCATGAAGCGGCTATTTTCAAATATTGCTGATGGCATGGAAAAAGCTGTGCATGGCTATCTGGGACAGACGACACTCGAGAAGTTACTTAAAGAGTGCTGATGGCAACCTATAAGGCCACAGTTCAATACGACGGTACTAACTACTTTGGCTTTCAATACCAGAAAGACATTCCTACCATACAAAATGAAATCAACCTATCTCTCAGTCAATTACTGAGTGGTAAGGTAACAACCATGGGTGCTTCACGAACGGATACTGGAGTTCATGCTATTGAGCAAATCGTGAAGATCACGACTGAACACCAAATTGAATGTGATAGCTTTAAGACTGCTCTTAACCAAGTACTACCTAAAGAAGTGCGTTGTCTGAAGATCGAACCCTGCGAAGGCTCCTTTAATCCCATCACTTTTAGCGACTCAAAAGAATACCGATATCTTTTTGCCAATACCGTGCAGTCGCGGGGGCTTGAATCGAGATTCATGGCCAATTATCCCTATGAGTTGAATATTCCTCTGATGCATAAATGCGCTGGCGCGATTGTGGGACGACATGATTTTAGAAATTTTTGCTCGGCTGGTAGTAATGTTAAAACAACCATTAGGACTGTCTTAGAATGCGAGTTAGCTGAGATTGATCCCCATTTAGTCTTAAGCGACTCCGAGGTGTTTTCTTTTTCTTCTGAAATCAAAAACTGTTATCAGTTGAGGATTGTGGGGAAGGGGTTTTTAAAGCAGATGGTGAGGCACTTGATGAGTGGTCTGTGGTTAGTGGGGCGGGGGAAGATTTCGGAGGATCAGTTTTTAGAGCTGTTAGGTGGGCAAGCTTTAGAGAAGCCGCTTTGGAGAGTGTCTACTCCGAGGGGACTGTACTTGTATCGTTTTAATGGGCACTGAATTCTTAAAAGCGATCCTAATGCAAAAATCTTGGAAGTTCTTTTTTCATTATTTGCAGGCGTTACAACCTCTTTATTGCACTAATTCGAAAACCTCTTCAAATCACTCTCACTAAAACAATTCTCAATTGGCTCCCCAAACTCTTTTTTAATTTCCTTCAAATTCCCGGTTCTCATAAGGCCTTGTAGGGCCGACTGACAAACTTCGGCCGTATATTTTATTTCAAAACTTTTACAATTTTCTTCAAATTCTTTCTTAGAAGTGGGAACACCCTTGTATCTCTTCATGGAGAGAATATTACAGGCATGAACATCATAGTGTTTGGAATTGCATCCTGAGAAAAGGAGGGCAACAAGTGAAAGAAACAAGAGGTGTTTAATCATATAATGATTATGCTATCTTTTTCCAAAGAGATAAAGCCTTCATATTATAGCTGACAAAAGTAGATTGCCTCTATCATGTTATCTATCAGCCTCTCGACCTGATGCAAATCATGTATTTCTTTTGAGCGGAGCTTATATTTGATCCATACCAAGGAGTCTGTGTGGCAAATATAAAACTTAAGCATCCAAATAATGTTCCCGGTACTTTCTTTACTACTCACCCTGATGACCCAAATGGCGAAGGCTGCATAGCTTGCAATGTCTGTTATTCAAGTGCGCCTGATTTTTTCAAAGAGGACGAAGACGGAAATGGTTATATCTATCGTCAACCCGTGACTCCTCAGGAAATCAGCGACTGTGTTGATCAACTTGATTCATGTCCCGTCGGTGCCATCGGTAAAGCTGTTTAAAAGGAAAAAATATGCAAAACAATACAATTGATCATGTGGTCATCCGCTTCTCGGGAGATTCCGGGGACGGAATGCAACTTACCGGAGAGCAGTTCTCAAATACCTCGGCCGTTATGGGTAATGATATCTCGACCTTTCCGGACTATCCCTCGGAGATTCGTGCTCCTCAAGGCACGATTGCTGGAGTATCGGGCTTCCAGGTACACATTGGATCTTCGGAGAC
>DFXX01000103.1:54290-54537 GCA_002381765.1 Bacteriovoracaceae bacterium UBA4097 | reverse complement strand
AAAACTTAGAGAAAGCAAAATACGCCAAGAATCCTTTAGAGGATAATTCTCTGGATAACTTTAGAGTTATCCCTGCCGCCATCTCGAGCCAAACGGTCGAAGCATTAAAAGAGATCGCAATTGACGGGAAATCCAAAGATAGATGCAAAAATTTCTACGCCCTTGGAATGACCTATCACTTTTATAACCGTTCCACTGATACCACGATTAGATGGATTGAAAGTAAGTTTAAGGATAAGCCGGAAAT
>DFXX01000103.1:0-54238 GCA_002381765.1 Bacteriovoracaceae bacterium UBA4097 | reverse complement strand
ATGAGAGCGGCCGAGATGTCAGGGCGCCAACTCTTTCTAGGGACATATCCCATTACGCCGGCAACCGATATTTTGCATGAGCTATCCAAGCATAAAGATTTCAACATTAAGACATTTCAAGCTGAAGATGAAATCGCTGGAATTTGTTCGGCCATTGGTGCCTCATGTGCTGGTTCCTTAGGTGTTACCACGACTTCAGGTCCGGGCATGGCGCTAAAGACCGAGGCCCTGGGACTAGCGATTACTTATGAAATTCCACTGGTGGTGGTCAATGTTCAAAGAGGGGGGCCTTCTACTGGACTTCCTACTAAAACCGAGCAGTCGGATCTTTATCAGGCGATCTTTGGAAGAAACGGTGAATCTCCCCTGGTAGTGATCGCGGCCTCAAGACCTAATGATTGTTTTGCCTCGGCCTATGAGGCGGCGAGAATAGCACTTCAGCATATGATTCCCGTTGTTCTTCTCACCGATGGTTATATTGCAAATGGTGCAGAACCATGGCGCCTTCCCGATTTAGATAAGGAATTCGGTCCAATCTCGCACATGCTGATTGATCCCGATAAAATTGATAGATCGAAGTTTCATTACATGCAAAGAGATGAAAAACTCGCAAGACCTTGGGTGATTCCAGGCATGAAAGGTCTTGAGTTTCGTATGGGTGGCCTGGAGAAGGACATCAAAACAGGATGCGTGAGTACCGACAGTAAGAACCATGAACTGATGTGCCAGATGCGAGCGAAGAAAGTGGAATTGGTTGCTAATAATATTCCGCTGCAAGCTCTGGAAGGTGAGAGTTCGGGAGATCTTCTCGTGGTGTCTTGGGGGGGAACTTACGGTGCAGTTATGATGGCGGTTAAAAAGCTTCAAGCTGATGGCAAGAAAGTGAGCCTTATGCATATGAAGTATATGAACCCAATGCCTAAGAATGTGGCAGAGATTCTTTCTAAATTTAAGAAGGTCATCATTCCTGAACTCAATCTAGGACAGCTACAAACTGTTATCAATGCCAAGTTTGGCATTAGGGCCAAGGGATACAATAAGGTTCAAGGGCAGCCATTCAAAATCTCTGAACTCATCGAAGTTTTTGAGAAAGAATTAAACGGAGAATAATTATGTCTGAAACATGCTATACAAAAAAAGACTATTGTAGTGATCAAGAAGTCAAATGGTGCCCCGGGTGCGGAGACTACGTTATTCTCTCAAGCCTTCAGCAGGCTTTGGCGCAATCAGGAAAGGCCCGGGAGGATATCGTTTGTGTTTCAGGGATTGGATGCTCTTCTAGACTTCCTTATTATCTGAACTCATATGGCTTTCACACCATCCATGGTCGAGCACCTAGTATTGCAACGGGTATTAAGCTCGCTAATCCCAATCTTTCAGTTTGGGTGGTGACAGGGGATGGAGATGGCCTATCTATCGGTGGGAATCATCTGATTCACGCCATGAGAAGAAACGTCGATCTCAATATCTTGCTCTTTAATAACCAAATCTACGGTCTTACCAAAGGCCAATACTCGCCAACCTCCGAGAAGGGAAAGATTACTAAGTCCAGCCCGCATGGAACGATCGATAGAACCTTCAATCCTGGAAATCTTGCTCTGGGATCGGGCTGTACCTTTGTGGCAAAGGCATTGGATTCTGATCCGAAGGGACTCACCGATGTCATGACAGCTGCGGATAGACATCAGGGAACTTCATTTGTTGAAATCTATCAGAACTGTGTGATCTTCAATGACAAGGCCCATGATGCTTACTCAAATAGAAATACCCGTGCTGATAATGCTCTCTATGTTGAGGATGGCAAACCCATGATCTTTGGAAAGGATAGAAATAAGGGAGTGATCCTTCGGAATTTTAGACTTGAGGTAATTGAGCTCGGTGGAGAGTTTACGGAGAAAGATTTACTCGTCCACGATAAGAGCAATGAGGCCATCGCTTATATGCTAATCAGACAAAGTTCACCTCCAAACTTTCCTATGGTCCTTGGTGTGATTTATCAGAGTGAAGATCGTCCTTATGAGGTACTTATGGAAGAGCAGCTGAAAGCTGCGCAGGCCAAGAAAGGAAAGGGAGATTTTAAAAAGCTCCTTCATTCGGGAGAAACCTGGACAGTCGAATAGAGTGATGCGGCATTTCTCTTCATTCACAAACTCATCCATATGAGATATATCTCGTTCATCTTAAGACTTAAGTGAAGGAGTGATTATGGATGAATTTGTGGATAGAATTTTGCAAACCTTAAAAGCAAATGGGTTTCCGGAAAAGCGCGTATCACTACCAACCGATAAAATGTATGAAACAGCTGATAATAAAGGGCTGAACTTCAATACCGTTATGGATCATCTTAAAACTACTCATGGTGTTGAGGCCAAGGTGGGTCCAGATAAAATTATCTTCTCCAAAATTCAAGAAGCTCCTAAGTCGCAAGAAGATTTAATCAAGGAAGCTCAGAAGATGATGTCTCAGATGGATCCCGAAGAGCTGCGTAAACTTCAGGAGTTGTTTACCAACATGTCGGGAGAGGAGAAGGAAGAGATTATGAAGAAGGGCAAGGATATGGGGCTGATTTAATTCCCGTTCACCACGCCAAATCATGAACTTCTCGCTCAAATTCAGAGGTTCGAGCCATTTCATTGATAGCTAATCGTGCTAGCTTTCCACAATGGATACGACCTCTCTTAAGACCAGTGAAGTGGCCGAACTCTTGGCAAATAATAAAGAACAGATCCTCAGGAAATGGGAATCCGTTCTTTATAAAAGATTACCAGAAGCCGAAGAAACACCAGTTAAATATCTAAGAGATTCAATTCCAAACTTTATTGATGAGCTTTGTGGTTTTTTATTAGCTCCCACAAAAAAACAACATGCAGAAATCGATTCTGTTGCAAAGGAACATGGTAAAGATCGAATTGATAATACTGAATTTTCAATTGATCAGGTGGTTTACGAGTTTTTTATTTTGAAGGAAGTCATCTTCGATGTCATTGAAGGTTGCGGAAATGTGGACAAGAATATTTATCGTAATATTTCCTTCGTGATCGATCTTGGAATTCAGAATTCCCTAAAAGAGTATGCAAAACGCTCATCTGCTGCAGAAGCTAAGATTAAGGCTGAAAAAGAGTTGGAACTTAAACGTTTGTCTCAAGTCGTTGAAGTGGCCAAACTCGGGTTTTATGAATGGGATATTTCTTCTGATGTTATTTATTTTAGTTCTAAAATGCAGAATGACTGGGGAATGCCTGCTGGAACGAGCCTAGAGAAGGTTATTAATCGCTTACACCCTGATGATCGTGAACAAACCATGAAACTCATTACTGAGTCGATTCGATCTGGTACTCATTATATCAATAAATATCGAGTTCTAAGACCTGATGGTAAAGAGATCTGGATCCTTGCTCAAGGCCAGGTTACCTATGATGAAAATGGGAAACCGCTTAAGTTTTTGGGGACCTCCATCGACATCTCTGATGAAAAAAACGCGCAAGTCATTCTTGAGCGAGCGCAGAAGGAGGCCCATGATCGTGAAGCCGCAATTCGAGAAATTGCCAATTCATTACCTCAGATTGTCTGGACTGCAAAACCAAATGGCTTACTCGATTGGTATAATGAAAGGTGGTATGACTATACCGCGATGAAACCCGGAACAAATTGGGATGACCCTGACGGCCCCATGCATCCGGATGATGTTCCTCTGATTCATCAACGCTGGAAGAAATCTTGTGATACAGGTATTCCTTATGAGATGGAGTATCGAGTAAAGCAGGCCTCTGACCAAAAATACCGATGGCATGTCGCCCGCGCACTGCCGGTGAAGGATGAAAAAGGAAATATCACTAAATGGGTCGGAACTATCACCGACATTGATTCTCAGAAAAAATTTCAACAGGAACTTCGAGAGGAAAGAGAAGTGCGTGAAAGATTTGTAGCAGCTCTTTCTCATGATCTTCGAACTCCACTTACGGCCATAAAGCTGAGTGCCTCCATTCTTCTGAGACAAAAAGGTGAGGATAAAACCATCAAAAACTCGGGCAACAAAATCTTAAATGGAGTCAATCGCGCCGAAAAGATGGTTAAGGATCTTTTGGATGCGAATCTTTTGAAAGCCGGTCAGGCCTTACCGCTTAATCTTTTAAAGACTTCTTTAGATGAAGTGTTGTCCCGGACCATGTCGGATCTTACAAGTCTTCATGGTGATCGCTTCCACTTTGATATCGAGAGTAACCTTCAAGGAGTATGGGATGGAGACGCCCTTCAGCGAGTGATTGAGAATCTTGCCAGTAATGCCGTGAAATATGGTGACCAATCCCCGGTTGAGATTCATGTTCACTCTAAGGACGGTGGGCTTGAAATCTGTGTTCATAATTTTGGAAACCCCATTGATCCAGAAGATCAGCGCATGATTTTTGAAACCTATCAACGAGCTTCAGTTGCATTAAAAAGCGGGCAAAAGGGGTGGGGGATAGGGCTGACACTTGTAAGAGGAATCATCGAGGCCCATCATGGAAAAGTTACTGTCAGTAGTTCAAAGGAGTCGGGGACCGACTTTAAGGTGTGGATTCCTCTGGATTCTACAAACCCATAAAAGCTGAAAGAAAATGAATGTGAAAGGCCAGAGTTCCAATACTGGCCGCTATGATTTTAAAGATCCAAAGAGGGTCTGATATTTTCTGCATGAGCTTATCCATGGCGGTAAACTATTTGATTAGGAGCAAGGCCACAAGAGGGGTGGGAAATACTTATATTGTGACTTCCTAAACATTTTTTAATGATCAAGTTTCCACCCCTTCCTGTCGATAGGTACCCTAGTACCATGTCTTGAGGTAAATAGTGAAAACAGCCTTAACCCTAGTGATATTCCTGCCTTTGACGGTATCCTTTACCTTTTCCATATTTCCTAGTTCTCCCAAGCCAAAAACCAAAAAAGAAATACAACTGGGGGCAACCCCGTTTTCCAGTATGCCTACCAAAATGACTAAAAAGACTTGTGGTAAGGTGGATCTTGCCCCCAAGCTTGGTCCCGTCCATAATCAGACGGCGGGGACTTGTTATGCCTATGCTGCCTTGGATCTTCTAAATTACGGAACTGAAACCAGATATTCGGCCCTTCATTTAGCAACAATTAAAAAATTTATACCCCCTGATCCAAATAAAAAGCCGCTTAATTGTTCAGGGGAGCCTCAAACGACTCCACCCAAAAGAGATGTCTTTGATGACGTGGGAGGGCTGAATGGAGGTCTGGTTGATACTGCCTCAAAGCTTGGTCTGGTCATGGGTTTATGCCCCGAATCTCTAGTCCCTTCCAGTGATGGAGTCTTGAAAAAAGATTATCGAAAGCTCTTGGAATATTATGCTCAAAAGACTTCTGATTCAGAATATTGTGAGATTGATCCGCAATTGATCACTTTAAATCCTGAACTGATAAAGGCCCTTAATTCATCGGTAAAAAATAAATTCTCAACCGATGATGTAAAAGATGAGATCCAGAGGATGTATCCAGCTCTCACAGCAGAGAAGGTAAAGGCAATTGCTGACTCCAGCAAGAGTGTGGATGAGTTGGTTAAACGACTTAATGCAAGTTCTTGCGAAGGAAATCTCGTGAAGGGCATTCCTCCCGGGAAGACCCCTGAGAATGTTTCGACTCTTTATAATAGATATCAGGATGGCTGTGTGAAGTTCTATTATGAAGAGGACAGATTGCCCCTTCTCGATAAAATCAATAAGGCCCTGGATGAAGGAAGGCCAGTTAGTGTATCCTACGTTACTGGTGGTCTGATTCAACCGCCTAAGACAAAGACTCATGGCTATCACGCAAGTGTCTTGGGTGGAAGAAGTTGGCTGGATGAAATTAAAGAAGATGGTAAGGTTATTCAGGAAGCTGGATGCTACTATCAAATAAAAAACAGCTGGGGACCCGACTGGAAAGTGCCAGATGGTGTCAAGGCTCGCACCTCAAGTAACTATCCTGGATATTTTGTCGTCTCCGAAAAACAATTAATGGAACATATATATGGCGTTACCACTATTGATTAAGTTCTCTCTGAGTTTATTATTACTTATAAGTGGATCGCTTCTTGCTGAAGAGACCAACCTCGCTTGTAAAGAAGTTACCATCAAAAGTGAGAATGTGAAGGCATCCCAGAATGTCAGAGTTTGTACTTTGAAAGAAAAGTCTTATTTCATCTCTGGCAATTGTCAGAATTTGAGCTGTGAATTCATGGGGCGCTTAAGAAAACATAAACTCACTCATTCACCAGATGAGAGACCGGGAGTCATGATTTGCAATGCGCTTGAGGGAGCAGTGGAAGAGGTGACAATGAGTGAAGTCTCTTATCCCATTCAGAGATGTGTCTTTTCCAAGGATAAAAGTTTTATCAGTTTGAATCTTCTTGAGAGCTGGGATGGCAAGACCTTTAAAGGACCTTCGTTACCTTTGAAATTATAGCTATGTATCTATGTATTGCATAAAGCTAATGGAGTAAATCATGTTTTCAAACTTGAGGCGCTTGTTATTGAGTGTTTCAAATTCATCCGTTCTTAAGTATTCCCTTTGGGCCTGAAGACGAAAACCTGAATTAGAGTCGATAATAAACTCCATTCCAAGTTGGCCAAAACCACCACGAAGATTTTTTCTTTCACTTTCCTCAAAGCCTATGGAGGAACCAGTCGCAGCAGTAAAGTCATCTTTATCATAAGTGAGATTAATCAGACCGTAGTTAAGTCCTCCGCCCACATACATTCGAAATGTTTTGAACTTAATAAATTTTACTCTGAGACCAAGGCTTATTTTACTCGAGACTGCAGAAGCCTTAAGCTTACTGACTTCTGCTTGATCAGAAGGCAAGTCTGGATTTTGGTAGTTGTACTCTGCCCTCGCTGAACCTGCTCCAATATCGAAGGCACCAAATAAGGTGACATATGGGTGACCAAATTCGGCTTCACCTTTAAAGGCTATGAAAGTAGGAATTCTTAGTAGTGGATCACCAGAAGCAGAAACTTCCTTGCTTTCTATGCTACCTCCGATGGCCCCAGCGCTGGCCACAAAATCCGCATGCGCGAGAGTAGGAAAGAAAAATAAAAATGAAATCAAATAGCGCATGTATTTAAGTTTAAGAGATTTTAAATTATTTAAAACAGAAAAGTGTGGTTTTTTGGAATCTTAAGATAAGAACTTGTTCCAACTCCAAGAAATTTCTCTTTAAACATTTCGTAAGATGAACAATATCTGCGTTGCGTTTTAATGCAGCTAATCTTGAGATTGAAGATTTCTTTTCAATGAGTTAAACGGCCAATGAAAAACTTGAGTCCATTTCTCTTTGTCGTCTTGAGCTGAATATCATTTCTAAGATATAAAGCTTTGTTTGAAGTCGTTGCTATTTCTGCAACGATTAACTTGGAGAGTAATTTCATGAAGACATTTTTGCTCATAGCTTTTCTCACCTTCTGCCATGGAGTGGGGGCGGAGACATTTGAGAGTGATGTTCACTCGATAGTTAGAGGAGATGATGGTGGTCCACATCTTGTTAAGTTCAATTCGGGCGCAGTTAAATTTATTGAAGTAGGCGATGAAGAAAAGCTTCTATCTTTTGAAGCGAAACTTAAAAAATCAACTGAACGGCTAACTCCTGATATTCAAAATAGAATGCTTCTTCAAGAAGATGAGTTTCAACCAACACAGCTTTCAGACAAAGATCTTAGTAATATATTCAATCGCATGAATCCTTACATGAAGAGAAGATCGGAGTGCTCTGATCGCGCTCATGTTTGGGCATGGGATGAATTTCAAAAGACAGGTACCAAGTCGGAGAAAGCGTTTCTCTTTCTCACAGATAGTTATATCAGGCGCACCCGCTATAAGTGGTGGTTTCACGTAGCACCTATGTATACGACTACTTCAGGCAAGAAGATGGTTATGGATTATCAATTTCTTAATCGGCCAGTGACCTTTACTGAATGGAAGAATAATCTCGTTTTCAGTAAGCGCGAATGTGTCAGCGAGTTTAATTTCTTGGACTACGATGCTGGAGCCGATCAAACTCAGGATTGTTATACCAAGACTGAACCGATGTATTACTACATTCCGGGTGATATCGCCGCTCGAGAAAAAGGAAATCCTAAAACGAGCTGGAGTGAATTCGAAGTCAATGCATCTCGCTCGCGAGCTTTCTTCAAAGGGAGTAACTAATGAAAACCAATCAACTGATAATGATATTTGCCCTTTTGGGACTGGCGGCCTGTGGAAGTGATGGCGGTAGTGGAAGTGGTAGTACTGGCAAGAAAGAAAATAAGAGTGCTGCTCTGGAAATGGTCGAGGCTTCACCTGGCACCTACTATAGCGTTCTTAGGCCGGTTAATTTTCACTCCAATGGTTTTATCCCGTATGGTATGGCCACCTTTACCCTCGCGGATGATGTTCTTCAGGTAAATATCAGCATGGATGATGATCAGGGTGTAGCTCATAGACAATCTTTGCATCTAGGAACTCGTTGCCCGAGTGAATCCGATGATCGCAATGCGGACGGTTTTATCGATTATGAGGAAGCAATGGCAGTGGTGGGGCCAGCTCTCATGCCACTAGATAATGATCTTAACTCTCAGCTAGCGGGAGAGGAAATCTATCCTAAGGGACCGGGGATGACCTATAACAAGACAGCTTCACTACAAAAGATCAATGATGACCTCTGGAGCAGGGATGAAAACCCATCTGATAATCTAATGAAATTAGATAATGGTAAGGGCATTGGTTTTGAGGACAGAGTTGTTCTGGTTCATGGAACATCTTATCAGGGTTCATTTCCTGCAAGCCTTGCATCTTATAATGGAGAGGACGCATACCTCTCATTACCGGTGGTTTGTGGGGTTTTAAAGAAGATCGATTAAATGTTCTCTCTGACCTCAAGAGATCATTTCTTGAGGTCAGATTTTAAGATCAGGCTTAAATATCATTAATATTCTTAGGTATGAGAAATAGATAATAAACGTAGCCACAATGTCTATTCCAAAAGCTGCATAAAAACCAAAGCCCTTCTTGAGGAGAAAGGGGAGAATTAAGAAAAAAACTAAAGACGGTATGACTAGAAAGAATATCTCCAGGGACATGGTTGCAATTTTATTAATATCTTTTTGTTCAATATAAATCCAAAAGAAAATTAGTATTGAAGTTAGAGGCAGTGCTGCAAGAAGTGAAGATAATAAACTGAATCTCTTACTAAGTTCAGAAGCAGTCACAATGATGAGAGACGTAATAACAATTTTAAATAGATAGAAAGTCATACCTTGAATTCCCCTAATTTCTCTTGCAGTATTCACGATGCACAATATTTTTAGTAATGTCACGTCATGAAAAACATCCTTTCCGTTACTTCCAAAGACTACTCCGTCTATATTATCGGCTTTTTTATGGTGCTCTCTGTTATCGATATCATCCGTGAATACGCAGCGGGGGAGAGTGTCTCTCATCTCACTTTCGAGATCGTGGTACTCATTTGCGCCACTGCCTGGAGCTTCTATCTTTGGTACCGTTGGCTTACCGCAAAACAGCTTCTTCATCACGAGATTGCAGAGAAGCTTAAATTAAATAATGAGTATAGGGAGTGGAAGACGAAGAACCAGGGAATGCTTAATGGGATGAATAATCTTATTTCAAATCAGTTCCAAGCTTGGGATCTGACTCCTGCAGAAAAAGATGTGGCCTTTCTTTTGCTCAAGGGTCTTCCGTTCAAAGAGATTGCCAGTGTTCGAGGCGGAAGCGAGAAAACCATTCGGCATCATGCTTTGAAGATTTATCAGAAATCAGGTCTTCAAGGGAGAACCGAGCTCTTTGCCTATTTTTTTGAAGATCTTTTCACTCCTGAATCTCCTCTATAGGTGCTTTGACCTATAGAGAATCTTTTTTTCACATACCACTAAGCTGTTTGGCCGATTACAAGCAGGATTAAAATTAGGTAACTAGAGGAATGAAAATTTTTCTCTTTTTACTTCTGACTTCCTCCTTCTCCTTTGCGGAAGTTTATACTCCCAGTCAAATTGCTCTTCTTGCAGAGGAGCGAGCACCACTCATCAAGATGCACCTAGAAGGGACTTTTGTCGCTGCTAGTCAGATCTCTCAAGCACGACTACTGGATAATCCCATATTCACTTTGCAAGCAGGTGAGCTTCGTTCCGCTGGAATGAAGGGGGGAGTAATGGATGTGACCATTAATCAGCCCGTTCCCTGGCCAGGGAAACGATTTGCAGAAATCAATTCGGCAAAACTCCTTAGAAAAATTTCCGAGGTAGATCTTGAGGAGAGTCGCCTGATTGTGAATCACTCAGTGGCCCTCTTAAGCATTGAGTATGCGGTGGTAAGTGAGCTCGTAAAACATAATCAGGAGAGAAAGCAGCGCTATGCTATCATTCACAAGTTTCTGAATTCAAGACCTTTTGCCTCTCCGAGGCAAGTGGTAGAAAAGAATTTAATTGAGACTCAGATCAATCTGGTTGAGAGTCAGATGTATGATCTAGAGACTAAGAAAGTGAGTCTAGGTGAGCAACTCAAAAAGCTTACTGGTATTGATGATTTAAAAGTCTTGGTCAACTGGAGGCAGATTGCCTCTCCTCCGGAAAAAAACTATTTTGCCTCACAACTAGAAAATGGTCCTGATTTAAAGCGCAACCAAAAGCTGGAAGAGCTGGCAGTGAATCGTGTGGAAGAGGCAAAACATTTAGCTCGGCCCGATATCCTGGTAGGAGTGAACTACCGTCAGGAAAATGTGGCCCCGACTAATCACTTCTATCACGCTAATCTCTCCATAGTGATTCCCATTCTTGATCGAGGTCAACACTCGGTTCAAGTCGCAAAAGCCGAGGTCAGAAGAGAAGCCGCCAAAAACAGTCTTGTGAGAATGAATGCCATGAACTCACTTCATCAAAGTTATCAAGCTTTAAGCTCGGCCTATAAGAGTACCGAGATCTTTCCTATCTCAGATCTTAAAAAAATCGATCGCAATTTCAAAAAGGCTGAAGACTCTTTCCTTAAAGGGCGCATAGATGTGAGTACCTTTCTTCAATCCGATACCCAGATCCATGAATCCATAGATCTGGCCTACATATCTTTTATAAAATATTTTACTGCACTCTCGGAGCTTCATCTCTTAACGGGTAAGAAATTGGAAATTAAATGAATAGTCTACTTCGATTCACTTTAAAAAACCGAGTAACTATTCTCTTTATAGCATTTGCTATCTCTCTTTGGGGGTTGTGGGACATTAAGAATATGGCCATTGATGCTGTACCTGACATAACCAATATTCAGGTCGTGGTGAATGTAAAAACCAATGCCCTAGATCCGGAAAATATCGAGCTGCAAGTAACCCGTGTTTTGGAGATCGAACTCTCAGGTCTTCCTAATCTCATCGATATGCGTTCAATCTCTAAGTTTGGTCTGGCACAAGTGACTCTGGTTTTTGAAGAAGGCACAGATCTTTATTGGGCCCGACAACAAGTTTCTGAGAGAATAAATGCTGTGGAGCTGCCTCGAGGAGTGAGTATTGAACTGGCTCCTATAACCACCGGCCTGGGGGAAGTGTACATGTACACACTTCTCACTACTTCAGAGTCGAGGCTTCATAGTTTATCCGAGACCGATCGCTTGACTGAACTGCGCACCATTCAAGATTATGTGATTAAGCCTCAGCTTAAAAAAGTTGTTGGCGTAGCCGACGTTGACTCCAATGGTGGTTACGTAAAGCAGATCCATATTAACTTCTTTCCCAAAAAGATGGAAGTCTTCGGAATCACCATTCAGCAACTTCTTCAAAAACTAAGCTCTATTGGAGTGAGTGCTGGAGGTGGTTATATTCAAACCTCAGATGAGCAGGTAATTGTACGAACTTTTCCTGAGATGAAATCCCTGGATACTATTTCAAATCTCTCTTTAGGGGTTTCAACCGTGGGGCGCCCTATAAAGGTGTCTGATGTGGCGGAAGTGCGGGTTGATCACTCACTTCGAGTCGGAGCTGCTACTGCCTCGGGAGCTGAGGCGGTTTTAGGTACGGTTCTTATGCGAGTGGGCTCCAATGGGAGAAAGGTCGTTGAGGGAGTTGAAGAGGTCTTAAAAGAACTAAAACTTCCTCAAGGAGTAATAGTTGAACCTCTCTATACAAGAAAGTTTCTGGTAGATAATACTATTAAAACGGTTTCTACTTCCCTCCTTGAAGGGGCCATCCTGGTGATTCTGGTTCTCTTGGTTTTACTAGGAAATTTTAAGGCCGCCCTCATTGTTACCTTAGCAATTCCTCTTTCCATGATTGTGGCCCTTAAAGGCATGAGTCTCCTAGGTATTACGGGAAACCTTATGAGTCTAGGTGCCATTGATTTTGGTCTTCTTGTTGATGGCTCGGTGGTTGTGATTGAATCAATTTTGGCCAAGATGGCGATTCAAAGCTCACTTAAAACATATGCGAATAAAGAAGAGCTTATTATTGAGACTTGTAAAGAAGTCATGCCTCCCGTCATTGCGGGGCTTCTACTGATTATGGCGGTCTACGTTCCTATCCTGACTCTTGAAGGAGTAGAAGGAAAGATGTTTAAGCCCATGGCGATAACCGTACTCATGGCCCTGGGGGCGTCGCTAATTACTGCAATCTTTATCATGCCTATTCTGGCCGATATGTTTCTCAAGGTTAATTCCGGAGAAGGGCAGCATGATCATGATACCTGGTTTTTTCGAATGGCAAAAAAAGCTTTCATTCCTCTTTTTGAAATTGTTCTTAAAAGACCCTATCCTTTTTTTGCAGCCGCCTTGGGCATGCTAATACTCTCGATATTAATCCTCCTAAGACTCGGATCGGATTTTGTCCCAGAGCTTGATGAAGGGGATCTGGTCCTTGGAATAACCCGTTCTGCTCGAATTGGAATCGATGCTTCTGTAAAAGAACAGAAGGAAGTCGAAAAGCTTATTCAAAACTTTCCTGAAGTAAAATTTGTCTTTGCTCGTCTGGGAACCCCTGAATCAGCTACCGATCCCATGGGAGTAAATCTCGCCGATACCTTTCTTATTTTAGAGAAGGATCGCTCGAAATGGAGATTTAAAGATAAGGAAGAGCTCATTTCAGCTTTGATGAAGAGTATAGTCGATCAATTTAATCATGTCGAAGTCTCAAGTACACAGCCCATTGGAATGCGCTTTAATGAGATGCTTGAGGGGTCCCGCGCAGATATTAGTCTCAGGATTTTCGGTGATGATCTTAAGGCCCTCTATCAGTATGGTGAGAAGGCGAAGGAAATTATTGCTCCTATCAGAGGGGTGGAGAGTATCGAGCAGGATCCTCTGACTGCCCTGAGACAGGGGCCCGTTCTGGATATTGTGCCGGACTTCACACAGTTGGGTCTTTATGGAATTACTCTGGAAGAATTAAACAATACCGTGGGGCTATCACTTGCTGGTCTTACGCTAGGAAGTTTTGTACAAGATAATGTGAAGTATCCCATCGTGCTTCATCTGGATGAAAAACTCAGAGACAATATTTCTGAAATCCAGAATCTTCCTATAGAGCTTCCTATGGGGGGGACCATACCTCTTAAAACGATTGCTCAGATTAAGCAGGATGAGAAGGTCACCACCATTGCTCGCCAATGGGGCAGGCGCTATTCTGCTATCTCCATTAATATTTCGGGAAGAGATGTAGGGAGCTTAGTGGAAGAGGCTAAGAAAAAAATCGATGATGAACTGGGGCTTGGTAAGAATTTTGAATTGAGTTGGGGAGGTCAGTTTAAGAACCTGGAGCGTGCGAATGCTCGTTTAATGATCATTGTCCCTCTCACATTGCTGGGAGTGTTTTTAATACTTCTTAAGGTTTTCGGATCCCTTGCTCCCACGCTACTCGTCTTCTCGGCAGTTCCTTTTGCTGGGGTAGGTGGAGTACTTGCTCTTTATTTGCGGGATATAAACTTCAGTGTTTCAGCAGGAGTAGGCTTTATCGCTCTGATTGGAATAGCCATTCTTAACTCCCTTGTGTTAATTACCGTCTTAATAAAAGAAAGTAAAAATCATCAAATTGATGAAGCTGTTAGGCTAGGAACTCTCTCTCGACTCAGGCCAGTCCTTATGACTGCCTTGGTTGCGGGGCTTGGCTTTATACCCATGGCACTCAATACTGGAATTGGATCAGAAGTTCAGCGGCCCTTAGCGACAGTGGTAATTGGAGGACTTGTAAGTTCCACTTTTCTGACCTTATTTCTGCTTCCAGCGGCCTATCGGCTCTGGCCAGCAAAAGAGTCTAAATAATCATGAAGAACATTCTTATCATCAACACACATCCTGACAAAGCTAGCTTCTCCAGTGCTCTTGCCCAAAGCTATCATGAAGGGGCCAAATCTTCAGGTGCAAATGCTGAACTCATTCATCTCTCCGACTTGAAATTTGATCCCATTCTTCACCAAGGCTATAAGGTGATACAAGAACTAGAACCTGATCTTATGCTTATGCAGCAGAAGATTAAGGATGCTTCTCATATTGTCTTTGTTACACCTGTTTGGTGGGGAAGTGTGCCTGCTCTCTTTAAGGGCTTTCTGGATCGCACCTTTCTTCCTGGTTACGCTTTTAAGTACCGCAAGAATTCCTCTCTTTGGGATAAACTTCTTAAGGGAAGGACTGCTCGAATAATAGTGACCTCTGACGGCCCAGTCTGGTGGAATCTTTGGATGTATAAAGACCCAACGATAAATATGCTCAAAAAGAGCGTTCTGGAGTTTTGTGGTTTTAAAGTAAAGGTCACCAAGCTTGGTTCAGTTAAGACTCTTAAAAAAGAAGAGCTTGCAAGGGCCCTCAGTAAAGTCCGAAAATTAGGATCTTCTGGCTAAAAGTACCGTATACCTTTTAGACAGGTAGGTAATGTTTTCAATACATGTCCTACTCAAGAGCAGTTTGAACTAAAGTTCAAGGAATTTCCCACAAAGGATTTACCTTGAAAAAGCTTTTGATTTTGGGTTTTATCTTTAGTTTCAGTGCATCTGCCAAAAGTCTTTGTTTTCAAGTAGAAACCGATTATCCCGTTGCCATTGATGTCACGGTCACTAACTTTATCCAACAGACCAAGCTTGAAAGATATGAGATCGTTCCTTTTCAGTACTTTTGCAAATCTTATTCTAATTTCAAAACCAGAAACTTGAAATTTGAAGTTCACGGTTTTGATGAAGAGTGCATGGGCACCATAAAGACCTCAAGAGATTACACTCTCATCATTAGAGGGAATGGTTGTTTACTTAAGACGAAGTAGTTTTAAAGATGCCATTGCTCATTTGCCTCTGGTTGAAAAAGCACCTCAAGTATTTTTAGTCTCTTGGTTTTACCATCTGGAAACATCCAATTGATCTCTTGACCCACACGTAGTCCAATTAAGGCAGAACCCAAGGAAGCCAAAACCGAAACCTTTCCTTCCGCAAAGTTTGCATCAGAAGGGTAGACAATGGTAATAGTCACTTCTTTGCTGTCGTGCAGATTAAGAAACTTAACTGTCGAATTCATGGTAACTAAATCCGGTGGTACTTCGTCATCAGTGATGATTTTGGCACGATCTAGTTCCAGCTCCAGATTTTCAAAATCGTCGCTATCTTGAAAGCTTAAAATATTCTTAATACGCAATTGATCTTTTTCAGTAATTAAAATTACATCTTCATTCATAAAGTTCCTTTAAGTTTTTTGTAAGAGAGATTTGAGACTGATCGAAATTAACTATCGTCAGTCTTTAATTAGACTGAGGCCGTTTTGCGAGAAGGAATGATATAAGTAAAACATATATTCAACATGTGCCTATCTTAACTCTTCGAAAATGAAAGTCAATACCCGGCCTCTCTCTCAATGAGAAGCGTAGATTTCAGCAGTCGCTCTAAGCTGAGCATTAGACCCAAAAAGAAAATCGATAAATCCTTTAGCTTGATTAAGGTTCTAAAGTAAAATGATAAACTTCGCGCCTTTGCTTACTTCGCTCTCAACACAGAGAGTGCCTCCGTGCGATTCAATGATTTGACGACTTATGTAAAGTCCCAGACCCAGGCCGCCTGTTGAGAGATTTGGAGCGGCCCTTTCAAAACGGTCAAAAATCCTTTCCTTATATTCTTTAGTTATCCCGGGGCCGGTATCGCTAATCCAAATCTTTATTTGCTCTTCGGAAGTTTTGTCGAGACCAATTTCCATTGTCGATTCAGGTGCATACTTCAGAGCGTTCAGAAGAATATTTGAGATGACTTGCTCTATTCTCATAGCGTCGACCTCGGCTTCAAGTGGGAGGAGTTTTAACTCTAGGCGAGAGTTTACCGCATTGATTTGTGGCCCATGTTTTAGGACAATGTCCCTAATGAGTTGTGAGAGATCCACCTTTTTCCGAAACAGTTCAAAATGCCCAGAGCTAAGTCTAGATACATCGAGCATCCCATCGATTAACTGGTTGAGTCTATCTAACTGAAAGTCAGTGCTCTGAATTAACTTATTGATCCTCTCTTGAGAGATTTCATTGCTACCTTTCTTTTGAAGTTCTCGCTGAAACATCTGTAGTTGCAATTTCAAAGGAGTTAATGGGGTCTTAAGCTCATGAGAGGCGAGTGAAATGAATTCATCTCTGGACTTTACAGCATCATTTAAATTCTTAAAGAGAAGATCGAAGGGGTTTTTAAGTCCAGCTTCTACAATGGCCTTATAAAGCATGTAAGAAGCAATTACTAAAAAGATATGTCCGGTCATATTCAATAGATCATAAACTCCCAGGTAGGAGGTAAAAATAAGCTCTGTTAATAGAGAGAAAACAAAAAAGATGAGAATAAGAGTAGTTGCTTGAGGAGAAAATGATGAACGACAGTTTCTCCAGAAAAGCACCATCGACAGCAAAAGAAAGAAAGAGATGATGTACTCACTCATGACCTTAAATGGGGTGGGCCCCATGCCTTCAATGAAGCAATTAGGAAATGTTCCTGAGAAGACCCAGGCCAGAAGGAGTATGGTGGTGGTGATCATTCCCGATAATAGAATTCGAGGATCAAGCGTTATATGTTGATAAAATGAGGCAATGACGAGGTAAAAAGCTAGCTGGTAGCGGGATATAATCCAGAGTTCGGTTGCAAAATCTTCTCCATGGGAAAATACTCCCATCCCTTTATAGGCCAGGAGATGAAAGACATTAATAAAGGACCCGCAGCCCAATAGTATTCCCACAATAAGTAGGTAACCAAGTTCAAATCTCCGCAAATGCCAGGTGAAGGCAAAGGTTAAAAAGCCTATGCTCAGAATGACAATCTCAATCAATGAATGGAAGAGTAGGTAATTGAAGCGAGAAATTGTGGCAAGAGTGGCAACCAGTACCAGTAAAAAGAGGTATTCACCCATTGAGAGGACATTTAATTTCATTTCAAATTTTCCCAATAGGAAGCTTCATAGTCCGCACAATTAAAGGCAATCTTTCCAAAACCTCTGAGGGCCGTGTACATAGTCCGGGCCCAGGCCCGACAGTTATCTGGGTTCTGGGCTTCTTGGCAAAGAATCAGTGACTCGTCAAGAAATTGTCTATCGCAGTCTCTTTGATTATGGCCGTGAGTGGTTGGCTCATGATGATAACAGAAGTCGTGCTTGATGCAGGCGGGGTATAAGAGGTCGGTGTGACCTCCACTTGGACCCGTACATCCATCAAAGAAGAGTTCTCGACCTTGATTATCATGAGTAATGCAGAAATCCCATTTAAGCTTTAGTTTGCTTTTGGGACATGTGTATTCCTGCAGGATCTGACCACCCATCTGACGGCAGTGATATTCGAGTCTGCTTTGAGAGAGGGCCGGCTGAGCTGACAGCAATAAGGAGATGAGGATAATAATTTTCATTCTTCCAGATTAAAAAAGAGATGGGGCTTTGCAAATAGAATGTTTTAGAGTCTTCCATTATAACGCTCTTCTCACTCTATCTAAAGGTTTGCTTAATTCTCAGTCTGAGTGCTTCATTTCCTCTGAAGTTTATCTATACTTTTCCTTACCTAAGGAAGGGGAAAAACATGAAATGGGAATTGCTCCTCATCGAAGATGAAGAAAGTTTATTAGAATTATTGGCAGAGCTTCTAACTGAAGATGATATCTCTGTTACCACGGCGTCAAATGGACAAGAAGGCCTTGCCTTAATGAGAGAGAGACACTTCGATGTAGTGGTTTCAGATATTTCTATGCCAGTCCTGGATGGTGCTTCAATGTTCTTTGAGGCCAAGGCAGCTGGAATTCATTATCCTCATATTTTCTTTTCGGCCCATGTTGGTCCTGAGCTTAGCGAAGATCTTAAACTGGCCGGTGCTTATGCGGTCGTTCCTAAACCATACTTTGAAAAATTATCTGCCGAAATTAACAGCATTTTTGCAAGAAAAGAGTTACTACATAGAGAGAACTTCATTCCGTTGGTAAACTCCGGCCTAAATGAAGTGGTGATTTAAAACTAGGGATCTCTTTGTTGAAAGTCTTGGTTCTTTTCATTCTTGCTAGTTGCACTTCTTTGTTCTATCACCCAGATAGAGTCCTATACGTAAAACCCGATGAGTACAATTTCACCTATAAAGAGCTTACTTTCCACTCTTCAGATAAGACTGAGCTTATCGGCTGGTTCTTTCCCGCTAAGACTAAGAATCCTAAGGGAACTATAATTCAATTTCATGGAAATGCTCAAAATATGTCTGCCCATTTCCTGGGTCTCTCTTGGGTCATGGATAAGGGGTATAATCTTTTTGTTTGGGATTATCGAGGTTATGGAATTTCTGATGGCAGGCCCTCGCCCAAGGGGATCTACCAGGATTCATTATCTGCCATGGATGAGGGCAGAAAGCTCTGGGCAGAAAATGGAAAAGGTAAATTCATTGTCTATGGTCAGAGTCTTGGAGGGCCGATAGCTATGAAGGCCCTGGATCATTATAAAGAAAAAGACTTTGTTGATTTGGTCGTTCAAGACTGCACCTATATGTCCTATCAAGATATTGCCTTTCACAAACTTTCGCGAAGTATCTTATTTCCTTTAAGCCCATTGGCCTATGTCTTAGTAACAGATAAATACTCTTCTGAAGAAGCCGTTAAAAATATGGATCGACCAACTTTGGTGATAGTGGGGGGGAAGGATAGGGTTGTTGACCAGAAGTTTGGCCGCAAGATTTTTAAAACCCTACGAACCACTCATAAATGGTTATGGAAGAATCCCGAGGGGGAACATATTACCACCTTTCATGATCCTAAGAGTCCCCTGAGAGATAAGTTTATCCAACTCTTAGACTCCTTACCTGAAGAGAGTAATTAACTCGGTTTTAATTACATTTTCTTAAGTTCACTTCCCCTAAATCAAGCCGAGAAGACTGAAAACAACTCATTTACCATGGAGCAGGTATGAATTTTTCTCGTCGTTTTCTTCTGATTGCATTGCTGGCCTTCATAACTACACCAGTTTTCGCCGCCAAAAATGCTTGGATTCAATGTGGGATAGGGGCCATGATTTTCCCTAGAACTGGATGGGCCGCCGTCACTTCAAATATCATATGGGATTTTGGTATTACCGGAATGACTTCTTCCAGTTCTTCTGAATCTCAATGTGCAGGCCGTGCTTCAACTGCTGCGAAGTTCATTCATCAGAACTATGCTGTGCTTGAAGAAGAAACAGCAACGGGAGAAGGTGCTCATCTCGTAACTGTCTTAAATATTCTTGACTGCAAAAAAGCTTCTCATGGTAGAATCATTGAATCTGTTCGCAGTAAATTCGCTCAAGAAATGAGTGTTGGAGCGGCAACAGATGAAGCCTATTTTAATAATTTAATGAATGTGATTGAAAGCGGTTATCCAACTCAGTGTACAACTACCTAATCCTTTTATTTTCTAGCTTTCTCTGTTCATGGGCCATGTCCCATGAACAGGGAAATATAGCTGCCTTGGCCCGCGATCCCCATTGGCTTAAACTTCTTCACTATACACGTCCTGTTTTTAGATCTCCAAAGTCTGATATTATCTCACCTGATTTTTTTCTTTCTCCCATGGGAAGGTCTAATCCCGAAGCAGAGCTTCTAGAAACCATTAAGCAATTAGAGAGGTCAAAGGAAGTTTATTGCCGATTTCCTTCAAGAAGACGGTGGCTTGAAAAGAAAGGATTTACATTCCCAGGTCAGACTTGTGAAGCTTACCTGGAATGGACGAGAGGAAATTCTGTAAAGTCTGTTAGTCTAATCTTTGCTTCAGGGTTTCTAGGTAATCCGGCCTCCTATTTTGGTCATCCTCTTTTGAAGTTTAACTTTAAAGATGACAAGAGTCCCCTGGATCTCATGGATACGGCAATCAATTATGGCGCCTTTACTCCGCCAGATGTAGGGGCCCTTCCTTATGCGATCTTTGGAATCTTTGGAGGATATACTGCTGGATTTACCTCAGCGGACTTTTTCTTTCATCGGAATAACTATTCAGAACTAGAGCTACGAGATCTCTGGGAATATGAGCTCGATCTATCAAGTGAGCAAGTCGAAGAATTGGTCGCCCATCTGTGGGATCTAAAAGAGGCCAAGATCACTTACTATTTCTTTGATGATAACTGCGCTTACAGAATGTCAGAGTTATTGGAGCTGGTTATAGATAAGAAGCTCGTATCCCCCAATGCTCCCTTCGCCATTCCTGCAACCCTTTTTCATCAAATTCATGAATATTCTTTAGTTAAAGAGATAAAACTTCTTAAGTCCAGACAGACGCGTCTTAAGGAAAAAGTTGCGACGCTTAATCCAGTAGAGCGTACTCATCTGAAAAAAATAAGTATGAATGTGGATCACGTTCAAACGAGTGACTTTAGCTCATTAGATGCAAGTGCAAAGTCGAGAATTTTAGAAACCTCTCTTGATTATTTTTCTTACAGGCAAATCGGAAGTGATGAGCTTGTTGATTTGAAAGCAGCTAGAAGAAAGCTATTACTTGAAAGAGTAAAGCTTCCTCCTCAGAAAACTGATTGGAAGCCATTGTCTCAGGAACCTCCTCATCAGGCCCAGCGTCCAATCTTGACTCAGTTTAGCTTTTTCCATAGCGATAGATTTGGGAATGGAGGCAGCTTTCGTTTAAGGCCAGTTTTTTATGATCTCATCTCTCCTGATGCAGCAAGACCTCCATATTCAAGTCTCACCTTGCTAGATACTGAGCTCAATGTGACCGAAGAGAGACTCTGGCTCAAGACTTTTAATCTCATTTCAGTGGAGTCATTAAATATTTCTCATACTGGTCTTCCGGGAGACGGGGGCTTTGCCTGGCGCTTTAAGATTGGTGCCGACCAGCAGAATCTTGCTTGTCGTACTTGCACTGTTCCCCGTCTTGAATTTGGGGGTGGTAAGGCCTGGGAGATGACAAAATCTTTAATCCTTTATGCCATGATCGATCCGAGAATACAGTCAAGCTACCAGGGTTCTGGTCTCGCGAGTCTCAGCCCAAGTGTAGCCGCGCTGATAACGTTCTCAGACGATTTTAGAGTTAATGCCATGGCCGCTCGCAGATACTACCTCAAGAGCGGAAATGATTCGGAAGAAATATTTCTTGTAGAGGGAAGAATTGGGTCTAGTCGAACTTGGGATATGCGCCTGAGTTTTCAGGAGCATATTGATACAAGATATGCGGTGGGTGTTGGTCTTTATTGGTAAAGCTTTCTTTTTCTTTTTCTTTTTCTTTTTAAAATATTTCTCTAGGAATAAGGCTAAGGTCCCTCTCTCTTGAGTTAAAAATTCTAATACAATGAAGTTATTGTAATTCATTATCTCGTCGCATTTTATAACTCCTTTTTATATTTTCCGGAATAAGTGTCGATAGTTTTATTGCGAAATCTTAAGGTGAGCTAGCGTTTAGGGCCATTAAGTATAAACCGATAATAATTCAACTACCACGGGATTTAGGAGAATTTATGTCTGAGGCACTGAAGTTGGATAACTTAGCTTTTATTGAAAAGTCGGAAACTAAAGATCACGCATCGTCGATTGTAAATGCCCTCCACCGCTCCCAAGCAGTCATCGAATTTTCCGTCGAGGGCATAGTCAATATGGCCAATGAGAATTTTCTTAAGGTTATGGGCTATTCATTAGAGGAAATAAAGGGCAAGCACCATAGCTTTTTCTGTGAAGCTGCTTTCGTTAAATCGGAAGAATATAAAGAGTTTTGGAAAAAAATGGCACGAGGTGAATTTGAATCTGGAGAGTTTAAACGCATCGGCAAGGATGGAAAGGAAGTCTGGATCATTGCTTCTTATAATCCTATTCTAAAAGATGATGGTACTGTCGAAAAGATTGTAAAGTTTGCTACCGATATCACAGCTTCCAAGGTCGAACTAAAAGTTCTTCATGACATTATTAATCTCACAAGCATTGTATCAGAGGCCAATCTTAAAGGTGATATTCTTTGTGTAAATGACAAGTTTGTTGAGGTCTCAAAGTATGACCGTGATGAGCTGATAGGTCAGCCGCATAATATGACTCGCCATCCTGATATGCCCAAAGAAGTGTTTAAGGAAATGTGGGCGACTATTGGCAAAGGGAAGATCTTTAGAGGTGTCGTCAAGAATAGGGCCAAAGATGGTCATCCTTACTACGTGGATGCGGTCATTGCTCCCGTTATGGGAGAAAATGGAAAACCCAAAAAATATATTGGGGTAAGATATGACATCACAGAAACTGAAATAGAGCGACAAAAGATGAAAGGAATCATCAATGCCATCGATTCCTCTTTTGCTTATATTGAATTCGATCCTGATGGAAATGTCTTAGATTTCAATAAAAACTTCACCGCGACAATGGGATGGACTATTGCTGAAGCCAAGGGGAAGCATCATAAATCATTTTGTGATTCGGTCTTTGTAGCCGGCCCAGAGTATGCGAGCTTTTGGCCGGATTTAAAATCAGGAAAAAGTAAATCTGGCATTTTCAAAAGGTTTAATAAAGAAGGCAAGGAAGTCTATCTTCAAGCCGTATATTCTCCGGTTTTTGATGAAGTGGGAAGGGTCACTAAGGTTGTGAAAATTGCCACCGATGTAACTGAGCAAATCAACTTCAAAAAGTCATTTGAGGAAGAAGTGGTGAAGGTTGTTGAGAATTTCTCTGCTAAGTCTAAGGAGATATCTACTCAATCCATGACCGTGGCAAAAGGAGCACAGTCTCTGGGTGCCACAACTGAAGAAATGAATGCTTCCGTTGAAGAGCTAAGTGCCTCGATTGATTCCATCGCTCAGAATGGTAGATCAGCCGATCAAATCGCCAAGGCTACCCAGCATGAGGCCGACTTGGGATCGCAAGCAATAGCTAAATCCATCGAAGCTATGGAGCTCATCAATAAATCGTCAGAAGAGATCGCCGAGATTGTAGAAGTCATCAGCGAAATAGCGAGCCAGACGAATCTCCTGGCCTTCAATGCTGCTATTGAAGCGGCTAGAGCAGGTGAGCACGGTCTAGGCTTCTCAGTTGTTGCCGATGAAGTGAGAAAGCTCGCTGAAAGGAGTTCTCGCGCCACAAAAGATATCAGTAAGCTCATCAATGAGTCTGTAAAAAGAGTAAATCAAGGTGGAGAAATTTCCAAAGAAGCAGCTGGGGCCTTCAAAAAGATTGTTGAAGGCGTGGCCAAAACGACTGAGGCAATTTCTGAGATTTTTACGGCTTCTCAAGAACAGCAAACGGCTTCTCGTGATGTCGCAGCGGCGATCCAAGAAGTTGCCAACGCTACAGAAAAGTCAGCGGCAGCCTCTGAGTCAATTGCAGAAGCAACTCGTGAGCTGTCCATAGGATCTGAACAATTGAGAGAGGCCGTTAAAAAGTTTGCTAAATAATAAAATATGAAAACCACAAATTTAGAACATATTGATGAATCTTGCTTTGAGAACATTTTGGTACTTGTCCATAAGCTTATAGGCATAACCATTGCTAAGAATAAAAAAAGTATGGTTCAGGGAAGGCTCAGGAAACGCATTGTTTCCTTAGGACTTGCGACCTATGAAGATTACTATCATTTGGTGGTTGAGAGTAAAGATGAGAAGAGCATCTTTATTGATCTGCTGACAACGAATGAAACCTATTTCTTTAGGACACCCAGGATTTGGAAGTACATTGAAGAGGTCTATTTACCACAGTGGGCACAGAATAATGCGGGCAAGACTTTTCAGGCCTGGTCCGCCGCAGCCTCTTCTGGGGAAGAGGCCCACTCCTTAGGGATAATCTGCCAGAAATTTAAAGAGAAGAATCCGTTATTTAATTATCAAATTTGGGGAAGTGATATTTCCCGGGAAATGGTATCTTACTGCATGAAGGGCGAATATCAGGGAAAGTCGATCGAAGCCTTTAAGACTTCCATGCCTGATGTCTTTCAAAGATTTATGAAACTAAACCTTGAGACGAAGTACGAAGTACTTCCAGAGATTAAAAAGAGGTTGAGCTTCTTTGAACATAATCTTTTTAGTCCTCTTAGAAATTCAATTAACTTTGATCTCATCTTGGTTAGAAATGTCTTTATCTACTTTACGGCGGTCGATCAGGAAGTAGTTCTAAGTAAGTTGTGGGATAAACTTGATCCCGAAGGAATTCTCATCATTGGGGAATCAGAGAGTTTAGCCAATCTAAATTGTAATTTTAAAAAAATTGATAATTTAATTTATGGCAAGACTGAAGGGGTACTCCCTTGACTATATTAAACGTTCATATCGGTGAAATCAAAATTGCTCGTAAAGGCGAAGTCTTGAAAGCAATCCTTGGCTCTTGTGTAGGCATTGGCTTTATCTGGAGAAGTCAGAATGTGTGTGGCTTGGCCCACTGCTTATTGCCGGAAAATCCCGAGAAGTCTTTCAGTATTAGTGGAAGATATGTGGATCAGGCAGTTGCCTCTCTCATTGCCATGATGAAAATCAAAGAGATAGATAAGGCCCATATTGAAGTCATTTTTGCGGGAGGTGGTAATATGACTCAACCTCATGCCGAAGATAATTCAGCTTTAGTAGGTGGACTTAATCTTAAAGCGACTGAGCGGGAATTAAAAAAACATGATCTGAGGGTGGTCTTTTCCGACTATGGTGGGAGTGAAGGAAGAAAGATCGTAATCAATTCTTCCAGCTGCACTTACGAAATTGAAAAGATTCCTAGAATGATTGACTAATAGAGGAACCCTTATGAATGAAGAAGAAAAAGAAATCTTTGCATCATTTCTTCTGAGTGGAAGTGAATTTGCTTTATCTGTAAGCTTTGTTCATGAAGTAATCCATTCTCCGTCCTCGTTTACTCCTATGCCGCTAGCACCTAAGTACTTTCTAGGGTTATTTAACCTACGTGGTCTGATTATTCCGGTGGTGGATCTTAAGGTCATTCTAAAGCTCGAAGGAGGGGAAAAGTCACCTGAACCGAAGGTCGCGATTGTAGAGTATCACGGAAACTATGTGGGACTGTTATTTGATTCCACCTGTGAAGTTTTTAAAAGTCTGGTTGAAGAGAGAAGTGATTTTCAAGATCAAAAAGCGGGCTCCGTTGTTAAAGGAGTCTTTAAGAAAGATCTAGGCAGAAGACTTATTCAAATTCTAAATATCTCAGAACTCTTTAGTCTCCAGGGTATTCCCAAGGAAGATACTTCCGCCAATGCCCTTAGGGAAAGATTAAAGAATAGTCGAGGCAAAAAAAGGCAGGGAATATCCTTTAATGTGGGAGATGCTCATTTTGCTTTCGAAATCAATGAAATTCGTGAAATTCTTAAGCTCCATGAAGTTCACAATACCGCTCTCTCGATCGATGATTGCATAGGAGCGATTGATCTGCGTGGATTGACTGTTCCCATCATCGACTTTGGGTCACTTCTTGGATATAGAAAACCTGATCGAGAATTGAGGGCGACGTCTGGAAGCAGACGAATCATCGTGATGAAAGTTGGTAATGAATTTATTGGTCTTATGGTAGATAGTATCGAAAGCATTATCTCCTTTTACAGTGATGAGCTTATATCCTTCCCGTTGTTGACTACTGCCAGAAGAGAAATGTTTATCGGATGCATTTCCCAGAATGAAGAAACTCATATCCTTCTTCTGAACTGTCAGAAGATTTTATCCAATGAAGAAATTCTTCAAATAACCCATGGTCATGCCAAGCTTTATAATACAGCAGATACAGGGGAAGAATTCAACAAGAAGAAAAATTTAATTAGGCAGAAGTTTATTACTTTTTCTATTGATCAGGACTATGCCATTAATATTGGAGAGGTTAAAGAGATCATTGAACGAAGCTCTGATCTGGTTCAAGCTCCTAATCTTCCCAAACATTGTTCAGGATTATTAAATCTCAGAGGTACGATGATTATGATCGTCGATGCCCGTCAGATGTATATGAATAAGAAAACAGAAGAGGGAGCCGAAAACAAAATACTCATCTTTGAAAGAGAGGGCTTTCATTTTGGTCTCATCGTCGATGCCGTGCATGCCATTGTCACCTTTACTGATAGCGATAAAATGAAACTTCCTAATGCTGTTTGTAAGAATAAATTTAGTAATAGCACTGAACTCGTGGAAGCAGTCCACGTCAAATCAGCAGACGATAAAACCAAGATCGTTCTGATTCTTGAATCCAAAGGAATAGCTGACAAAATACAAGCATTGGCAGCATAATAGTGGCATGAAATATCTTATAATTGCTGCTGATAGGGTGATGGATGGTGTAGGGGATCACTCTCGAACCCAAGAGCTTCTTTTTAAATCCCAGAAGTTTGGTCTTAATACCTCAGTCCTGGAGATCGTCTCTCTTGCTAAACGTTGGGAAGACAATCTCGGGCCTCATGAGTTCAAAAGTGGTGCGTCCGCAATGGATGCCATCAATAAGGCCCAAGAACTCCTAGCTTCAAAAAAAGCAGATCTAGTAGTCATTAAGGGCGAAGATTTTTTGCGATCAGGTTATACCAAGAGCGATCGCGAAAACTACATGAAGCTATACGAGGGGAGATATACCCCGCTTGATGGCTATGATAAACTGGTTCCCCATTTCCTCAAACAGAATGGAATTTCGGATAACGAGTTTTTTGAGATCAGAGATGCTCTCTTCCTGAATTACGCCCTGACCTGGAAGAGAGTAAATCCTGAGAAGTCCCTACCAAATGAGCGCTGGTTTCAACCCATCACCCAATACTTTCGGGGAGTGGATTGCGCTAACCCTAATATCGATTACTCCGGGCAGTTAATCATCACTGATGAGAAGCAGGCTGATCTGCTTGAGGTTCCTAAGAGTGAGAGAATTTCCATCCTAGGAAATGCTTTCAAAAAGCTCACGGTGGATGGGTATGAATCTATTCCCCATATCGCTCCCTACAATCATTTAAAGGATGTGATAGAAGAAGTCATAAGGGAAGCGAAGATTGACTTTAAATCAGAGTTTATGCAGGGAAATGCCTTCCTGGAAGCCTATACTTGCTATCCAGTGGTTCCCATGGCGCTGCTGTTGAAGTTGGGGCTAGTAACAGAGCTGAGGGAGATTCCTGCGTTTCTGCAAGAATTTGAGGTCACACTCACCGGAGGGCTAAATTTAGCCAAGGCCCCTTGGAACCTAACCTCGCTAAATTATTTAATTGCTATGCGTGAGAAGCTTTTGAACTCTCAAAATTCGAAATATGGACTGGTTCATGGAAATGGGTCTCTGGGAAATCAGCAGGGAATAACGCTCTTGGGACGGTAATCTTCCTTAAGTTTTATTTGAAGTGTACGAAAAGTTTGTTATGCTTTTGCCCACTATGCTGAAATCATTATTATTTTTACTCTTTCCACTACTCCTGATCCCTCAAGAGTCAATTGCTCGGTCTAATTTTGTTCAGAAACTTGGTTTTTCCAAGAAAGATAAAACCAAATTTGGCGAACTTAAGAGTGGGCAAGGTCTCTTTCAGGCATTGCAGAGTGTTTCCATCGATAGTGCTCTGGCCCTAAAGCTGATCAATTCATTACGTGATGATGTGGAGTTCTCTAAGCTTAAGGTTGGAGACAAGCTGGAAGCGACTTTCAATGATGAAGGCGAGCTGGTGAGATTTGCCTTCTCACAAAATCCGGCGGAAAAACATATCGTTAAGCTCAATAAGATGACTGGCAATTGGAATTATAGCTTCCAGGAAGAAAAGACCTTTTGGCACACCCGTGTTCTGGAAGGTCAACTCCGAGCTGGCTCGACTCTTCAGCAGGATTTATTGGAAGAGGGACTAAAGCCATCTGTTGTTAATGAAGTGGTTAATGTACTCCTTCTGAAAGTTAATTTCAGACTGAATGCTCGAGTGGGCGATAATTTCAAAGTTCTTGTAAGTGAAAGACGGTTCAACAAATCCGTTATTGAATCAAAAGTTCTCTATACGGCCTATGCAGGAAAACGAGCAGGCTCTCATGAGGCTTTTTATTATGAAGACGCTGAGAAGAGCTCCACCTTCACTGCTCACTATACCAAGGATGGGCAGGCACTGATTAGTTCAGGTTTGAGATACCCACTTTCTCATCTTCACATTCGCTCAGGCTTTGGGTGGAGACTTCATCCCGTGACCGGTCAACGGGCCATGCATAGAGGAGTGGATCTACGAGGAAAAACTGGTACAGCAGTGCATGCAGTAGCCGATGGCAGAGTCATCGAGGCAAACTTCAACGAGTTCGCGGGAAATAAAGTCGCTATTCGACATCGTGATGGATCAAAATCCTATTACTATCATCTTGCTCGAAGAAGTGTTAAGAAAGGTGATTGGGTTAATTCTTATCAAATTATCGGAACCGTAGGAGCTACTGGCCGAGTGACTGGGCCTCATCTTCATTTTGGATTCAAAACTCCTGAGGGAGCATGGATGAATCCACTCAATAAGCGCATGATTGCCACTCCTAAACTAACTGGTTTGCGTTTAAAAAGTCTTAAAGATCAAATCGCCGACATACGGGGTCTCATGATCGATCTAGAGATCAGTAAGGTCGCCCGCTATCTTCTGCAAGAGATCCCCAATAAGAAAGATGAGTTCTCTCTAGATTGGGAATTCACAGATTTCTATAAAGTTGGCGAGAGCAAGATAAATACGAATATTGCTCAGAGTATGGAAATCTAGTTTAGCGTTTCCCATACTTAAGCTTCATCAATTCATTATTACTATTTAAGGCATCCCCCATCGTCTGAGCAATAATTGACCAAAGATTGGCCTGAGAAGGCTGTAGTGTCTCACTCAAGACTTCTGTAAAAAGAGTCAGCCAGATATCTAACAGCTCCTCACTAAAGCCGGTTTCATAGTGCTTTTGTACAGGATCATACTGGACTGGAAGATAGGGCCTTCCGCCAAAACGAATCCACCAGAAGTGAGTCAATCTATCGATGTGATGGGGCCAGTCACCAACAACATTGAACGGTGCCTGCAGATAGCGATCTTTTGCGACTTTGGCATAGAACGATTTTACGACTTGATAAATGTCATCATGGGTAAATTTAATAGAGCTTACTTCTACAAAATCATTTCCCTGGGGTTTAAGTTGGATATTATTCATAGAAAATAATCTATCATATTAGAGTATAATTTCTCTTGATTGAGATCATGAAATGAAACGAGAAATGAAAGTCACGACATTGGATGGGAAAGTTTATTTATTTCCTATACCAGTGGTAAAAGATCGAAAATATCTAATTGCTTGCTCCTCAGAAGAGGAGGCGCGTCTTATTTCGAGGGCAATCCAAGAGGGCAAGATCACTCACCCTGATCTTATCAGTGAAGACTTTGTCTTTCTGACCTATCATACGGATAAGCGAACGAAGATTTTCTATTTAAACCCCAAGACGAATTTAGGCCAGTAACTTAGAAAGCGCCATCAAATCCAGATTCCTCTTCTCATCAAACTCATGGGCGCAATTAATTCTGAGATAATTTAGATATTGATTATCAGCCGAAAATAATGGACCGGGTGCAAATGAAATCTTCTTTTTTGTGGCCTTAGCATAGGCTTCACGGGCATCCAGTCCTTCAACTCGTGCCCAGAGGAAGTAGGAGCCAGTAGGACGAGAGAGAGTTATCCTATCACCCAATTGTGATTGGAGAACATTGGAGTAAATTTGAATATTACTTTGATAATAGCTCGCAAGTTCCTCTCCGATGTTTCGAAGATTCTCACCTCGAAGTATATTACGAGCAGTATGTTGAATGAGGCTAGAATTAGCGAGATTGAGGCTGAGTTTTTGTCTTACATATTTCTGGGTATTCTTAGCAGGTATAACCCAGCCGAGCCTTAGTCCTGGTCCCAGAAACTTCGAGAAGGATGCGCAATAGGTGACTATATTATCCTTGTCGAAATATTTATAGGTCTTGGGTGACTGCTTCTCAAAAGAGATTTCTCTATAGACATCATCTTCGATTATTCTGATGTTATATTTCTTACAGATAGATAATATTTCTTTCTTCCTCTTATCACTCATGGTGAAACCCAGTGGATTTTGAGCGGTAGGAGTGGATATCAGTGCTTTGATGTTTTTTGTTTTAGCTAAGTTTTCTAAGGCCTCTGGGTCAAGACCAAGAAGAGGATCGGTCTTCACTTCAATTGCCTTTAGGCCATGGTTATGAATGGCATGCAAGAGACCAAAGTAACAAGGGGATTCAATTGCTACAAGATCTCCGATTTCACATTCAGCTCCCAAAGAAATATTGATTGCTTCCAGGCAACCATTCGTGATGATGAGATTATCGGGGGCCGTGTGTCCTAGGTAGGGCCTGGTGTATCGGCATAACTCATTTCGTAATTCCAAAAGGCCCAGACCAAAAATGTAGGAGGCGCTGGATTCAGGATACTCCTTAATAGTTCGAATGAGATAACGATTGAGCATCTTGTGGGGGAATTTACTACTTGAAGGCACCCCAACTCCAAAGGGGGCAGTGTCCTTATCAGCTGTTTGATTGATGAGTTGAATGATTTCATCGATGTGCTCTATCTCACAGGCCTTGGAACGAAAACTTTTAGAAGGCCTTAATATATTTTCCACCACCAAAGGGAGCCGTGCCAGGTAACCACTGCGATCTCTTGCTTCCACATAGCCAAAAAGTTCCAGTCTTCGATAGGCCTCAACTGCTGTGGACAATGAGACGTCAAAGCGGTCAGAAACTTTTCGAAGGGAAGGAAGCTTTTCCCCTGGGAGGATGGCCCCCTTCTCAATGTTTTCAATGAAGTAGTCAACAATGGTTTGATAAAGCATTTTAAACTGTTCTGGTTTGTTTTTTAACATTCTGTATCTGTTATGATCTTAGAATAAGTTCATAATGGGAGCAACTGGAGAAGCCATGAATGTTAAGATTCTGCTTTCATTTGCTATTATTTACTTTGTCTGGGGTTCTACCTTTACTGCCATAAGAATAGGCCTTGATTCCTTTCCGCCGTTTATTTTAGCTGGCCTGCGATTCATGCTCGGTGGACTGATCTTTCTTGCGCTTTCTAAGTTCAGCGATTTCAAGAAGATGAATAAAAATGATTTTAAAGAAAATTTCCTGATTGGAGTTCTCCTTAATTTTGGTAATGCTGGTGTCTGTTGGGCCCAGATGTATATAGCCTCAGGGGTTGCAGCTCTGATTGTGGGCTCTATACCCATACTTTTTATTATTTTTAACTGGATAGGTTTTGAGAGAAGAATTCCACACATAAGTGTTTTTATAGCGGTTGCCTTGGGAGTAACTGGAATTTCTCTTATTGCTAGCGACGGAGGGGCGAACTCAGATTGGAGAGCGGTATTGGTACTTTTGTTGGCCAACTGCTCCTGGGTAATTGGTTCTCTTAAACTAAAAATGTCTCAGAGTAGCTTAAGCTACAACTCCAGAGCTTCTGTTCAGTTAATCTTTGGTAGCCTTACTTTGTTTTTTTATTCCTGGGTAACAGGAGATGATTTTTCATTTCATCAGGTTGATCTGAATGGCGTTTATAGTGTGCTTTATCTTTCCGTTGTGGGAACTGCAATAGCTTACACAGCTTATAACTTTCTTCTTAAAAATGTTCGAACTGAAGTCACTTCTACTTATGCTTTAGTCAATCCTCTCTTTGCTCTGCTATTAGGCATGATCTATTTAAAAGAACCATTTACATTAAAGATTGCGATGGCTTCGGTTTTTATTTTATCCAGTGTCTTTCTTACTCTGTACGGCAGAATATTTTTTAAATCCAAAAGAGTGTCTCCTCTAACTGAACCCATCCAGGCATTGACTGAGTAGTTGAATATCACGGAGTGAGCTGCTGCCAGAGCTTCTTTCCGATAGGCCCCATTGGTTTGTGCTTGTTTTTCATGACATAGAGATCGAGAAAGAAGGGCTTTACAGTTGAATCATTGACCCTCACCAAATTTCTCGTTTTTAGCTCCGCCTCAATCTCATGCTTGGCCATTCTTCCCCAGCCGTAACCGCTAAGAATGAGTTTGAGTTTCATGGAATGCTCAGATACAAAACACTTGGGCCCTTTGGATAAAGTACCGTGTGTGATAGGCGAGGTAACGACAATTTGTGGATACTTCTTATACTCATTTTCTATCTTCTTAAGACAAACGGGAATCATCTCGATGGACTGAAAAAAAACACTTTCAATGCAATCATCTTCTTTGAGTCTGGGTCCTATGGCGATATCTGCTTCTCCCTTAATGAGAAGATCCATACCTTGACCTAAAACTTCTGAACGGATTGTAAGTTCAGTAGGACTTCGTGCTCCTAAGCAGGCCTGAAAAATAGGTTGAATTTCATCAAAGACAATCAGCGGATCTAGGACAATCACGAGTTTGGGTTCTACAGAGTTATTTCCCATTTCCTTTGCGATGGTGCCTAAACTTCTAAAGCTCTCCAGGCTTTCCTTGGCCCATTTGTAAAAGACCTGTCCCTGATCAGTTAACTTCACACGGTAATCACTGCGATCAAAGAGAGTGAGATTGAATTCATCTTCTAGCTTCTTAATCCCCACACTCAAGCTTGGTTGGGTTTTATGTAGGGCTTCGGAAGCGGCCTTAAAGCTGCCTTTCTGAATAATCGCTTCCAGCATCTCTAACTGATCGAAAGTCATAGGATCTCTATAGTTTTAAGTTATTGATAGTATGAAATAATAATAATTTTATTTTAGCAAGTCCAGGGCGATACTTATCTCATGAACAGACGATCTTTTATATTATTCACTATAGGGAGCTTTTTTATTAAAAAGGCCGGCTTCAGTAAGGAGGAGAAAATGATAACACATCCAGCAGAAACCAGAGGAGTGGCCAATCATGGCTGGCTTCAGTCAAAACATACTTTTAGTTTTGCCGATTACTATAATCCTGAGCGCATGGGCTTTGGCGCCTTGCGGGTGATTAATGATGATTCGGTCGCTGGTGGAATGGGGTTTGGCACTCATCCTCATAGAGATATGGAAATCGTTTCCATACCTTTGGAGGGGGTCCTTCAGCATAAGGATTCAGAAGGCAATGCTCATCAAATAAGAAAAGGTGAGGTGCAGTTGATGTCTGCTGGAACTGGTATCGCTCATTCTGAGTATAATGCTTCTCTGTCTGAGCCCGTACAGTTTCTTCAGATATGGGTGCTTCCAAAAAAACTTGGGATTAAACCTCAGTATGAGCAGAAAGCTTTTGAGCTGACTTACGGATTTAAGCTTGTTTTATCACCCGATGGCAGAGAAGAGTCTTTAACCATTAATCAGGATGCTTTTTTCTCGCTGGGAAAAATGAAGGCGAGTGATAAGTTCAGCTATAATTTAAAGCAATCTGGTAATGGCGTTTATGTCTTCGTGCTTAAGGGAGACCTCTCGATTAACGGCAAGGCCCAGAAAACGCGTGATGGAGTAGGGATTACTGGTTCTGAAAAAATCTCTCTATTAGCAAATTCAGAAGTAGAAGTCCTAATAATGGAAGTCCCTATGCTGGAGCAGAAATAATGATCACTGTAACAAGTAAAGAAAATCTTAGTGTTGAAGTTAGTAACTCTCGTCACTCTCTAGTGGCCGATGTGGATTCCAAAGTAGGTGGGAATGATACGGGATTTAATCCTCATGAGTTACTAGAAGCAAGTCTTGGGGCCTGCACCAATATTACCATTCTCATGGTTGCCAAGAGAAAGGGCTGGCCGTTAGAAGATGTAAAAACAGTAGTTAAAGTCATAAAGGAAGCGGAAGAGAATATCATTAAGCGGGAGATTTCACTTATTGGAAACTTGTCCCAAGAACAGAAACTAAAGCTGATAGAAATTGCTAATAAGTGTCCCATGCATAACTTTCTGGAGCGAAAGACAATAATTGAAACAGAGGCCCTATGAAAAATGAGATTGAACTGATTATTGAAGCCAGATCGGGGGATGTTGGAATTCCTGTAAAGCGAGTTCTTCCTGTGGCCAAGAAGCGCATGGTGGGTCCTTTTATTTTTCTAGATCATATGGGACCCGCCTATCTTCGCTCATCAATCGATCATATGGATGTGAGGCCTCATCCTCATATCGGTCTCTCAACCCTGACATATCTCTTTGAAGGAGAAATCCTTCATCGAGACTCTTTAGGAGTCGAGCAACTCATTGTACCTGGAGAAGTAAACTGGATGACTGCTGGTAAAGGAATCTCTCATTCAGAAAGAGAGCCAGCTGGGGCGATGTTAAAAGACCGCTTCATTCACGGTCTTCAATTCTGGGTAGCTCTTCCCAAGGAACTGGAGGATATAGAACCGAGCTTTCATCACTATGAGAAAAGGGATATTCCCTTGATTTCAACTGATGCCTTAGAGATCAAGGTCGTGGCCGGATCATATGAAGAACGCACTTCCAAGTTAAACTCTTATAGTCCTATGACTTTTTTAGTAATTCAGTCATTAAAAGAAGGTTCATTCACATTTGTTAGAGAGGGCCAGGAGTTAGCACTCTATGTGGTAAAAGGCTCGGTAGAAATTGATGGCGCGACTATTAATGAAACTCAGATGGTGGTCTTTAAAAAGAATTCTTCCTTGGATATCCGCCATTCTGGTGATGCTCTCTTTGCTGTACTTGGGGGGGAGCCTTTTCCTGAGCCGCGCTTTATATGGTGGAATCTCGTCTCCTCAAGCAAAGAGAAGATTGAGAAGGCGAAGATTGATTGGGAGAATGGAAACTTTCCTATGGTACCGGGTGACTTTGAAAAGATTCCTTTACCAAAGTTATAGATAGGATTGTTTACTTTCTGTTTCCATAACTTCTTCAAGCTGCCTTTGGCCCTCATGAACAAGATTTATAAATTTGCTCTCATCTTTGTGAACTTTGAATTGTTCAAGAATGATAGCTTCATCATGATTTTTAAATCTATAAAGGATTTGATTGGTCTTTTCATCAGAGATACCGAGCTCTTTGAGAAGATCCCCAGTGAAGGCCAGGGCGGAATCAAAGGTTTCCCTCTTAATCATCTTTACTCCCATCTCCATGTACTCAAAGAGATGGGCCCTGTTTCTTGCACGTGCAAAAATTTTGACATGGGGATAATTTTCATGAACAATGCGAGCGGTATCAAGTGCATGGGAGAAATCATCAATAGCGATGACAAGGTACTTTACTTTTCCAATACCAGCTTTTTCTAGTATATCCCTTCTTGATGCATCTCCAAAGTATACTCTGTGGCCAAACCTTCTAAGGGATTCAACTTGGTTGGCGTCATGATCGATTGCTACAAAAGAAATGCCTTGGGACTTTAGCACTCGACCAAAAATTTGTCCAAATCTTCCAAAACCAGCAATGAGAATTCTGGCTTCCTCATCCTGGAACTCATCATACTTGGGCTCAGTTGGTGCTTTCCTTGAGAGTAAATACTCATTGAGCATATTGAGCATGGGACTTATTGCCATGGAAACAGTGATTACTGCCGTTAAGATAGCAATGATCTCACTTGAAATGAGATTCATGGTTAGAATCATTCCAAATATTACAAAGGCAAATTCTCCACCTTGTCCAATGGCAAGCGACATGAGTTTGCTGTTTTCGTGACTAAGCCCATTGGCCTTGCCAGCTCCATAAATGATTATCATCTTGATAAACATATAAGTAATCGTCAGACCAATTATTAAGAAAGGTTTAGTAATCAGTAAAGGAAGGCTTACATGCATTCCTACACTGATAAAGAATAGACCCATCAAGAGACTTTTGAAGGGATCGATATTGGCCTCGAGTTCGTGGCGATATTCTGAATCTGCCAGGAGAACGCCAGCAATAAATGTTCCTAGAGCAGCTGAAAGACCGATCTTCAATGTGAGCGCGGCAACTCCAAAGACAATCAATAATGTAGTGGCGGTAAAAAGCTCTTGGGAGCGAGTAGCACCTATGAACCTAAAAAAGGGGCGAATGAGAAATCGACTGGAAAAAATGAGAGTTACTATTAAAAGTGTAAAATAACCTAAGGTTGCGAATGATATGGTGGAATGGCCCGCACTCGTAGTGACTACGAGAGCAGGTATAATAGCTAGAACTGGAATTGCTACAAGATCCTGAGAGAGCAAAATGGCAAATGAGGATTGGCCAAATGGCATTTGGAACTGATTTTTCTCGATAAGGTACTGAAGAGCAAAAGCTGTAGAGGACAGAGATAGTCCAAAGGCGAGGATAGAAGCGATGGTAAGATCTAGCCCAAACCATATCCCCAAACCAGTAAAGACGAGAGTAGTGAGAAGGATTTGAACAACCCCTAAACCCAATAATTGGCTCCGCATATTGATCAATTTTTTAGGTTGGATCTCTAGGCCGATAATGAAAAGGAGAAAGACCACTCCCAGTTCTGCAAAATGCATTACACTTTCTGCATCTTTGATGAGGCCTAGAGAATAAGGACCGACCACTATTCCAGCTGTAAGATAACCCAAGACCGATCCAAAACCTAAGAGCTTGAATATTGGGACTATAATGACCGTTGTTCCAATGAAAATGATCGCTTGATTAATAAATTCATTCATAGATGCTTCTTTTATAAGTTAAAGGCTTCTGATAAGAATAGGTGATTCTAATCATTATTGACTAATATATTTTGAAGGTGTTGATGAGATTTGCTCTAGGTGTTTTTTTGTCTATTTTGAGTTCTATTTCCGTTCTCGCCTCAGATGAAGTAGCAGATCTTAAAGAAAATTATAATAAATTGGTTAAAACCAAGTACGTACTCCTACCTCATCGAAATACATTTTTCTTACCATATGTTTATAATTGGATGCCTTATGAAAGCCTCTATCAGTCACTTAAAAATGTAGATGAGAAGAACTATGATGAAGATTATTATAAAAAAACTGAGGCTGAGTTTCAGATAAGCTTCGCACTTCCTCTAGCAAGAAATATTTTTAACTTAAAATGGGACTTCATGGTTGCCTATACCCATCACGCCTGGTGGCAAGTCTATAATGGTCCTTGGTCAAAACCTTTCAGGGAAACAAATTACACCCCTGAAATGTTCACCCGACATGTTTATAGTACATCTCAGGAAATGAGTGGGATTAATCTTGAAGCAATTGATATTGGTTATGTTCATCAATCAAATGGGCAGATTCAAATCTTGTCTAGATCCTGGAACAGAATATATGCTCGTGCTTTCTTAAGATATGATCTGATTCATATATTGGTATCGGGATGGTATCGCTTGCCTGAAAAACGTTCTGAGGATGATAATCCAGATATCTATAACTATATGGGATTAGGACAAATTGAATTAATAAAGTCATTTGGAAGTCATATGGTCCACTTTAGCATGCCATTACTTTCCCATCACTTTAGTCCCGACTTAAAGTACTCATATCCATTATCAGATGGCCTCAGATGGTATCTGTCTTATCAGTCAGGCTATGGGCATTCTCTTATTGAGTACGACAGGCCCACTCAACGACTTGGACTAGGCATAACACTGGAAACTCTCTTTTCTAATAAGTCAGAGTAAAACCTGCCAAGTAATCAGAATCGGTTTCTTTAACTCCAGTAGGAAGTCCAGTGTCATGACTTGAATTAAAGGTCATACTCAGACTCAACACCTGAGTGAGTTGAACATCGATACCAGATTGCAGACGTACTCGATAATTATTCATTCGATCTAACTGAGGCTGATAGTAGAGAGTGACGAATAAAGAACTCGTCTTACTTAAATTATGCACTTGTGAGAGATAAATATTCGCACGGAAGTGGTCTTTGTCCTCATCCAGTCCAGCAAAGTCTTCAATTTCATAGAATGTACCCAAACCCGCATAGACCACATGGGCATCAGAGGCGAGAAGACGGAAACGAAGGTTTCCCCCCAGATAGTTTCTGGAATTGAGTTCTTTGAACTCGTCGAATTCAGATTGCACAAATAATTCATAGGCCAGGGGATTTATATAGCCCCAAGTATGGCGAAGATGTCCACTACCCTGATTCGTATCCTTTTCCTTGGCACTTGTTCCATATTTATAGTTTCCAATATAAAGAAGTTCATTCTTCTCAAAACGGTAGGCCCCGGTGGTGGAGAGTTGGGAGGTGAATTTTTCGGTATTACCCATCTGTCCAGAAGCTTGCAAACCTGAGCGACCAAAGAAGCCTTCTCCTTTGATCTTTCGGATTGATTCCACATTGATGAAAGCTGAAGCAGTTTGAGTGAAGCTAAGAAGAAGGATGAGGGAGAATAGGGATAGTTTGAAATAGTTCATCTCAGCTCCTGGTTAGAACCACACTTAGATAACAGAAATTTAGTTAGATTTTGATTCTATGACAAAAGACGCTGATTCTAAAGGAGAAATTAGGGAGAGTAGAATGGTTCTTCCTCTCCCTAACTAAGCTTATTTCTTTTTATTTTCTAGTATTCCCTCGGAAATAATATTAATGGTGACTTCATCTCCTACAGCAGGACCAGCTTCTACCATATCATTGTATTTAATATTAAAGTCTTTGCGATTGATCTTACCCGAAGCTTGAATAGCAGCGCGAATTTGACCCCATGAATCTTTCACAGATCCAGTATATTTTCCATCAAGTGTTACCTCTTTAGTTACATCCTTAATGGTGAGATCCCCGGTTACTTTAAAATCTTCCAATGATCCTTTGAACTTCTTACTCTTGAAGGTCATCTTAGGATACTTTTTGGCATCGAAGAAATCTTCACTCCTAAGATGCTCATCTCTTTTTTCTACTCCGGTATCGATAGATGCGATGGGAACCGTCACCTCAACCTTTGCTTTTGATAGATCTTTATCCAGCATAAAATACCCTTCTACTTTATTAAAGCGACCTTGAACTTGTGAGACCACAAAATGGTTAATGAGAAAAGAGACGCGAGTATGGGCCTCATCGATCTTATACCTACCATGCTCGAGTTGAAGACCTGCCGAGAAGGCATTAAGGCTTGCAAATAAGAGAGAGACTGAAATTAATAGTTTCGATTTCATGAGAGCTCCTTTTTTTGTATGGGAACATGTTCTAAAAATTTTGTAACTGCTCAATGGGTAATCTCCATAGACGATGCAGGCTAGGCCTATGCAGAATTAAAATATTTTTATTATCTGCTATCATGCTAGCTGGTCTTACAAGGAGCGTCTTATTAAAAGAAAAACACTGTCACAATTCTTAATCGAAGAACAAAGAAGAGAAGGTGGACTCCCTCCACATTTGAGATTCTTGATTGAAGTGATTGCCAGGGCATGTAAATCCATTGGTCACGCAGTCAATAAAGGGTCTCTTGATAATATGCATGGCTATCTGGAAACTCAAAATGTGCAAGGAGAGGTGCAGAAGAAGTTAGATGTGTTGGCGAATGAAATTCTCCTGGAGGCCAATGAGTGGGGGGGGAATCTTGCGGCCATGGCCAGTGAAGAGATGGAAACCATTCACCATATCCCAAACAGATACCCCCAAGGAGAGTATCTTCTCCTCTATGATCCGATCGATGGCTCAAGTAATGTGGATGTTAATCTTTCTGTCGGAACAATATTTTCAATTCTCAAAGCACCAGAGGGCGCCTCTAGCAGAAATGTTGAGGAAAAAGATTTTCTGCAACCTGGAGTGAATCAAGTTGCTGCTGGATACACCATCTATGGACCACAAACTGTTATGATTCTTACAGTTGGAACTGGAGTTTATGAATTCACTCTCGATCGAGAACTGGGTTCATGGCTACTTACTCAGGAGAAGCTGATGATTCCTGATAAGACCTATGAGTTTGCTATCAATTCTTCCAAGCAAAGAACTTGGGCCCCTGCTATCATTCGCTATATAGAAGAATGCGTTTCTGGAAGTTGTGGGCCCAGAGGATGTGACTTTAATATGAGATGGACTGGCTCAATGGTAGCCGACATTCATCGAATCATTAAAAGGGGAGGCATCTTTATGTACCCCTATGATGTCAATTCTCCGGATCGCTCCGGAAAGCTGCGGCTTTTGTATGAGGCAAACCCCATGGCCCTACTTATTGAGCAAGCTGGTGGAGCGGCCACTGAAGGTTTACAAAGAATTCTTGAAATTGAACCCACTAAACTTCATCAAAGAGTAGGGGTTATCATGGGCCCAAAATCAGAAGTAGAGGCCATTAGAACTTATCATGAAGTGACTAATACCTTTGATTCATTGAAGCAATAGATCATTTTTTATAAAAATTAAATAACCTATAAAAAACTTGATTATTAAAATAATTGCAAGTAAGTTGCAGTTCTCTAAAGGAGGCTTCAATGAAACTTATAGCTGCTTTTACCGTTTTTATTTCTCTCAACAGTCTGGCCCATATTGAGTTCTCTGGAAAAATCAAGGGCAGTAATAAACCTTGCTCGCTTCATATCCAGCAAACTTATTACGCGGGCAATGATTCTAATCCTCGCAATTTCAGAGCTGATGTCGTGGCCATCCTCGAAGATGATCATCATATAGCAGTTTCACATGCTGAAGAGCTTTTCTTCACCGTTTCCCCGGCCGCCAATATGAATGTTCTTAGTGGAATGGCCCAGAATAAAAAAGATCAAATCAATGTTATGAGAAAGGCCGGCACTACCGACCTCTCAAATGTTGAGGCCTATGCTGTTAAATGGTTGCACCATAATCACTTTCACTCTGCCCAGTGCTTAAATTTAAAACGTGTTAAAAATTAATCTCAGTCTCCTTCTTTTATTTTCATTAACTGCATTTGCTTCCGAGGAAACCTTGGAAGCAATTGAAGTTTCTTCTGATCAGAACTTTGATTTACCACTTAGTCGCATCAGCCGAGACTCGGTGGTTAAAAAAGAAGTCATGGTTCAGGAAAGGATCAAACATAAGAATGCAGTTAGCTTGGCACGTGCAGTGGATCTTGAGCCAGGTGTTCAGACAACCCTCACTTGTGCTAATTGTGGTTCACAAAGGATCACTCTCAATGGACTTCGTGGTGAAAACACCGTTGTCTTGATCGATGGAGTTCCTGCTTTTTCTTCTGTTTCCTCGTTCTATGGGATGGAAGCCATTCCGATGGCCGGAATAGGCACTATTGAAATCATGCGGGGGGCTGGCTCTGCCCTGACTGCCCCTGAGGCCATTGGGGGAGTGGTAAACCTTGTTACTGCCAGAACTGATAAAAATAGTTTCTCTTATTTGGTTCGAGGAGGAGAAAATCAACTTTTCAATCAACAACTCCTTGGGACTTACGGTGACGCTAAGGGTGGAATACTCATCGCTGCTCAAACAAATCAGATGAATTACTTTGATGAGGACGGCAATAATGTGGCCGAATCCTCCAAGCAGTTTCAGAAATCACTCTTTCTTAAAAAAGATAATCGTTTTGGAGATAAATTAAAAGTATCCGCCCGAGCAGGCCACCATGAGCTTGAACTTCTGGGAGGTGTAACCCATTCTTACCGTCCCAAAACTTACCCCGGCGATCTGGCCAATGAAAATGATTTTCAGGGGGGGGATGTGAGAAATAAATACATGGGGGATCCAAGTAAGATTGCAGATATTATCAGACTCAAAAGAACCGATGGCAGCGGGTCCTTTATCTATCACTTAAATTCTGAGATGAATCTTAAAGGCTCTTTCTCACTGGCCAAGCAAAATCAGGATGCCATTTATTCTCATGGCTATGATTATGATAATGAAGATATGTTCAGATTTCTTGATGTCAGAGTCAATAAACTCATCGGAGTTGATCATTTGGTTACTTTTGGAGTAGATAATCGCAATGAAGAGATGAATTCAAGTTCAGATTTTCTCTTTAGAATGAATGATTTTTATCGGGATTCCTTTGAGTTTGATACGCTTGGACTTTATCTTCAGGATGAGTGGTTTATTTCTCAAAAGGATGAGCTCAATCTCGTTCTGCGCTTTGATAGAATGAAAGTCGACTGGCAGGATAAACGTCTTAGAACTTCCAAGCTTGATGAATCGATTGTTGCCCCAAGGATTCATTATAAGCGTATTCATAGCGATGAACTATCTTCTCGTTTTTCTTTTGGAGTTGGTTATCGAGCACCTCTTACACTTTTTGAATCCCAGCATGGAACTAATGAAGAAGGATTCGAGTTAAATATCAAAAAGATCGAAACGGCAGAAACATTTACCTACACACTCAATTATGAAGCCCAGCAGAGAAGTAGTGCCTTCTCTGGATCTTTAACGAGGCTTAAGAACATGGCCTATGGGGATGAAGAAACTATTCCCATGGAATTTAAAAATTCTTCTGAAGTCATGAATATTGGAACCATCAATTTCTTACAAGTGGAAAAAGTAACTCCTAATTGGACGATTGAAGCGAGCTTTGATTGGTTCATCCTACCTGATTCCTATAAGGATAAACTCCCCATTGCGGCTCAGGAAACAAGAGCACGACTGGTTTCTGATTATCATTTTGGAAAGAATGAACTGGTTGGATTCTTAAATCTCACTGGTCCCCAGAATTTGCGCAAGTACAACTACCATAAGAATTATAATGTTCTAAGAGAAGACCCTCTGACCTTTGAAGATCTTCCTTCCAGTAGAAAATCGCAAAATTCACCCTTCTACTATACGATTGATCTTTTCTTCAATAGAGAGCTTTCTAAAAACTTCAACTGGATATTGGGTGTGACCAATCTTTTTGATTATACTCAGAGCAAAAAAGAGTCTCCACTCTCATGGAGAATGCATGGTGATCATGTTCATTTAGATAACCGTCATATTTGGGGTCCCAATCAGGGGAGAGTGATTTATTCGGGAATTAAAGCTGAGATTTAATAGTCTCACATGTTTGTAGTCCCGGAAGGACAACATGTCCCTTACTGGTTTTAAGTCTTAGAGCAGGACTTACATGGGTAAAGCCCAATTTCTTTTTGAACGATTCACTTAACAGATAAGTTTTGAAGGGAAGCTTCTTTCTTGCAACAGTTCTTCTGAGCTTTTCTTCGTGATGACCTTCTAAGAAAACAACGACATCTTTTTTCTCAGAGCACTCTTTAAGGACACTTACCTGTCGATCACAAACAGAACAGGCCTCGGTGATGAAAAGAATTATAGAATGCTTTATTTCATCAAAATCTTCGACCTTGATTTTATCCAGTCTTACGAGTTCATGCCCATAGAGAGGGGGGATTGCCAGAAAGGTTAACAATAGCGTAATTTTTTTGATTCCTAACATTCTCCTACTATAGAACTCTTGCGAGTGTGAGGCAATACTCGACAAGGGATTTGCTGTGCCCCTCTGCTTAGCCCATCACATTTAGATATTTATAAGGGGCCTCTTGTGCCAAGAAGCGAGCACAAAACTTATTTCCTTCACTTGTCAGATGCAGGCCATCACTAAAATATTCAGGTGAATTCATACTCAAAAGACAATTCATAGGATTATAAAGGAGAGTATTGTTTTCTAAAGTACAGATCTCTTCTAATAAAGTGTTCACCTTGACAGCACTTTTTTTAATAATTTCCGCCTGAAGCCCAAAGGGAAGATCTATGATAGGAAGTTTCCCAATAATCATAGGAATCTTTCTCTCATGAAACGACTTAAAAAATCTTCTGGTATTCGCTTCAAATTTTGGACCTACCTGTCCTCTGGCCGCATCCCAGAAGAAGAGATCAAATCCCAGAACAATAGAAGGATTGTAAGTATTAAAATCAATATGTGAGGTACTTTGAACACTGGTGGCACCATTAAAAGCGAGATTGATTACTTGTGCATCCGGATTAATCATGCGGGCCAGAATAGTGCCTGGCCCGCCATCTTGAGTTTTGTATCCAGCCGAAATACTGGCCCCGAGAATCAGGGGACGTGAGAAAAGTTTTTTATCCATAGCACCTCCTGGAGTGAAATTTAGTAGTACTTGAGAGTAGCAAAGATTGTAGTAAGTGTTAAGCGTTGCGTTATTGTTCGATACTTATTGTCAAACATCAGAATTGCTCAGAAAATATAAGTACTTAACCTTAAAAGTGTGTGGCATATGCAGTTTCATACGGATCATCAAAATGACTTTGAATTTAGATTTAATGAGCCAGCAGATTTCAATCCCGAATATCTGCCGGAGGTCGTGACTCCTTATTTTATCAATAAGAGTGTCATCTCCAGCTATTCAAAGAAAAGTAAGCTAGGGAAGTTCTTTAGTTTACCGAAGGTCTCGAGCTTTATCCTAGAGACACTGGAGAAGAGTAATGACTTCTCGCTGGAGCTGCATTCATTAATTAAGCAAACTCAAAGTAGTTCTCAAGAAGCTCGCTCAAAAGTTGATAAGTTAAATGAGAAATTTTCGGCCCTTGAGGGGCGAATTCATTTAATGACCGGTGAGTTGGGTGATTTTCAACAGAGAGTTCAACCTATTCTAAATAAGCTCACCCTTTCAGAGAATTCACTAGATGAAAAAATTCGAAAGCTTGAGGCAAGCGGAAATGAGCTTAAAATCTTAAAGCAGGAGATAGGAAGTCTTAAGACGCGAGATAAGCTTCTGTGGCTTGCCTTATTAGTTTCAGTAGCACTAAATTCCACTGCTATTTACTATCTGGCCTTCTCTTGATTGATTAACCATTCCTGAACATCGCTTCGGGCCCAGTGCTCGTCCCAACAATCATGACCACATCCATTCTCATTGATGGTGAGCTGAAACTCTGAAGTGTAGTTCGGACAATCTTTGATATCGCTCTCAACACTTGACCAACTGGCCGCCTGAAAGAGGACATCACTGCGATTACCGAAGCTCCAGATAGGAAGATCATCCACGGCACAAACATCGGCCTTAATCACGGCTTCAAACGCCCCGGGCATAATCCCAGCAATTAAATCTTTTGATCTTAAAGCCAGATCCTGGGCGGCAATGGAACCCGATGAGTGACCGGTAACAACTATACGATTGGGGTCTATTTGATAGGTTGCCAGGGCTTCTTGAATGAGTTCTCTTAAGCGGTCATGATCCCATAATCTATTTTCAGAATCATTCGTTGGATAAATATCGGGAGCGATGACGATAGCTGGATAGTTGGCCGCTAGGGGAGTATCCCAGACTTGCTTAATGAAGCCGGTGCGCTCTCCACCCACACTGCCATCAGAATTTAATACCGAGCCATTGAAACCATGGAGGGAGAGAATGAGCGGATAGTCTTTTGCCGCATCGGTACCATAGTCGGCAGGTAAGAAAATAGCGGCATCATAACTATCAGAGCGATCCCATAAGGTAACCCGTCCGGCATTGGTATCGGGTGTGCTAGTTTCCTCCTGTGGGTCATTTTGGTCATCATCATCATTGCTCGAGCCGCAGCCATTAGTGAGAAATATGAAACTAAGAAGCAGGAGTAAGGATGATTTATGCATAAGCACCTCTCTTTGAGCTTTTGTCTTACAAAATCAATACCAATTAAGAATGAGAAAGAATTTAGATTGTCCTCATGTCAAAGTTTCAGTTCGGGTCTTTATAATGGAGCTTTAACAGAATTGGAGTAATTTATGAGCAATCGAAGAGAGTTTTTATCAGGAGGGCTTGCGAGTACCGTGGCCTTGGCCAGCTTGCCTTTCTCAAATGTATTTTTAAATTTCGCGCAAGCCGCCAGTGCATCTCCCTATACAGTCCCTCTTAGTTTCGGCTTAGGTGGAGTCGCCATTGGAAATGCCGTGAAGGTTACTTCTGATGAAGAGGCAAAGGGGGCCTTGGAAGCTGCTTGGAAGAGCGGGGCAAGATATTTTGATACCTCTCCGTTCTATGGTTTTGGATTATCTGAGCAGCGTTTTGGTCACTTCTTAGATGATAAAAAAAGAGAGGATTATATTCTCTCCACCAAAGTGGGACGTGTCTTCTATCCTTCTTCAAATCCACGCAAGACCATGTGGAAGGAGCCATCAAAATTTGATTACAAATACGATTATTCTGCCAGTGGCACTCGAAGATCCATTGAAGATAGTCTGATGCGCTTAGGAATTCAAAGTATCGATGTGGTGTTTATCCATGATCTTTCTCCGGACAATAAAGATCTCGGTAAGGATTGGCTTAAGCACTTTGAAGTAGCGAGCCTTGGGGCCATGAAAGAGCTCAGTAAAATGAGATCAGAAGGAATTATTAAGGGGTGGGGTCTAGGGGTGAATGAGATCGATCCGATTTTGAAAACTCTTGATGTCGCCGATCCCGATACATTCCTTTCGGCCAATCAATACTCCTTGCTTAAGCACGAAGACGCCTTAAATCGATTATTTCCTGCTTGTGAGAAAAGAAATATCAAGCTTGTCATAGGCACACCACTAAATGCAGGATGCCTTGCTGGCAGAGAGCGCTTTAACTGGGATGGGAAATTTCCCGAAGAAATGAAAGAGAAAAGGAAGCAGATGTCAGAGGTTTGTAAAAATCACAAAGTGGATCTGCGAACGGCAGCCTTGCAATTTGCACTCGCTCCCAAAGTTGTCTCTTCCATTATTCCTGGTGCGAGAACACAAGAGCAAGCAACTGAAAATGCCGATTCAATGAAGGTTAAAATACCGGAATCTTTTTGGAAAGAGCTTAAAGAGAAGAAGCTGATTGCAGGAAATGCACCTATTCCAAAATAAGAATCATTTTCTTGGGAAAAGCATCACTCGTTCTCTCTCATTTTTGGGTAGGAGCGAGTGAAGAAGTCCCTGGGCTTCCTCCCAGGAGTATCTGGCACTAGTGTGAATGAGAACGATCTTTTCACTGCTGATGGTATTTAATCTAGGGAGGAGCTCTTCCAGATGGGTATGGCCCCAATCCTTAGCACTTCTGATGGTTTTCTTTTTATCCAGATAGGTGGTCTCGAGGATGAGTATTTTTGACTTTCTAACTTCGGGAGTTTGATCTAGAAATTCAATCTGAGTATCGCCGGTAAAACTCACAAGAAGTTCATCTCTTTCTTCTGTGGGGTCTTCACCCTCTTTCCTCACAGTAGCAATCTCTGCTGTTGATGAGCCGGCCAGATCCCATCTTAGTTTTCGGAATTTTCGATAAAGCGAGTAACCAAAGGAAGGAATACGGTGGATAGTGGGAAAAGGCTTCATAAAGATATTCTTCTTTATTTCATACTCTTCTCCCAAGCGAGCTCCAATGAACTCATAATCATACTCATGGCCTTCGATTCTTCCCCATTGGTGCATAATCTCTTCCATAGGAGCAAGCATGGACTCGGGCATATAAAAGCGTGGCTTTTTATGAGCTCGCATCGCCTTTTGAGAAATTATGTAGGGAATGCCCGCAGCATGATCCATATGGCCATGACTAATAAAGAAGGTATTCATGCTAATAGCATGAGGAAGCCCATTAGCGACATCCAGAGCGATGGAATACTGAGGGAGAGTCAGGGAGGTTTGGATACCTGCGAGTGAGCATCCTTCGATAGTTAGGCCTGCATGTTCCCATTGCCTCGTTTCCATGAAGAGATTTTAACAATGAGATAAATGTCTGTATACTACTGCCTATGATGACCCAACCATGGAAATATCTTCTCATTACTCTAACGCTTTTGCTAAGCATGAGCATTGGGGCTGATGTCAAGCGTCCAAGTCTTAAAGAGTATTCCGATAAGATAAATAAAACACTCCCCGAGGTCTATGATCCAGTGACTAAACTCATCTCAAGCTCGGTAGATAATAATAATTTTAGCTATCATTTTATCCTCGCGGCCACGCGAACAGAATTCAAAAATGCCCTTCCCAAAGTTCGCACTCAAATATTAACGTCAGTGTGCTCGGCTCCCCGGGAGAAGTTTATTTTGAAGGAATATAAGGCGAATATCATTTATCGCTACGAGAGTCTGAGGGGTGAGTCCCTGGGAGAGTTTATGGTGAAGCCAGAGCATTGTGGTATGAAAAATTAGTCGAGATCTTCCGGCGAAACTGCTTTTCCAATTTCCTTTCTAAAGCTCTTTTTAATTTTTCCATTCTCGAGCACTACAATAAATGAGGCAAGACGCAGAGTCTCCATCCGGTGAGCGATAAAGAGAGTTGTTCTTTTTTCAAAGAGTTTCTCCACATGCCCCAACCATTCTTCTTCTGTTAACTGATCGAGACTCGCTGTGGCCTCATCAAAGACGAGAAGCCTCGGATCTTGCAGAAGGGCCCGACACAGAAGGAGAAGCTGCTTTTCACCTTGAGAAAGTGGTAGCGTTTCGGCCTTGACAATCATATCAAGGCTTCCCGGAAGATTAGTAACCTTCTCATAAAGTCCAACTAGTTTTAACCTCTCAAAAATATGCTCATCAGTTACATCTTCGCGCCAGAGTCGTAAGTTCTCTCGGATAGTATCGGTAAAGATAAAGAGATCCTGAGAAACGTGTCCAATCCAGCGCGCTCTTCTGGCCGGAGAAAGAGCACTTATATCTTCTTCTCCCCACAAAATGTTTCCGGTATTTAAGGGGTATAATCCCAACATCAAGTGGGCCAGTGTGGTCTTGCCTGATCCAGTTCTACCTACCAGTGCGGTGACTTCACCTTCAGGTATCTCGAGATTAAAGTTTTGAAAGAGAGGCACATCACTGCGATAGGAGAAATGAATATTTTTGAAGTGAATGGATCCTTGAGGAGGAATACCAGAATCCTGGATATTCTGTGGGATGCGATGAATCTGCTTAGGCAGTAAGTTTCTCAAGCGTTTTACCGATCCCAGGGCCGTAACCATAACATTGAGTTTTTCAGAAATTTCTAAGAAGGGTCCAAAGATCAAACCCACATAGGCAAAATTAGCGATCAGGCTACCGATGGTTATTTCACCCATCTTCAACTGATAAACTCCTAAAGTAATCACCAGTGAGTAGGTGATCCCCATCACAAGAACATGAGCAGAGGAGAAACTTCCCCAAACCAGAATGCTTCGGATAGTAAGGGATGAGAAGAGTTCTTGCAGACTCTCGTGGCGACGGGACCATTTGGGAGAAAAGGGTTGAGAGTGAAGAACTGCAAGATTATTCATGGTATCCCCTGTGTGAGAGGAGAGTCTGGAGAGAATATTTCGAAGAGATCGCCCCCAACGCATTTGCGACTGGGATACATTGAGCATAAAGATAGTCATGGGAATCAGCATGATCAGGACGATGAAAGCCGATTTTGCTGACAAAGTGAACATGAAAATCACCGACCCAATAATGAGAGCAAAGTCGGCAATTACCGTGAAGAAGTTCGCGGTAAAAAAAGAGGAAAGATTTGTCACATCATTCACACAGCGACTGATGAGGCGACCAGAGGAGTTTTTATCAAAGAAGGCGAGACGAAATTCTCCTAATTGATAAAAGATATCATTTCGTAAGCTGGTGGTTATTTTTTGACCAATTTTTGTGATCATCCATTTATAGGCGATATCAAGAATAATCTTCAACACCATCAGTGAACCTAGTAGAACTCCCCATACGGCAAAGGAAGAAGTCCTGGCGACAAAGACATCATCTACAATCTTTGCAATAAGCCGGGGAGTGGCCACAGTGATAAGGGTGGTAAGAGCAAAAAGAATAAGACCCAAGAAAAGACGGCTTTTGTGGGGCTTCACCCAAGGCCAGAGCCATTTTGTGTCAGAGAGAGCGCCATCCCATTCCTGAGACTTCGTAAAATTGAGCCCAAACGGATGGAAGTGGTACTTCTTCTCATCTTCTTCACGAAGTTCTAGGTGCTCCACTGCCCCTCCTTAGCTAAGCTCTCTTTTTCATCCCGAAGAAGGGAAGCAAAAAGGGCATGATCTCGTTTAATATCATTAAAACTGCCTGCGCGGGTGATTCGTCCATCTTCGAGGACAAAAATTCGATCGAAGTTCTTTAGTGAGCTTAAACGATGGGTAGCAAGAATAAGAATGGCCTTAGGATCAAGATTTCTAAGAGCGCTGATTACTTTATTCTCTGTCGCAGGATCCAGTGCACTGATGGCATCATCCCAGAGATAAAGCCTCGCACCTGAGTGAAAGGAGCGAGCTATGAGGGTCCGCTGTTTTTGACCTCCCGAGAGATTCATGCCTTTTTCTCCCACTAAGGTCTTGAGGCCTTCGGGAAAGAGAGTGACGTCTTGAGAGAGATCGGCCTTCTCCAAGGCTGCCCAAAGAGCATTTGGCTCTAAGGGATGGTGGGGAGAAATATTCATAGCAAGAGAGCGACTAAATATTTGCGGTGTCTGAGGAATGTAGGAGAGCTGATGCCAGAGAGAGCGCCTATCAAGTTTCTCAAAAGTCAGATGATCAAAATCAAATCGCTTAAAGCTTAAGTGCCTTGCTTCCCACAGACCAGCAAGGGTTTGAAGTAGGACGGTCTTACCACTGCCTACTCCTCCCACTAGGGCCACGTGCTCACCTGCCAAAAGATCCATGCTTATAGAGTCTAGAAGTATTTTGCCTTCAGGGCTTTTGGTTGAGAGATCTTCAATTTGAATCCTCTCAAGTGGAGTTGAGAGTTCAAAACTTCCTTGCTTTTTCTTGGGAAGTTCATCAATGTCGGCATAACGACGGGCACCCGTTCGCGCCTGCTGAAAGAGATTCATCAGATAACTAATGCTCATTAAGGGCCAGAGTAATTTATCCAGAAGTTGGAGAGAAACGGTCAGTGCACCCAGACCCTGGGCCATCACTCCATGACCTTGCCAAGCAAGAACTAAAACTGCGAGGTAACTGGATTGAATAACAGTTTGAAGAGTTCCGTCTAGACCCAACTCCCATTTTGATATCTCTAACTGGCGATTAAATAACCCCTTTAACATGATATCGTACTTATGACGTCGAAGTTCAATTAAGCCTTCTGCTCTAAAGAAGCGTGCCCCTTGAGTCTCTTCGTAAACATACTGAGAAAGATCACCTAAGGTATCAGAGACTGCACCATAAGCTTTCTCAAGCGGTTTTTGAACGATGATAACCGCCAAAGCTAGTCCCACAAAGGGCAAGAGAACCCAAAGTGCGCCCCAACCAAGAATATAAAAAAAAGTCGCTGGGATAAAAATCAGATAGGCCAGGGTATCAAAGAGAATGAGAATTCCCGGCCCCAAAAACATTCGGATATTACTCAGGTCCTGGGAGAGAGTGCTAACCACATCGCCGGTCTTGAGATGAGAGGTCAGAGCAAAGTCGGCGTTTAAGATTTTATCATAGGCCTTTTGGCGAAGTTCAGCTTCCATCGTTCTGGATGGAATCATTAAAAGAAAGCGCCAGGATAAACGAAGAATAGAAATTAGAAAGTAGCAACCCACTAAGGCAAATGCATAGGTCATTATGTCGAGCTCTTCAGGAGACTGCTGTACCTTATCGGTGATTTCCTTAACAATAAGAGAAGGCAGCATATCTACGGCATCAAGAATGATAACGGAGATGATTCCCCCAATATAGTGCCAGGGGCGTTTTTTGATAAGGCCCCACATAAAGCGGGAAAAAGAGTAAGACTGAGAAATTTTCACTTTATATTGATAGCTTACTGCAGTGAAGTTTGTCACTGTCCAAAGGTTAATATAGATTCAATACATGAGTAATTCTTCCAGACATTCCGACATGTTCAAACTACTTACCCATGAGGGAGACGGTATTCTTTCTACAATATCCGTTGATGTAGCGGGGTATCCCTTTGGCTCGGTAACTCCTTATTGCTTGGATGAGGATTTTATCCCCAATATCCTTATCAGTTCTATTGCTCAACACACAAAAAATATCGTTTCCAATAATAAAGTTTCACTGCTTATTTCAGAACGAAGTGCAATTACCAATAAGCAGGCGATTGCGCGGCTTACTTATATAGGTAATGCCGTAAAGGTAGAAAATATTGAGCAAATCAAGACCCGCTATCTTAATTACTTTCCCAATGCGAAAGACTACTTTAAAACCCATGACTTTGTCTTTTATAGGATTGAGCCGGTGAGACTTCGTTTTATTGGTGGCTTTGGAAAGATCGCTTGGATTGAGAAAAATGAGTTAAATATTAAAAATATATTTAACTGTGAAGAAGAAAGTAAGATCATAAATCACATGAACCAGGATCACGCTCATAATTTGATAGACTACTCGCGCTTTTATCTAGGTCACCCAGATTCAGAAGGTGATTCTATAAGAATGTGCGGTTTAGACCAGTTTGGAGTTGATCTTGCAATCAATGAAACAAAGTATAGAATTGAATTCAAAAGCGAGCTCTCCCAAGTGAGTGATGCTCGCTCCCAATTTGTTGAAATGGCCAAAGAGGCGAGAGCATGAATAAGGCAAAAATCCATAAAATTATCATTTCTCTTTTAGCTGCGGCCGAGGTGCTTACCCTGTTTCCGCTTATCTTCTTTGGAATTGCTTCAACCATGGATAATGTTGAAATGGTTAAGTCAAATATGCCCATCATGATGGTCATGATTTTTGGGGCGATCTACATGGCTGCAGTTTTAGTAGGGGCCTATAAAGCGATCTCTCATTTGGATCGGCCAGCAAAGGCCTATGTGTTTCTATTTATACCGCTCGTGCTGATTAGCTTAGTGGTGGCGTATAATGTTCTTCAGGCCTGAACCTGGCCATGTCCAAAAGGTACCTGACACCTTGAAAATTTATAAAATTAAAAATGAGCTGGATTTGTATCACCTCGCTTATTCGCTAAGAGACTTAGAAAAGGCCCGAACTCATTTAGGGAGAGCACACATTCTTTCTCAAGCTTCAGCCATTCAGCATTTGAGAATTCACTGCTTAATGCTTCTTTATGCTTTAAAGACTCACGATCTTAAAGAAGTCTTTGGGCAAATTATTCGACTCCTCGTTACTATTCCTGGTCATATTTTGGGTAAAGTTCCACAGGGGAATATAGGTTGGTCTACCGTAGGACTAACCGAAAAAATGGAAGTACCAGAGGATCTTAAATGATTTCCTATCATGAACTCATAAGCACTCATAATTTATTGCCTCATCCAGAAGGAGGTTTCTATAAGGAAACTTACCGTTCTGAATACTCAACTGGGATCTACTATCTACTAGTGGAAGGCGAACGTTCTGCCATTCATCGCATTAAATCGGATGAAATGTGGCACTTCTATGGGGGAGATTCGCTTATAGTTGTAGAGGTTTTAGCAAACGGTGAAATCAAAGAAACTCTCTTAAATGCAATCAATGTTCAACACACTGTTCCCGCTAATACTTGGTTTGGTGCTTACCTACCAGAGGGATCGAAGTTTGCTTTTTGCGGCTGTACTGTGGCGCCTGCTTTTCACTTTAAAGACTTTGAACTTGCTACTTCAAAGGACTTGCATCTCCCTCATCAGTTTGAATTTCTCATTAGATCATAGGTAACTAGCCAGGGATTTAGGGCGTGGAGAGTATAGACTCATTTTGTCGAGAAGCAGAGAATAGTTACGCCATCTTTTGGCCTCAATAAACTTGATCTATGAAGCCGAATGCAATCATCTTCACCATTGGTCATTCCACTCGCTCCACAAGGGAGTTCATCAAAATCTTAAAAAGCTATGACATAGAACTTTTGGTGGATATCCGCCATTATCCTGGATCACGGCACTGTCCTCAATTTGGTAAGGCCCGCTTGAGGAGGAATCTTGAGCGAAATGGAATTGAGTATAAGCACTTAGAAAGCTTAGGTGGGAGAAGGGGACTAGACAAGAATTCCGAGAAAAATCTTGCCTGGAGAAGTCAGCAATTCCGAGGCTATGCCGATTATATGCAAACTCTGGAGTTTTATCAGGGATTGGAAGAGCTTATGGGGATGGCCAGAAGAAAGACCGTTGCTATCATGTGTTCGGAAGCAGTTCCCTGGCGTTGTCACCGCTCCTTGGTGGGAGACGCTCTCCTAGTTCATAAGTTTTCCGTAATCGATATCTTCAGCGAAAAACAGGCCAGACCTCATAATCTCACCTCCTTTGCTCAGGTAAAGCGAAAGCAAGTCACTTATCCCAAAGAGATTTAAACAGTCTTTCTTGTCCAAAAGGTACGTTCGAAAGAAGATATGGATGACCGGCCTT
>DFXX01000080.1:965-125777 GCA_002381765.1 Bacteriovoracaceae bacterium UBA4097 | reverse complement strand
CCCTGCACCCAACGATCCTCAAGAATCTGGAAGAAAAGGGTTACGAGATTCCCACTCCCATTCAGGCCCAATCCATCCCTTCTCTTTTAGAAGGTCAGGATCTGCTTGGAATCGCTCAGACTGGTACTGGTAAGACCGCTGCTTTCTCACTTCCGATCATTAACTATCTTGCGAACAATCCCCTGCGCCCGGGCCCTGGGGAACCTCGAGTCTTGATCCTTGCTCCCACTCGTGAGCTCGCCTCTCAGATTCAGGACAATATTAGTTTCTATAGCCGTAACCTTCGCTTAAAGACCGCCGTGATCTTCGGTGGCGTTGGTCAGGCCAATCAGATCGCCGCCCTTCGTGGAGGTTTAGATATCCTCGTGGCCACTCCCGGTCGCCTCTTAGATCTTATGAATCAGGGTTTTTGTAAGCTCGCTCAAGTTGAGGTCTTTGTTCTCGATGAGGCTGACCGCATGCTCGATATGGGCTTTATCCACGATATTAAAAAGGTCATCGCTAAACTACCCGTAAAGCGCCAGACTCTCCTCTTCTCGGCCACCATGCCGGATGAGATCGCGGGCCTTGCCGCCAAGCTTTTAAAGTCACCAAAAAGAGTAGAAGTCACTCCACCATCTTCTACTGTAGATAGAATCGAACAGGTGGTGGTCATGTGCCGCAAAGGCGATAAGTATCAGCTCTTAAGAAAGATCATCGCGAAAGAAAATATCGAACTGGTGCTGGTCTTCACTCGCACCAAGCATGGTGCCAATAAGATCGTAGAGTATCTGGAGAAATATAAAATTCCTTCCGCCGCCATTCACGGAAATAAATCTCAGTCGGCAAGAGAATCTGCTCTGGCTAACTTTAAGTCCGGAAAAATTAAGGTCTTGGTAGCAACCGATATCGCCGCTCGCGGAATTGACGTGCAAGGTGTCTCCCACGTGATTAACTTCGATCTCCCCGTTGAGGCCGAGAGCTATGTTCACCGAATCGGCAGAACCGCCCGTGCCGGTAAAGATGGGGACGCCATTTCATTCTGTGATGAAACCGAAAGAGACGCTCTGGCCCGCATTCAAAAGCTGATTAAATTAAAACTTCCGGTTGAAAACTTCGAGGCCGAGCCAGAAGAAGCCTTCAAGCCTTCTCGACCTCATCGCGATCCCCGAAGACCGGCCAGACCAGCTGCAGGTGGAACAAGGCCCGCAGCAAAAGCAGCTCCTCAGAAAAATAATGAAGAACCCCAAAAAAGACCAACGAGAGTTGGATATAGATTCAGGAATAAGAAATGAAAGACTACTCAAACCTTACAGAATTTTCAGACAAGAAACTTCGCACTCTCAGAAACAATCTCAACAACCGTCTTGAATCTTTCAAGAAAGGTGGCGAGAAGGCCCTTCCGCCCAGCCATATGCTTCACGGAATGGATGATCATCAGTGCCAGGAACTCTTGAAGCGTATTCAGCAGGAAATGAAGTCTAGAAATTAGCTGCTGGCCGGATTTACATAAGTCTACGAGACCTATTATCCAGCAGCTTTAGAAATTCTTCTTTCTTACTATCACTTAGAAAACTTTTAAAGATAAGATCTTGAGTCTCAAAAATGGAATCAAGCATTTTCTCTTTTGTTCTCTCTAAAACCTTCTCTGGTAACTTATAACTTTTCCCAAGCTCCAAAAAGTCACTCCATCTAAGTTTGTTCTTTTTGGCATTTACCGGTAAGGCCAGCTCTTCTGGATCTTCATTAGACGAGATAAGGAGACGAGTATTGATGAGGTCGTAGCAAGGACTTAAACGAATTGAATCTGATTTAGGATCTCTCCAAAGAGAAAAGTTCTTCAAGTGCATATCAGCATTCCCCGTCCAGAAACTGAAAAGGATAATTTGGAAGAGAGTCAGCTTATCGTCTTGAGGCAAAGCTGAATACTGATCAATAACTTTTCCCAAAGCTTCACTTGATCCCGTATATTTTTTCTCAGTACTTTTGCCAGAAAGCTGACAGAAGTCTTCCATTTGAATTTTTCGCCCTTTAACACGATCAAATCTTTTTGTTACATAGGCCAATCGCTCGTCTGCTAGGTAGACGAGTCCGCATTCGGCTACTGGAATTTTCTGAATCTTAGCAAGTTTCATACACAGATGTTCTAATTGCGCCATTTCAGGATAATCAGGAGAAGAAGGCTTCAAGATGAAGCTTCCATCTAATCCTACAACAGTTAGCCTTTCTTTTTTATCACCCACCGATGTTGAAAGAGATAGCTTCCTTTGCACTCCAGTGAGTGCTAAACGTTGATTGATCTGAAGCAGCGCCATTTGTTCAAAATCAGAATCAGAAATATTGATGATGGGAGCATGAGAAAAACCAAAAAGATTTCTAGCACATTTCTTATGGTAAAGATCTTCGGGAAATTCCAGTTCATCCATACAAATCAAGCACTGAGCAGACTCAAAATGATGCTCTTCTTTCTTGCTTAAGTGATGAGGTTGCGATTCATTCGGCTCTGTATCTTCCTGTTGGATATGAACCGCTCCAATGCAATCCTGGCATGTCGTAAGAAGCAGGGTCATTCGATCGTTCTTTGGAATCTTCCAGTTCTTTTGCGTAAGATTCAAAAGCCATCCTTCGGGAATGAGACCATCAAAGAACGGAAAGAGGTCATCTGATAGATAACGGCCCTTAGTATTAGGCATTGTAAGGCTGACAGAAGGAGACTTATCCTCGTAGACAAATTCAAATGATCCATCCTCTTTTTTTCTGATGGTCCCACTAAGATCATTTTGAAAATAAACCTGACCCTTCTCTTTCATCTTCATTCCCTTGTCTTTACTTCAAGTGTTGCCCCTAAAAAATGGAGAAGCTCATTCACCTTATCGAGACGAACAGTTCGTTTTCCTCGTTCAAACTCTTTTAAAAAGCGAACACTAAGTCCAGACCTGAAGGCGAGTTCTTCTTGAGTGTAGCCTAACTCTTCTCTCTTATTACGGACAAAAAGTGAAATTGGGGGAAGCTCTGCCTTGATGGCTTCTTTAGTGCGTCTTTTAGTCATCTTCTTTTTCATTCAAGCATTATAGACCCCTAACGGGGTTCAAATCAAGCAGTGATCGATCTTAGACCCCGAAAGGGTACTATAACGAATCATTAAAGAAGTTTAGGCTACAATTGGGGTCTATCAAAAATAACTCACATACGCTTAAAACATACACCTTCAGAACAGAGCGATTTTAGCAATATCAGTAACTTATGTCTGATTTTTGACATATATATATTATATATATACAATAGGAGAGACTGTGGATTCCAAACGGATAGCTGGCTGCCTCATGATGAGGAAATAAATATAAACCTCTATGGAAATCAGCTTTGGTTTAGCAGAAGAGGTAATTAAAAACAGCGCAAGCTTACAATGCAGAAACATTCATGGTGACTTTGCATTCATTGGTCTAACTAACAGTATGGAATACGTTCTTTATATTTATTGTGTTGATGAGGACGGATTTAGAAAAATAAAACGCGCTCGTATTGCGACAATAGATGAAGAAAATATTTTTTTCTATGCCCTATCAGGAGGCCAAAATGGAAAATCCTAAGCTCAAAGTAAACACACCAGAAGAAGAAGCCGAAATTCAGCGGGAGTTTGACAAAGGTTTTGATTTTGCAAAAGCCATGAGAAAAGGCATCTTCATAAATCTCGACGAAGAAATCATTGATTACTTCAAGGCCCTCTCCGAAGAAACTGGAAGAGGTTATCAAACTCTTATAAAAGATGCTTTGATGTATTTCAAAGATAAGAAACTCAAACCCAAAAACGTCTGGAAATAATTATCTCTTCTGATGCCACTCCATCAATCGCTTAATCCCTTCTTCAAATCCAACCTTCGGCTCCCAACCCAGGAGTCGACGGGCCTTGGAGATATCCGCCCAGGTGACATCCATATCGGCCTTTACTTTTTCAGATAGTTTAAGCTTCGCTTTTTTCCCGGAGTACTTCTCCATGAGCTCAATCATCTGCAGCAGACTATAAGGATTATTTCCGCCACCTAGATTGATGATTTCATAACCCACATTCTTAGCCGCAAGAATGGTTCCTTCCGCAATGTCATCCACATAAGTGAAGTCACGAGATTGAGAGCCATCGCCAAAAACCGGAAGCTCTTCATTCTTAAGTAATTTATCGGCAAAGATATAAGGCGACATATCCGGTCTGCCCGCAGGGCCATAGACCGTGAAATATCTCACCACAGAAACATCGATCTTATAAAGATAGTGATAGGTATAGGCCATAACCTCGGCAGCTTTCTTGGAAGCAGCATAGGGAGAGATAGGTGTATTTACCGCGAGATCTTCCTTAAAGGGCATCTCCTGACCGGCGTAAAGAGAAGAAGTCGAAGCCAGTACCATCTTAGGAGTTTTATTCTCACGCATGCATTCCAGAAGATTTAAAGTCCCCTGAGCATTGGTGCTCATGTAGATATCGGGGTTCTCCATGGAGTAGCGAACACCCGCTCGAGCAGCCAGATTGAAGACCACGTCGAACTTATGTTCCNNCTCTGGATATTTTTAAGACGGATTTTTTTAAGCTCAACATCATAGTAATTATTGAGGTTATCCACACCAATAACTTCTACGCCACGAGCGAGAAGAAGCTCCGCGGTTTTTGAGCCCACGAATCCAGCAACACCTGTTAGAAGAACTTTTTTCATTTTAAAACCTTAGCACTTAATATGAGAAACGTCTCGGCTTCCTTCTTAAAGCGTAGGTTAAATCCAGCGATCGATACTCCAAATTCTTCATCACTTTCTTTTTCATGACCTGGCCGGGGATCCATAGCAATGACTTTTTCCATAAGTTCGAAATTCACAGGTTTCTCACACATCCATTTCACTTCCACAGGACGGGGTGGAAGCTCAAAGTTTTTGGCAACGGCGGAGGGAACCGCATCGGCATACGGGATATAAGGTTTAATATCCAATATCGGAGTCCCATCCACCAGATCCACGCCACTCACCCACAGAATAACTTCTCGCTCAGTAATCTCTAAGCGCTCATACTTAACCAGCGAGAGTCCAATGCGATTAGGTCTATGGGGAGAGCGAGTAGCAAAGACTCCCCATTTTTTTTTACTTTCAAAACGCGGAGGACGCACCAATGCCTTGACTGAATCTTCACTGACTTGATGAAACTCAAATACCAGCCATAAGTGAGTAAAGTTCTCGATCCCGCGAAAAGCTTCACAAAAAAAGTCATCTTTCGGAAACACAAGCTTTCCCATCGCTTCCGCAATCAGGAGCGATTGACGAGGCACGCCGAATTTTTCAACATAGGGAGTCTGAATCTTACACAGTGGTTTCATCGTAATTTCTATTAGTTAATCTTATGGTTATCTTAAGGGATCTAACACTTTCAAACACCTTTTAAATCAAGTTGAAAGGTTATCAGGCTTTTGATTTCATAGCCTCCTAATTTAAATTAATATCCTGAAATTATTGGATTTGCGACTATTTACCTAGGGTCAAAAAGCACCTTAGACACGCGTTGGCCATGAGAGCTATAATGTTGCAAGGAACAAACCCATGATGGGTTAAGTGCTTCCACTTTTTTCAAGGATGATGGTGAACCTTATGACAAAACTTACAGCGTCTACTCTTCCGATCGATTGGAATAACTTCAACTCCAGCCTGATTATCGAAGTCACCCGCCCGAGTGGGGTCTTCACCAGTACCGGTGTGGCCATCAATCAAGACACTATTCTCACCGCTGCTCACTGCTTGGATGGTGAAGTGCTAAAAGTCAGAATATCAAATGCTGGCTCCTATGATCCTTTGGGAAAATTCTGGGGCATTGAAAGCTATGAGCTTCATCCTGAATACAATGCTGAAATTTCTAATTACCGCTGTGATCTCGCCAAAATTAAGCTTTCAGGCAAACTACCATTGGGAACGACCTTCTTTCCCATTATTAAGAAAGATTCAGATTTAAGTGGTAAAATCTTAAGATTGGGCTTTGGGGCGAGAGGGAATAAGAATCTTCGCACCCTGGTGACTCCAGAGTTTAAATCACACCGCGTTCATGAGAAGGTCCTGGAGCTGAGTGACACCTATTCCTACTCAGGTGACTCAGGGGGCCCCGTCTTTCTACAGAGAGGTGCTCAAATGTATCTTGTAGCGATTCACTCTACTCTCTCCTTTGGCCCAGAGGGTAAATACTCCTTTAACCCGCTTCTATCGTCTCACCGCAACTGGCTAGAAGCCTAGATGTCAGGTAGTATCCAGCAAGTGAGATTAATACTTTGCGTGGTACTATTTATGACTGTTGAAGGCTTTGCTAAACTTGAAAACTGGGATCAGTATAACTCGAGCTTACTCATTGAAGTCACGAGACCTAATGGAGTCTTTACCTGCACCGGTGTCGCAGTCTCCTCGCAAATTATAGTAACGGCGGCCCACTGCTTAGAGGGTGATATCAAAGGAGTGAGGGTATTTACTCAAGAGAAGTATGATCCTAAGCAAACCTCCCTTGCGATAAAGAGCTTTAAAATTCACCCCGACTACAAACCTAAAGCATCCCGCTATAAAGACGATATCGCCAAGATCATGATGGCCGAAAAAATTCCAGCCTTTGTTCATCTTCTTCCAATCTTTGAGGGAAATATGGTCTCGGGTCAGCTCTACCGCTTTGGCTTTGGAGAAAGAGATCACAAGAATGTTCGCACAGTAGTGACACCTAAATTTAGAAAAATGAATTTAGCTGAAAAAGTCTTAGAGGTGGATGATAAGTTCTCTCGCTCGGGAGATTCTGGTGGGCCGATCTTTATGAAAGATGGCCAGAATATAAGTCTCCTGGCCATACACTCAACATTTTCTCATGGACCAGAAGGGGAATTTTCCATGAATCCCCGCCTGGCCTCTTATCTCTCTTGGATCTACGATAATTAAAATTCGTAACGGTAAGAATCATCCAACACAGTATCGGGAGTAATGGTCTCGATGGTCTTCAATTGACCAGTAGTCAGATCATACACCCAACCGTGAATTATCGGATACTGCCTTTCCTTCCAGGCCTTCTGGACGACTGCCGTATGAGCGACATTGCGAATTTGCCTTTGCACACTTAGCTCTACCAGACGGTTAACCTTTTCGGTCTCGGTAGCAAGGCTATTGATTTCAACTTTATTGGTGAAAAGAACATCTTTAATATTTCTCACCCAATTATCGATCATTCCTAAACTTTGTTGACTAAGAGCTGCCTTCACACCTCCACAACCATAATGACCGCAAACAATTATGTGAGGAACCTTCAGGGCCTCAATTGCATACTGAATAACACTCATCAAATTTGAATCGGTATGAATGACAAGATTAGCGATATTTCTGTGAACGAACATTTCTCCTGGATCGGAGTTAGTGATTTCAGAAGGAGGAACACGAGAATCAGCACAACCAATCCAGAGATAAGTTGGATTTTGATCACGGGCCATATTTTTGAAGTAATCTGGATTGTTTTCAATCCTACTCTGCGCCCAAGCTTTATTCTCTAGAAGAATTCTTTTAATTTTATCCATATCTTATTTTCCCTTAAATAAATTTGTAACTGATAAAGATGACTTCTTGAGCTCAACAGTAATATTTCGAGATGGAGCTCTCTTAATGAAATCCTCGACTAATTCAACTATATCATCATCGATGAAGACATCTCTGCCATCGAGAATGACGGTTGACCCATCCTGAATATCGGTGAAGATTTTTATCAGGGCCGATTTCTGCATGAAAGAGACATCCTTATAGAAGCGAACCAGAATATGTTCCGCGTCTTTCACCATAACAACTGCATTGTGCATATTTGATCGAATGACAAAAGCGAAACCCACCACGATACCGAAGACAATACCAATCAAAAGATCGGTAAAAAGGATGGCAACGATGGTTGCTACAAAAGGAATAAACTGATTCATTCCTTTATGAAGCATCTGCTTAAAGAGTGCTGGCTTAGCGAGCTTATAGCCCACCAAAAGTAGAACGGCAGCAAGTGCCGAAAGCGGAATAAGATTTAAAACAAACGGTATAGATACCACACAAACCAGTAACCAGAATCCGTGCAAGATCGCCGAGAGATTTGACTTAGCACCGGCCGTCTGGTTGGCGGTAGTTCTCACGATTACCGCTGTAATGGGAAGACCACCGATTAAACCAGAGAGCGTATTTCCTGCTCCTTGAGCAAAAAGTTCTCTGTTTTTAGAAGTAAGTATTCCATCACCATCAAGTTTATCGGCAGCATCGATTGAGAGAAGACTCTCAAGAGAACCCACGATGGCAATAGTTAAGGCCACCTGATAGATCTTGGGATTAGTAATGTAGCTCCAATCCGGAAAGCGGATATTATTACCAATATCCGACCATCCGCCCGAGAACGGTAGTTGAACAAGGTGCTGACTACTTAAAGCAAGAGCAGAGAAAGAACCTTTAAAAAATTCATTGAGAAGTACACCGGCAATAACAGCAACCAAAGCACCTGGAATGAGTTTAAAGAACTTATTCCCTTTGGAAGCGCCCTTCTCCCACAACAACATAATTCCCATCGAGATAAGACTTATGACAACAGCTCCCCAGTGAAGCCAGTTGAAAGCGAGCAAGATTTCCGAAAATGTGTTCTGACCATCGATTTGAGTGAAAGACTCATCTCCCATAAAGTCCACATCGTAGCCAATAGCGTGAGGAATTTGCTTTAGGATCAGGATGATCCCGATCGCGGCCAGCATCCCTTTGATGACAGAAGTTGGAAAATAATCCCCAATGGTTCCTGCTCTTAAAAATCCCAGAATGATTTGAATAATTCCTGACAAGAAAACGGCTACGGTAAAGGCTTCAAAAGATCCCAGATTTTCGATAGCAGTTATCACGATTACAGTTAGTCCCGCAGCCGGACCAGAGACACTGATGGGAGAACCACTCAAGGCCCCCACCACAATTCCCCCGATGATTCCAGCAAAGAGTCCTGCGGCCAGAGGAGCATTAGAGGCCATGGCAATACCAAGGCATAAAGGAAGAGCAACGAGGAAGACAACTAGAGAAGCTTGAACGTCATTGCGCCAAGTTTTGAACGAAAACATAGAAAAGTTCCTTTTCTAATGAATATTAACTAACAAAAAGATAAAAGAGGTTTTGATTTTAAATTAAACCGAGGGGGGTTTAAAAGATGGAATATGTATATGCTGTGCCTCAAGAGCAATATAATCAGAGAAGTTAAATATGTCAGAAGAAACAAAAAAGGGGGAATTGTAATTTTCTACCAGGACCAGCTCCACTTCAGGAACTTCTCTAACTTGTCTTTCCTCTTCTTCTTCGACTAACTGAGTAAGATTACTTTTAATTTTTTTTACTGAATTTTTAGAGACGGTATAAGCAAAAGACACCATTGCCACGATAGTGAATAGCACGAAGACTTTCTTAAAAATATTTTGTACATGTAGCATTAACCCTAATATGGCGATGTATTTTAGAAAAACAACTAAAACCGGTTAGAGTCAACTTTGGAAAATTTCATTTGCTAATAATTTTAAACGCTTATATCTTAACTTCATGGATAAAGTGATATGTTTAGGAAAGAATTATACTGAGCACGTGAAAGAAATGAACGAGGCCGCTCCCGAGAAGCCAGTTCTTTTCTTAAAACCGGCAAGCTCAGTGATTGAAGTCAAAAATAATGCCCGTATTCCCCTCCCCTGGCATCGAGGCACTATTCATCACGAATGCGAAATCGTCTTTAAGCTTTATAAAAAAATGGTCATCGGAATTGGCCTGGGACTGGATCTGACATTAAGAGAAGTTCAAAAAAGTCTCAAAGAGCAGGGTCATCCTTGGGAAATTTCCAAAGTGTTTAAAAACTCCGCGATTGTAACACCTTTTAAAAGTGTAAAAGAATTCAATGATTGGAGAAATACTACCTTTACTCTCAAGGTCAATGGAGAACTCAGACAATCGGGTAAGATGACTGACGCCATTCTTGACCCAGATGCTATCATTCATCACGCTGACTTTTATTTCCCTTTATGCGATGGAGATATTGTCTTTACCGGAACACCCAAGGGTGTTGGTCCTCTAAAACCAAATGATGTGATTGAACTTAGCTTCGGCCCCATTGAGCATACCTTTACCGTGGTGGAATAGTGGGTAAGCGCCAACTCTCCCACGATATTCTCAATCTTCTCGAACGCATCAGGATCATGCATGATCTGGCATTTGAGGCCAAGTTCGATGATATTTCAAAAGAAGAATTAAGTTCTGATCTTCAGGAAAGTCTTGAATCACTGGAAGAAAAATTTAAAGAACTTCTTCAATAGACGTCTATCAGCTCTTTCGGAACATGAAATTTAAATACCGGGGTTTCGATTTGAAAGGTTCTTCCATTCTGATCGATCATATTAAAGTGCCCCCACATCTCTCCCTTCATAGTCGGAAGCGGCGAGAAACTCGAATATTCAAAAGATTCACCCGGCTTAAAGTTGGGGGTTTGCCCAATGACTCCTGGTCCCTCTACGACTCTGACTTCTCCCTTAGCATCTTTGATGAACCATTTTCGAGAGACTAGCTTGGCACTCTTCTCGCCAATATTGACGATCAGGATGGTGTAGCTAAAGAGATAATGAAACTGCAATGGATTTGATTGTTCAAAATCAAAATCAGTCTTCACTTCTATACGAAAATCATTATTGGTAGATACGAAGGGATAACTCATAGATGACACTCTAGCATGAGCTACTTGGACTTGGCCGGTACAAAATCCAGGGCAACTGAATTAATACACCAACGTTTACCTGTTTCTCCCGGACCATCATCAAAGACATGACCCAAATGGGATCCACAGCGGGAGCAAAGAACCTCTACCCGATGCATATTGAAGGCGTAATCATCTTTCAAAGTCACATTCTTGGAATTCTTCACGTCGGTAAAACTAGGCCAGCCGGTACCTGATTCAAACTTGGTTTCAGAACTAAAAAGTTCCTGCCCGCAGGCCACGCATATATAAGTCCCTTTCTCCTTATGAGAATTATACTTACCCGAGAAGGGACTCTCGGTAGAACCCAAGCGGCAGACATTGTATTGTTCAGGCGTTAACTTATTTTTCCAATCTTCTTGGCTCATATTTTGTGCTTCCATGTTGTTGTGACCTAGCAAAGTCAAGATTCCGGCAAAGATCGTTTTCATATTTTTATTATACTCAGTTTACAAGCTTTCCCTTACTATACAACAGATCAACAAAGGGAAAATTGCTTGAATGCGCTTCAAATCTATACACTTGCGATAGGGGCCAATCTTACCTTCTCTACCGCCAGCATGATCTTCTCCCTGTACGCTCGACGTTTCTCCTCCACCTGGATTAACCAAGTTAAAGTGACAGTTGCCTTTTTTGCTTTTCTAATCGCCATGCTGCTTTCCGAAGATATTGCTAGCATGAATATGACCTCGGTCTCACTTCTCATGCTCAGTGGTTTTATTGGTCTGTGTATCGGAGATATCTTCCTTTTTCGGGCCTTCACCACTCTGGGGCCAGGTCGCTCTCTGGTTCTCTTTAGTTTTCAACCTCTCATGCTCGGGCTCTATGGTTATTTTTTCCTGAGTCAGATATTTACCGCGAATCAAACCCTCGCCGTGATCTGCATGATTATCTGTGTCTTCATCTTCATGCTCGAGCGCAATAAGCTCACCGGCAATTGGGACTTCAAAAGTTTTATGTGGGCCTTCCTGGGAATAAGTTTAGACGCCATGGGTGTGATGCTCACTCGTACCGCCTATGAGGTGACCCCCGATCTGAACACCTTTCAAGTCAATGTGATTCGTTGTTTGGGAGCACTGGTGGGTTTTCTCTTACTCAATCCTAAAAGCTATGTTTCCTTGACCAAGGATATTTGGGCGCTTCGAAAAAGAGAGATGACTCTTCTCTTTGGTGCATCGATTTGTGGAACTTTTATTTCTCTGGGATTATATCTGGCCGCTGTGAAGCATGCCCACATGGGAACACTCACCGCCATCTCCATAACCGGGCCGGTGTGGGTCGCCTTGCTGGAGAGCCTCTATCACCGAAAACTTCCGAATATCTATCTCTTAGGGGCCTTCGCCTTCTTTTTTACCGGTTTCTATCTCATGCTGGTGGCCTAAACATATTTCAACTATCTAAAATCACTAGCTTTTCCCTTGACTTTCATTAAATAAATTATACACTAGTGTATTCAGCATTTGATAAGGATGTGAACGTGAAAATTGATGATCTTCTAAAGCAAAGAGTATTGGTTCTAGATGGTGCTATGGGGACCATGATTCAGCAGTATCAATTAGAAGAAGAAGATTATCGAGGTGAGCGTTTTAAAGATTGGAAGCATTCCCTCAAAGGCAATAATGACTTACTCGCTTTAACTCGTCCGGAAGTCTTAGAAGAGATTCATTATAAGTATCTCGAAGCAGGTGCTGATATTATCGAGACCAATACTTTTAGTTGTACCCGAGTTGCGATGGCCGACTATTTCATGGAGGATCTTGTTCCCGAGCTAAATTTAGAAGCCGCTCGAATTGCTAAGAGATGTGCTGAAGAATTTACTAAAAAAGATCCCAGCAAACCGCGTTTTGTTGCGGGCTCCATTGGCCCTACCAATAAGACTGCTTCCCTCTCCCCCGATGTGAATAATCCTGGCTTTCGCGCCATTGACTTTGATCAGTTGGTGGAGACCTACCGGGAGCAAGTAAAATATTTAGTGGAAGGAGGAGTGGACATTCTCCTGGTGGAAACGGTCTTTGATACTTTAAACTGTAAAGCCGCTCTTTTTGCTATCAGCGATTATTTTGAAAAAGAAAATAAGCAAGCTCTTCCTGTAATGGTATCGGGCACGATCACGGATAATTCGGGAAGAACATTATCCGGCCAAACCATTGAAGCCTTTCTCTACTCCGTTTCTCACTATCCATTATTATCTATTGGTATCAACTGCGCTCTCGGGGCCGAACTCATGCGCCCCTATATTGAGATTCTTTCTAAAGAATCTCCTTTTCATATTTCGGTCTACCCCAATGCAGGTCTTCCCAATGAATTTGGTCAGTACGATGAAACTCCCAAGCAAATGTCAGCTACCCTTAATGAGTTCTTAGAAAATAAGTGGATCAATATCATTGGCGGCTGTTGTGGGACTACCAATCTGCATATTAAGGCGATTGCTGAGACCGCCAAAAAGCATAAGCCTCGCCCATTGCCGGCCCATGAGCATCTACCAAGATGGTCTGGTCTTGAACCGCTTAAAATATTTGCAGGATCCAATTTCATCAATGTGGGAGAGCGAACCAATCTGACTGGCTCCATTGCTTTTAAGAAGCTGATCTTGGAAAAAAATTATGAAGAGGCCCTGCGGGTGGCACGTGAGCAGGTAGAGAACGGAGCGCAAATCATCGATATCAATATGGATGAGGCGATGATCGACTCTGAGAAGGCCATGGTACATTTTTTAAATCTTATTGCTTCAGAGCCGGATATTTCAAAAGTGCCGTTGATGATTGACTCCTCAAAATGGACAGTGATTGAAGCCGGTCTTAAACGCATCCAGGGTAAAGCTATTGTGAATTCCCTTTCGCTTAAAGAAGGGGAAGAGAAATTTATTGAACAAGCACTTCTCGTGAAAAAATATGGGGCAGCCGTAGTGGTAATGGCCTTTGATGAGCAGGGCCAAGCCGATAATCTCAGTCGTCGGATTGAAATCTGCACTCGGGCTTATAAGATCCTCACGGAAAAAGTTAGATTTAATCCTGAAGACATAATCTTTGACCCCAATATTCTAACCATCGCAACTGGTATGGATGAGCATAATAATTATGCTCTGGATTTCTTAGCAGCTGTGAAGTGGATCAAGGAGAATCTTCCTCATGCCAAAGTCAGTGGAGGAATCTCAAACCTCTCCTTCTCTTTTAGAGGAAATAATCTTGTTCGTGAGGCGATGCATTCGGCTTTCCTTTTTCATGCCATAAAAGCTGGCCTTGATATGGGGATCGTAAATGCAGGTGCTTTGCCAGTCTATTCCGATATCCCGGCTGAGCTACTTGAACATGTGGAAGATGTAATCTTTAACCGACGGCCTGACGCCACTGAGCGCATGATTGATTTTGCTTCAAGAGTAAAAGGTCAAGGAAAAGCCGAAAAGAAAGATGAGGCCTGGAGATCTCTTCCCGTTGAGAAGAGACTAGAGCATGCCTTAGTGAAAGGCATTGTTGATCATATTGAAGCTGACACGGAAGAGATGAGAAAGCTTCTTCCTCGTCCTCTCCATGTCATCGAAGGTCCTCTTATGAGTGGCATGAGTGTGGTGGGAGATCTCTTCGGTGAAGGCAAGATGTTCTTGCCTCAGGTGGTAAAATCAGCCCGAGTCATGAAAAAAGCCGTGGCCTATCTTCAGCCATTTATCGAAGCCGAAAAAACGGGTGAAGTCGTTCAGAAGGCCGGAAAGATTCTTATGGCAACGGTTAAGGGTGACGTTCATGATATTGGAAAAAATATCGTGAGTGTTGTTCTGGGCTGCAATAATTATGAAGTGATTGATTTGGGAGTTATGGTTCCTTGCGAGAGAATCCTAGAAGAAGCTAAGAAACAAAATGTAGATATGATTGGCCTCTCTGGTCTCATTACTCCATCTTTGGATGAGATGGTTCATGTAGCTAAAGAAATGAAACGCATGAATTTCACTCTCCCCCTTCTCATTGGAGGAGCAACCACCTCTCGCGTTCATACAGCAGTGAAGATCGATCCTCATTATGATGGCCCGATCATTCATGTCGCCGATGCTTCGCGAGCCGTTCCTGTGGCCGAAAAGCTGCTTAATCACAAAACTCGCGAGGTGGCCCATGCTCATCAGAAGGCTGAGTATGAGAAAATGAGAGTCACTCACGCAGCTTCTCAAAAAGAAGAAAAGATTCTCACCCTCTTGGAAGCGAGAAATAATAAAACCAAGATCAACTGGGATGAAACCGAGATCAGAAGACCTCAAAAATTAGGAATCACGGTTCTGGATAATATTGCGCTCAAGGAAATAGTTCCATATATCGACTGGACCCCATTCTTTATGACCTGGAGACTTCGTGGCGCCTATCCACAAATTTTTGAAGATAAGAAGATGGGAGAAGAGGCCAGGAAACTTTTTAATGAAGCCCAGTCTCTCTTGAGTACTATCATTAAAGATAAGGCCTTAACTGCTAAAGCCGTTATCGGTCTTTTTCCGGCCAATGCCGTGGGAGATGATATCGAGGTCTATGCCGTGGATGAATCAACCTTTGAATGGTCTTGCGAGAATCATGGAAAACATAAAAAAGAAGTTCAAGCGGAAAATCTTGATAAGAAATTGGCCACTCTCCATATGCTTCGCTCACAGCGGCAAATGGAGGAAGCGGCTTCTCCCAATCCCTCATTATCTGACTTTATAGCACCCAAGGAATTGGGTGTGACCGATTACATTGGGGCCTTCTGTGTAACTACTGGAATAGGTCTGGATAAATTATGCGAAAAGTTTGAGAAGGATCAGGACGATTATAATTCTATTATGGCCAAGGCCCTGGCGGATCGACTGGCAGAGGCCCTTGCAGAATACTTGCATGAGAAAGTACGCAAAGAGTACTGGGGTTATGCTTCTAGTGAGCAGCTCTCTCATGAAGATATGGTAAAAGAAAAGTATCGCGGAATTCGCCCTGCCCCAGGCTATGCGGCCTGCCCGGATCATCTTGAAAAGAAGACTCTCTTTAGACTATTGGAAGTGGAGAAGAATGCGGGCGTGAGCCTCACTCATTCCATGGCGATGGTGCCTCCGTCTTCAGTCAGTGGATGGTACTTCTCTCACCCGGATTCCCGCTATTTTAATGTGGGTAAAGTGGGGCGAGACCAGTTAGAAGACTATGCACAAAGAAAAGGTGTTTCCTTAACTGAAATGGAAAAGTGGCTATCGGCCAATTTATTTTAAGGATTATATGGCAAAAGTAATCGATCACATTAAAAACGCAAAAAGAACCTTATTCTCTTTTGAAATCCTTCCTCCTAGTACGGGAGAGAGTATCCAGAATCTCTTTGATAATATTTCTCCTCTGATGGAGTTTAAACCTAAGTTCATCGATGTGACTTATCACCGCGAAGAGTTTGTAGATAAGACTCTTCCCAATGGGCTCTTTGAGAGAAAATCTATTAGAAAGAGACCAGGAACGGTTTCTATCTGTGCCGCTCTTATGCACAAGTTCAATGTGGATACCGTTCCTCATATCATATGCGGAGGTTTTACCAAGGAAGAAACCGAATACGCGCTGATTGATTTAAATTTTCTGGGAATCGATAATGTATTGGCCCTAAGAGGTGATTGCATTAAGGGCCAGAAGAGCTTTGAGGCATCTCCAGGAGGCCATCATTTTGCAGACGAGCTGGTTTCGCAAATTCATGCCATGAATCAGGGTCATTATCTATCAGATGAACTTCAGAATCCAACTCCTACGAAATTCTGCATTGGAGTGGCCGGCTATCCTGAAAAGCACTTTGAGTCACCAAGTCTCAAGACCGATCTGAAGTTCTTGAAGCAAAAAATCGATAAAGGTGCCGATTATATTGTGACTCAGATGTTTTTTGATAATAAGAAGTTCTTTGAGTTTGTAGATAAGTGTCGAGCTGAAGGTATAACCGTTCCCATTATTCCGGGATTAAAGCCCATCACGACAAAAAGTCACATGACAAATCTTCCTCGTAACTTCTACATCGATATGCCGGATGATTTAATCGATGCCTTGGAGCAATGCCAAACCAATGATGATGTTAAGAATGTGGGAGTTGAATGGGCGATAGCTCAATCGAAGGAACTTATTGCTAATAATGTTCCATGTCTGCACTTCTACTCTATGGGAAAATCGACATCTATTCAAAAAATTGCTTCAACTCTTTTTTAGTTAGCTCCGAGGACATTCATTGCAATCGTTCTCGGCTTTTTTCTTCGAGAGCTCTCTGAGTTCTTCCACTTTCTGATAGAAGAAATCCTTCACCTTTTTTCCCTGATCATTTTCAAGGAGCCAGGCAAACTTTGAGACCCCTGGTAAGGACTTCATTAGATAATCCACCACCTCAGGCCCCTTTAAAACATTTTTCTCGGGTGTAATAAGATGCACGCTGGCCAAACAATCCTCACGAGTGAGCTCTGAGAAGTGCTCATAGATCGCATCCTCCCTGGCCGAGATAAAATTAAGATTCTTATCCAGAAATTCCAGGCCTTGCTTGAAGCGTAGACAAAGGGGACATTCCGGATCAAATAAGATGATAGGTAAATGGTATTTCATAGAGCTTTATTATATCATAGCTCTGAAACATTTCCAGCGAGGGCCCAATAATGAATAGACGTGATTTTTTGCAGTTTTTAGGTGCGAGCGGTGTGACCCTGGCCCTATTTGATTTGGAAAGCTGCGCCCATCAATCCCCTATTTCCGGATTAAAGCCTTCCACTCAGGATAAAATAATCACCGCCGATGGGCTTGACCATAAGATCATGATCAAGTGGGGAGAGGCGATTAATGCAACTGAGAAATTTGGCTTCAATAATGATTTCCTCGCTTTCCATCCTTTAAGCGAAGATCGCGGAATTTTATGGGTTAACCATGAATATGTTCACCCCCTTTTTATCGGGGGCTTTGAAAGAACCAAGGGCAATATCGATAAAGAAAGAAAAGAAGTTGGTGGAAGTCTTATCGAAGTAAAGAAAGTTAAAAACGATTGGGTTGTGGTAAAAAACTCCGAGTATAACCGGCGCCTTGATGGCACGACACCTATTCCCTTTGCCTGGAAACAGCCTATCGAAGGAAAGACTACCGCGATAGGAACTATGGGCAATTGCGCTGGTGGGAAAACTCCCTGGGGAACCATTCTTACTTGTGAAGAAAATTATGACCAATTCTGGGGAGACAGACCTCGCAATGCACCCATGGTAAAAAGCTGGGTACAATGGGACAAGATCTATCCACTTCCTCCTGAGCACTATGGATGGGTAGTGGAAGTGAATCCCCTGACTGGAAAATCCAAAAAGCTTATTGCCCTAGGTCGCTGCGCTCATGAATGTGCGGCCGTAACGAAATCCAAAGCAGGTAAGATCGTTGCCTATACAGGTGACGATGCTAATGACGAGCATCTTTATAAATTCATCTCTAACTCTTCTGACTCCCTGGAAGAAGGCAAGCTTTATGTAGCAAATTTAGAAAAGGGTGAATGGCTCTCCTTAGATATCAATGATCAACCAATTCTTAAAAGAAAGTTTAAAGATCAAACTGAAATTCAGATTTTTGCTCGCGAAGCCGCTAAGCTTGTAGGGGCCACTCCCCTGGATCGACCGGAAGATATCGAGTTTGACCCTCTCACCGGCAATGTGCTTATAGCACTCACCAATAATAAACCTAAGCAGAATTATTACGGATCAATCTTGAAGATAATGGAAGAGGGAAATGATCCGGGTTCTCTAAAATTTCAACACGATACTTTTCTGACCGGCGGCAAAGAGACAGGTTTTGCTTGTCCTGATAATCTTCTCTTTGATCCACGTGGCAATCTTTGGTTCACAACCGATATTGCAGGAACCGAAATCGAGAAAGGGGCCTACAGCGGATTTGGTAATAATGGTTTATTTGTATTCTTAAGAAGTGGACCAAATAAAGGCAAAGTCCTAAGAGTGGCCACTGCACCCGTTGATGCAGAATTTACTGGTCCCTGCTTTGCTCCGGATTTTAAAACTCTCTTTCTCTCAGTTCAACATCCGGGTGAGACCAGTAAAACTTTGGATAAGCTAACCAGTACATGGCCCGATGGTGGAATTCCCAAATCGGCCGTTATCACAATCCAGGGTGAACTTTTAGAGAACATCCTGAATGGGAAAGTATGAAAAATGAAAATATGAAATCCTTTCTTGAGCTCCATGTCTGTCAGCATGATGATTGCTTAGAAAAGGGCTCCAAAGAGCTTAGAGATAAGCTCAAAAAATGGGCCAAGGAGCATCATGGAAAAGATATTAAGGTCTTTAGAAGTGGATGCTTAGGTAAGTGCTCTGAAGGGATGGCCATCGCTTGTTATCCCGAGAAAAAATTTCTTCTCGAGGTTAAGTTATCCGATACAAAAGAAATTAAAGAAATGATGGAAGAAAGTCTCTTTCAGGCAAAAAAATCAAGCTAGAACTCTTTCAGGCCAGAGACGATTAATCTCTTCCTCAAAGGGAGTGAGCTTCGTTTTTTGGTAGCCATTCTTCTTCATCGACTCTATTAGAATCTTCATGCACTGATAATCTCTAATCTTCCGATTATAGAGATCAAGCCCTGCCTTAACTAAATACTTTGAATCCTTCACAGTATGGGCGGTAACTAAATAATCACAGACGAGAAAGTCTTCAAGATCATCTGCTCCAGCTGGAAAGCGGGCCAAAAACTTCAAGGCATCCATCGCCTTACCATTTTCCACCATAAGGGAAATCATCGCCCGAATAAATTTAGTAAAATCAGAGCATGAAACAGCTATATTATCAAAGAGCTGCATGGCCAAATCAAACTCATTATTCAGGAGAAAATATTTTCCTGAGATAAACATACCCGCACCAATATAATTAGTGAGAAGAGCATTCCTCTCATCCAACATGGTAAAGACCTCATAGTAGGTCTGCATGTCTTTAAAGTTCTTTGTTTGCACCGCAAGTCGCACCACCTGGGTTAAGCGATCTGGATTGGCAGGAAAGATCTTGGCGACCTTTTTCACTACCTGATAGGCCTCAGGATATTTTTTTTGATTGAGAAATACATCATAAAGCCCAATAAGACACTTAAAATGAATTTCGTTATGGGCGAGGCCTTTATTATAAGAGCCTAAGGCCTTGTCTTCATACTTTTTCATGTACTGAACCTGACCCATATAGAATAGAGCTAAGGCAGGCTGCTTATGCAGAGGAAGGGCGGTCTCTAACATATCCATGGCTTCCTCGAACTTACCCTCTTTCATCAATTCCTTACCGGCTTCCACGCGAGAGACATATTCACTGGGCTTGGCCTTTGCTGCAATCGTCGAGATAAGGCTCTCTTGAATACTTTGAATGGTATAGGGCTTTATGATAAAGGAATCCACATCTTCTTCAGCAGCTTTGGCCACAGCTGTTTGTGAAATATTTGATGTTACCAGAATCAGAGCGAGCTTTTTAGTTTCCGGCTTTTTTTCCCGGATCATCTTAAAGAGATCAAATCCCGAGCCACCAGAAATAAAATAATCCGAGAGAACAATTCCAATATTTTTAGAATTGATAATGGCTTCAGCTTCCACCAGCGAGCCAGATGTATGAATCATGTGTCTCTTAGCGCCCAGATCCGACATAGTCTTTAATAAGCGATTACGTGAACTGGGATTTTTATCAACAATCAAAATTTCATGAGTAAGAATAAATTCATCAAAGATCTCTTTCTTATTCATCATAGACCCTTTGCTTGCTTTAAAAAAAGATCGATACTACTTTGTCTGGCCTGATAGAGTTTCATGAATGCTTCAAAGGCTTTCACATTCTCTTGATTCAGATCCACCGTTACATAATTCTGGCCATCATCATCACTTTCAATATTAGATACAATGCCATTGAATTTAAGCTTGGTTTCTTCTTTTAAGTAGAGAAAACTCAGATCCAAGTCCACCTTGGAAGATAGTCTTAAGCTATTTTCTCCAGTGACAAAGATGATCGATTGGTCGAAGTAATCATCTAAAGTACAAAAGACATTTTGCAATCCCGAACCAATGGTTGCCATAACCTTGGCACTCTCCATGGCATTTTTGAAAGTTAGCGAGAACTCTTCTTTCTCACTCATACTTTCATTAGAGCTTTGGTAATGAGTAGAGAGCTTATCCGTAGAAGCTCTTCCTCTGTTATGCGCTTGATGAGGCAATGATTTTCTTAAATTCAGTTCAGCTGCTTCATGAGCCTGATTCTTATTCTCTAGGCTTAATTCTTTTCCCTGATTGAGCTGAGGAGAAGCTGGAGCTGACTCTCTAGTGCTATTAAAATCAGTTCCATCCACATTACCTTTTAAGGGGCCATGATGAAGCTGATCTGTTTTCCCCTTACCATTAAGATTTTTTAACTTATCGGTCTCTGTTTCGAGATCATCTTGTTCACCCTTTAGAGCTTCTTGTTTAAAGACGAAGTCCTTATCGAAGCTTTTAGTGATGATGCTTTCCTTGGTGTTAGCGTAATCAGAATTCCGACAAACCGACATTTTCTTATCTTTTAATTTCAGACGGGATAAAACACTGCCAGCTTCCTCATAGTAAAGATTGAATTCTGAACCCGCCATTTGCCAGACATTTTCTTTCCAAATAAATTCGGGTTTCTGAAATCCCGCAAAGAACCAGTGTCCCGTGCCGCAGATCAATAGATCCTTTAAGTCCCCCATGACTTCAAATTGCCAGAGATTGGCCTTGCCGGGAACCTCATTCCACTGGCCAGCATAGGGGCCAGGCCCCACGACCTTAACCAGCCACTTAGTAAGTACCCGCTTGCAGTCAGAATCATTCTTAACTAACCAGATATCGTCTTCACAATGAAGCGGCTCTTCCCATGTGAGGGATGCTTCACTGCTTTTTGATTCACCGGTATTCTGAACTTGATTTTTTAAAGGGTTTTGGGAGCTGGCTTTTTGGACCTGCTTCACCTGAGCAGTAAGGGACTTCATCCAGAAATCAATCTTAAAACGTAGGGCCCGGGTACTGATAGTGGGATCGATGATATCTTGAATACCAAGCTTGGAAAGAGATCGCTCCAGGATCTTATCCCCAGAGAAATTGATTACTACCATTTTAGCTATTGAGTCCTTAGCAACTTTCTTCTGAAGCTTAACTAGAGTCGCAATATTGATCAGGTCTTCCTTATCCATTAAGGAGACTATAATAAGAGCTGCTTCCTGGCCGGAGAGATAGGTGGCGAGATCATTGGGAACGTTAAAGTCCTCCACCTCATAGATAGGGTTAGACTTCAAAGAATCAGACAAGATCTGCCAATTATTCTGGAAGAGAAATTTAACGACAGGAATACTGCTATCCATGCAACCTTTTTACATAATCATTTAATTCAGGTTATCTATCGTTCATTTTAGGATATTCTTAACAAGATTAAACCTTAATGTTTCAGTACTCAGAGTAGAAAATAGAAGCTAAAATTGCTCCCAATTGGCCCTTAATGAATGAGTGATAATGGAAGAAAACAATAGTAATCTTGACCCAGAGAATCAGGAACTTCTCCAGGATCTTTCCGAGCAAGGAAAGACCGAAGAACTATTGGAGATGTTTGAAGAACTTCCCACCATGGATGTGGCGGAGTTCCTCGAGGGGAAACCCATAGATGAAATCATTACTTACTTTAAAGAACTCGATCCAGAAGATCAGGGACGAATTTACTCCGATCTCTCCTTAGATCTCCAGCTAGAGCTCTTCCATTCCTTGGATCGGAAAACCTTTGCCAAAATTTTTGGACAAATGTACTCGGATATCCGGGCCGATCTCTACCAAGAACTAACCAAAGAAGAGCAGATCGAGCTTCTCCCTTATCTCGAAAAGAAGGTAAGAGAAGACGTTATCATCCTATCGGCCTATCCTCCGGAAACTGCCGGTGGTATTATGACCACCGACTTTGCCACTATCTTTGCGGATATGACCGCAGCTGAAGCTCTTGCCAAGATCAGAAAAGACGATCCTTCCCGCGATATGATCTATTACATCTATGTGGTCGATCACTCTATGGTCATGAAGGGTCTAGTCACCCTGAAAGATCTAGTGATGCATGAGCCTCAGACTCGTGTCCATGAAATGTTAAATGAATTCTTTTTGCATGCGGAAGTTAATGAAGACCGCGAGTCGGTGGCACAAAAGATTGAACGCTATGATCTAGTGGCAATTCCTGTTTTGAATTCCCTAAACCAGCTGGTGGGAATTGTCTCCCATGAAGAAGCCATTGACGTCATTCAAAGAGAAGCTACCGAAGATCTGGAAAGGATCATGGGTATCATTCCCTCTGAAGATTATGAAGACTATCTGGGTACCTCATCCTTTCAGCATTTTAAAAAGCGTGTGGTATGGCTCGTCTCCCTGGCAGCCGTCGGTATCATCTCGGGAATGATTATCAGTGAATATCAAAGTGTGCTTGAAAGCTTTATTATTCTTGCTATGTATATGCCCATGATGGCGGCCACCGGTGGTAATACGGGATCTCAGGCCGCAGCCGTGGTCATTCGCGCCCTTTCTTTGGGAGAAATGGATGAAAACGACTGGCCCAAGATTATTATAAAAGAAGCCAAGGTTTCCTTTATGCTTGCCATCAGTGTGGCGGGCCTGACTTACTTAAAGATTGCCTTCCTCTCCTTTAGCGCCATGCTGCCTGAGGGATTCACCATGACCTACATTGGAATTATTATTTCCATCGCCATTGCTATTCAGGTCATGTCCTCGGCCGTGATTGGAGCGGGTCTCCCGGTTTTAGTTCGAAAGCTGGGAGGTGATCCAGCAGTAGTGGCAAGCCCCGCGATTACTACCATCGTAGATATTACAGGTCTTCTTATTTATTTTAGCGTAGCTTCGGCTACCTTAGGTCTCTCTTAGTAGGAGTTAGCATGAAAGTCGTCATTCTTTGTGGTGGTTCAGGAACACGCCTATGGCCAATCTCCCGAACTCTTTATCCAAAGCAATTTGTTAAATTATTTGAAAACACTTCTCTCTTTCAAAAAACTATCGAAAGAAATAAATCTGTTGCCCAATCTTTTTCTATCATCATTAATCAGGAACAATACTTTCTGGGTTTAGATCAAATGGAAGAGATGAAGCTCACGGCAGAAAAGAGCTTTATTTTAGAGCCAATAGGAAGAAATACTGCCCCCGCAATTGCTATGGCCGCCTTGGCCGCTAAGCCGGAAGAGATACTTCTGGTTGTTCCATCCGATCATCTGATAGAGAACCAAGCTGCCTATGAAGAAGTTTTAAAAAAGGCCCAGGAACTCGCCTCCCAAGATCAGCTCGTTACCTTTGGAATCAAGCCAGGCTATCCAGAAACTGGTTATGGTTATATCGAAGCGAATGGTCTTGAAGTGAAATCCTTTAAAGAGAAACCAACTCAAGAGAAAGCTGAGCAATACCTTAAGGCCGGAAACTATTTCTGGAACAGTGGCATGTTCTGCTTTAAGGCCAAGGCCTATTTAGAAGAGCTCCAAAAAAGTGCTCCGGATATTTATGATCAGTGCCTTAATGCTTTTAAGAATGCCAGAACCGATACGGCCCTTCGCTTAAACATAGATGATATGCGTGCCATCAGATCTGAAAGTATCGATTATGCTGTGATGGAAAAGTCCTCAAAAGTAAAAGTCATTCCATCAGATATCGGTTGGAGTGATCTGGGCTCATTTGATTCTCTTTATGAAGCACTCCCTAAAGATAAAGAGGGAAATACTCTCTCCGATAACATCATTAATCTGGGCTCAAAAAATAATCTTATCCTAAGTAATAAGCGTCTTATCTCTACTATCGATGTAGAAGATCTTATGATCATCGATACTCAGGACGCTATAGTGATTGCTAAAAAAGGTTCCACCCAAAGAGTGAAGGAGCTAGTAGCTGAAGTTAAGAAGCGCTCTCCCGAGATGGCCAATGTCCATATGACGGCCCACAGGCCATGGGGAACATATACTGTGCTTGAAGAGAATGAAGGCTATAAGGTTAAGCAGATCACTGTCTTCCCAGGGGCTAAGCTCTCCCTTCAGTACCATCATCACCGCTCCGAGCATTGGATTGTCGTTAAGGGAACAGCTACTGTTACTATCGATGATAAGACTTTTGATCTCAAACAAAACGAGTCTACCTATATTCCAAAAGAAGCGACTCATCGCCTCGAAAACAAGAAGAATGAAGAGCTGGTATTGATTGAGGCCCAGGTCGGAACCTATTTAGGGGAAGATGATATCGTGCGCCTCCAGGATGACTACAAACGTAACTAATTGAAAAGACGGAATACATGTCTGAATTTTGGCATCTAGACTTTCGCCCTCGAGAATTGGTATTGTCTAAAATAGATAACACACACCGAGGGTTTTATGATTCGATCAGTTTTGATCTTAATCGCTTTTTGTTACGTACTAACTACGTTAACAAATATTTAAGTTAAGGACGGTGAGATGGAATTCACCAAAATCCTTAAACCTTTTAGCCAACTCTTCCCTTCAGCTCCTCTTAGTATAAAACCAAGTCTTCCCTTTACCATTATGATCCTCTCGCCTCATCCAGATGATGAATGCATCACGGGGTCATTACCACTGCGTCTTCTGCATGAAAACAATGCACACATTATTAATGTGGCAGTGACTTTAGGATCAAAAACCGAAAGACAGGAAGAGAGGAAGCAGGAACTCTTAAACGCCTGTGAGTTGCTCGAAATGGAGTGCCTCTTCTTAGAAGAGAGCTGGAGCAAAAAGGCCAAAGAACTTAAGTCACTTATTCAAAAGTATCAACCAGATCTTATTCTCGCACCTCATCTCAAGGATCATCACCCAACTCATATTAAAACCGGTGAGCTCTTATTAAAGGTTCTGGAATCCATCAAGACTACCCATCTTATCTGCTGGACAGAATTCTGGGGACAGATGAAGAAACCAAATATCTTAGTGGAAGTTCCTAAAGAAATACTGGAACTTCAGATGAAAGCACTCGCCATGCATGTAGGAGAAGTTCAGCGCAATCCCTATCATCTGCGATTACCTGCCTGGATGATGGATAATGTGCGACGTGGTTCAGAAGTAATAAGTGGTCCAGGGTCAGAAGCAAATCACATGGCCTATGGAGTTCTCTATCAACTGCAGTTATTTCAAGAGGGAAAACTCAAGGCAGCAAAGTTAGCTACTCCCATACTTCAAGCAGATACCAATATTGCTCAAATCTTTAAATTAATCTTAGAAGCTGCTTCAGGATCTAAAACCAAAGTGAAATGAGGATGACTTTTTAAAAAGGTCGCCGGGCATTGTGGATCATCATGATGATTTAAAAGATGCTTAATAACTGATGCCTTGGTGCTTCCCGAAGCCATCATGAGAAGGGCCTTGCTCTCGAGGATCGTGCCTATGCCCATGGAAAGAGCTCGAGAAGGCATTTGCCCTTTAAAGTTCTTCTGATTAACTGCAATGGTTTCTTGAGTAAGTTCCACCTCCCGCGTGCGGGAATCCCCCTGAGATCCGGGTTCATTAAAACCAATATGCCCATTCGTGCCAATTCCCAAAAGTTGAATATCGATTCCCCCAGCTTCATGAATAGTTCTTTCATACTCAGAACCGGCTTCCTTTAAAGAAGGGGAATTCACCGGAGGGTAAGCAATCTGATCTTCATGAATTTCCAAAGGATTAAAAAGATGCTTTTGAAGATAGCACTTAAAGCTAGATGGATGATCAGTGGGAATATCTAAATATTCATCCAGCATAAAAAAGAAACACTTATCATGGTTTATAGATCTCTCCCGCGCCATCCTCACCCAAGCTTCATAAACCGGTACCATGGTATTTCCGGTAGCAAGGCCAATGACCGACGTTGGGTGGGAAGAAATTCTATCTATAAGGGTCATCGCGATGATTTCCGCTGCTTCTTTCTGACTTTGACCCTGAATTATACGCATGTAGCTTAACCTCTTGTTTATTCATATAGATAGTAAACTTACCGCTCAAGCTCTTCAAGGGGGAGCCTTGTAAAATATTCGGATTCCGAATTCAGTATTTGAAAACGGAATATGCTTGGCGTAAAAATGGGCATGAAATCAAATCTGGGAATCCTTATTATTGAAGATGATAAGTACGCACGTCTAAACCTGCGTGAGATTCTCAAGCCTTATGGAATCGTTGATGAAGCAACCGATGCGGCTTCTGCTTTTCAAAAATTAAATGAGAGAACCTATGATCTCGTTTTAACCGATATCGAACTTGGAAGTAATTCAGGGGTGGAAATCATTCCGACCATCGTGAGAAAAGGCTCTCATTGTATCGTCGTAAGTTCCTATGAGTGTGAGGAAGTCATTGAAAAGGCCTATAATTTAGGGGCCAAACACTATCTCGCAAAATTCAAACTTAAAGAATTTCTTCCCATCTATATCAATAAATTCCTTCAGGAAAGAAGTGCGCGTTTTGAACATTTCTTAAAGGAAGAATTTATCACTCAAGATGAAGAGCTCATTCAAGACTTAAAAAATCTCTGTGATATCAATTGGAAGAATCAGTCCCTCTTTATCTCGGGCCCCACTGGAACGGGGAAGAGTCTCTTAGGAAAACTTATTCACGATATCACTCACACCGATAGTAAACTTGTTCATCTAAACTGTGCGGAAGTAGCTGAAAATCTTCTTGAATCTGAGCTCTTCGGTCATGAAAAAGGGGCCTTTACCGGAGCCGATCAAAGGAAAGATGGTAAACTCAAACTCGCTCAAGGTGGCACACTCTTTTTAGATGAAGTGGGAACCATGCCCCTTTCCATGCAGCAGAAACTGCTTAAAGCATTAGATGAAAAAACTTTTTATCCCGTCGGATCATCTACTCCCGTTAAGACCGATTTCACTCTTATAACAGCGACTTGTGAAGATCTCCAGGCCAAGATTACCCGCAGAGAATTTCGTGAAGATTTATTCTTCCGAATCAGTGGCTTTCAGTTTCATTTAAAGCCACTCTGTGAAAGATCCAATGATGTAGAGATACTCCTTCGCCATTTTCAGAAATCTTCTTCACGCAGATTTGTTATTAAGCCTGAAGCCATGGAAGCCTTAAAGAAATATCCCTGGCCAGGTAATATACGGGAATTGATGAAATTATCAGAAAGGCTCTCACAGAATCTCAATGGAGTTATCGATCTCAATGCTATAAAGACTTTTCTCAAAGCAACTCCGGCCAACGCAAATGCAATGGAAGGATGGGAGGAGCACGTTCTTCAATATGGTTTGAGATCCTATATTAATTACATGGAAAAGAAAGCAGTTGAAGAATCCATGAAGAGAAATAGTGGAAAAATCACTGCTTGTATTAAAGAGCTCAAGATATCAAGTTCGGCTTTCTATCGAATTCTTCAAGATCACCAACTCCATTTCTAATTTGGCATTATCCTTGCTTAGTGGATCAGTATAAACCTCAAAAGGAGTTACTGGACATGAGCTTACAGAAAAAATCATTACAACGTTATCGTCTTTTTTTTCCTAACGATACTCTTCGAGAAGTATCAGCAAGAACTGGCATTCAAATAACTCGCGTGTTTCGTCTCTTTAACGGCAAACCTATGAAGGTGGGTGAGCTCGAAACTTTCGAACACATCATTATGGAGAAACTCAAAGAGAATCCTAATCACATGCGACTTACTAATATTCTTGAAGAAGCTTCTGCCATTCTCACCAATGATGAAATGAGTAAGATCATTGACTGGATTGAGAGAAAGATCGTGGCACGTAATTATGGACGCAGCTATATCAGCTTAAATCAAGACAACGCAAGTATTGCTTAAGGAGAATATATGAAAAGCCTATCATCACTAGAAAGAACAGTTTTAGAGTGCCTCGGAAAGCAAAGCCTTATTTATACAGACATCCAGGAGCAATCGGGTCTTCATGAGAATGTTTGCTTTAATATCATTCAAGCACTCATCATTAGAGGCATCATCCATACCGATGGCGTGAGATACAAAATCAAAGAAAACCTCTCCCCTCTTATGTTGGAAGAAATTAATGGAGCGGAAGCCAAGGAAGCAGAATCTCTGGAACTTATGGAAGCTGTCGTGGGGCAAAAAGCTGAAAGAGTTTTTAAGATCAGAAAAGTGGCAATGGATCAAAGAGACGAGAAGATTTTTCTAGCCATGCTATCAAACCTCGAGTCTTTTCTCCAAGACGCTCATAAGAAAGCTCAAAGCTCAACTCCCCTAAAAGAAAGAAAAGTCGTCTTCTGGGGAATGGGTGAAGTTCAAAGTTTGATGTCTCAAATTGTTTCAGGCAGATAGTTATGAAGTTTTTAATCTTCTGTATTTTAATTACTGCTTGCGGAGTACATAAAACTCCACCAGAAAAAGATCTTAATGACAGCGATGGAGATAATATTTCTAATTATAAAGAATCAGGAATAGAAAAATACCTCGCTCGGGTGGAAGCACTTCCAGAAATCCGTGGAATTATGAGCTTTGGAAGTTCGCGAATTTCTATTACTAATGTCCGCGATCTAAAGAACGATTCCATGGATTTACTCACCTGGAATTTAAATCTCATTCAGGAAGAGGGAATCTTTCATGAGTGGACCAAGCTCAGGCTTGAAAGAATGAAAGAGGTGCCTTCCATAAAGAAGGGAATGCACGAAGTAGTTCTCGACTTTGAATCAAGCGAAGTCTCGCCTACTTCCTTATGGCTAGTAAAAGAGAACTCAAGCAAGAATCTCGGGGTCTGGTCATCTCGCTCAACCCTGAAGCTCTCAGCAGAACAGCTCATTGAAATAATAGAAGGAAAATCACACTTATCTTTTTCGACACCTTGGCTTGAAAAGGAATCCCTCGCCATAAAGAATAAAACCTATCAGGTCTTTATGTATAACGGAGAGAAAGGAGAAGTTCATTATGTGTCTCAAGAACTCTCCTTTGAGAACTTCCTTAAAGTGCATGGTATCTATGAAGTTTTTAATGGAGATGAGTTTGATTTTTATTCGGTTACAGATCACGTAAAGACGGAGAGATGGTGGGTTAGAAAAGTGGGCCCTTCTCAAAGGATACTTATCTACGCCACGGCAGAAGAACTCTCTCGCTCTTATGCCCGTAGCCTCAAGCAAGAGAATAAAACTTTAAAACGAGTTAATGGTAAGGGAGCTATCATAGAAATAAAAAAACCGATTGAAGCCAAGCTATATCTCAATCTCGCTGGCCATAAAACAGAGAGGCAATTCAAAAGTTCTAGTTTTAAAAAGACCTATTCTGACTTAAGGGCGGACCTGTATTATGAGTGCAAGTTTTATCAAAGATTGGTGAGTGGGGAGAGCAAGACCAAATTAGATCAGGAAGATCTAAGTCATAATCTTTTAATAAAGATTGATGGCGTTCAGAAAGAATTTGAAGATGTCTTTAATATCATTTTTCAAGCTCAGGAAGAAGGGCCTCTCTGGGTTCTCGCCCTCAAGATTCCAGCTAAAGATATAAAAATCGAGCTAATCTCACGATCCTATGCAACATTTATCGAGACAGGAATTTATAAAAGAGAGTGTGTCACAGGCCATGGCCCTAAAGTTGATGTAAGTCGGACTAATACAGAAGGAGTCTTTGAGCTAAGTCTAGAAACCTATGTTGAGAAGCTTTGAAAAAGATCATAAACTAAGAGCATGAAGCTTTGTTTAATTACCTGCAATATACGTTTTGATAACCCCGCCGATGGTGACAATGCTTGGAAGCATCGGCGTCTTTTTCTGAAAGAGACTCTTTTAAAGCATGCGCCTGATGTTATTGCGACCCAGGAAGGAAGATACGATCAATTAAGAGATCTTGAAGAGCTTCTAGAAAATTACGAAATCATTGATCAGCATCGATCTTGGATAAAAGAGCGAATGTATCCCGCCTTCTTTGTGAAAAAGAACACTTTTGAAGTTTGCAAAAGTGAGGACCTTTGGCTCTCAGAAACTCCAGATATAGCTGGCAGTCTTTCCTTTGAAAGTGCCTTCCCTCGCTTAATGACTTGGGTCAGGCTTCAGCCAATCAATACGGATAAAAATCTCGTTATCATAAATACTCATCTCGACCATGTGAAAGAAGAGACACGTATCAATCAAATGAAGGTACTTATTCAAGAGACCAAAAAATTCTGGAAGGGAGACTGCCCAATTGCTTTTATGGGTGACTTCAATGACTCTCCCGAAAGTGAAGTGAGAAGTTTAATCTCTGCTGAATTTCCAGGCATTCAGGACTCTTGGAAATTATACAACCAAGAAGAAGAGACCTCTCATCATGCTTTTACTGGTGAAATGCAGAATGGATCAAGGATCGACTGGATCCTGATAGATCCCTCAATTAAAGTGGAGTCGAGTGAAATGGATAAGAGTCGAAAAGAAAACCTCTTCCCTACCGACCACTTTCCTATTGTGACAAAGATTACACTCTAACGGCGACTTCCTGACCCAAATGAAGATAGGTCTCAATACCTTTAGCGGTATTAGACGATATATCCTGAGATGGCTTCCATCGGCCTTTTTCTCCCATCACAATCACGGTAGATCCACCGAAGAGAAAGTAGCCCTTCTCCTCGCCACGGCTAAATGGCTCGTTCCATCGATGGCTTTGGACTATCTTACCCACACAAATTGCACCTACTTCGATATAAGCGAGTCGTCCAAAATTTTCTGTCTGAAGAATAGAAACATGGCGCTCGTTCTTTATGAAGATCTGGTTTTTATATTTCAAGGCCAAGGGGTTAACCGAATCATAAGCACCCGGCACACGGAAATGATCAAGGACCGTACCATTATCAGGATAATGATAACGATGATAATCAACAGGACAAAGGCGTGCAATCAGGAGAGGACCACCATCAAAGATCTTTGCAACTTGATCGTTCCCAATAAGATCTTTAGCAAGAAGATAGTGACCTTTAACCGGATAAGTACGCTTTTCATCTACGGCATCAAATCCTACATATCTGGCCTCTGCAAAAGCCGGCATTTGATGGGCCTCGGTAAGAAAAGGTCGCTTCCCCATCTTAAATTTGCGGATAAAGAATTCATTAAAAGTGCGATAAGTGTCTTTAGGATCAACACCCGGTCTTGTCCCCGGTTCATAATCCTCAATAGGAATATTAAACTGCTCAATAAATGGGCGCACCTTTTTATGACTAGAGGGAGCGTCTTGCAAAAAACCATAAGCCTGACTCACATACTTGTTGGTTAGAAAAGAGCCAATGGCTTGACCCGCAACCGAGCAGTAAAGAAATTTTATGAACTTGTCCCCATAGACTTTTTCAATCTCGTATTCACCCGTCATGCGGTTAAAGTATTTTATTTCCGGGGGATTGCTGATGGCTGTCATAGAGGTTTCCTCTTGGGGGTTTTTCAAGAACATATTATACTTTGGGAGCTATATTAGTCAAAAAAAGGAGTACCGATGAAACTCATACTGCTCATGTCTCTGAGCCTTTTTTGCTTTGCGGGTTTTGCAGATGAATTACTGACTGTTGAAACCAAGACCATCGATATTTATCGCAGAGTAGTTCCTTCCACCGTAAACGTTTCGAACATTAAGCTAGCGCGTAATCTCTTCTACGGTGATGTTGAAGTGCCGCAAGGGGCAGGATCGGGATTTGTATGGGATGAGGAAGGTCATATTATCACTAACTTCCATGTGGTTCAGGGTGGAAATAGTTTTGTGGTGACTTTCTACAATGATCCCAAACAATACAAAGCCAAGATCATTGGTACGGCTCCCGAAAAAGATATTGCTGTCTTAAAACTTCAAGAAAAGCCGGCCAAGCTCACTCCTATTCAGGTGGGTTCATCCAAGAGCTTGCTAGTGGGTCAATCCTCATTTGCTATCGGATCTCCCTTTGGACTTGATTACACTCTCACGACGGGAGTGATTTCGGCCTTAGGTCGAAAGATCGACGGAATAGGTGGCGTGAAAATAAACGATATGATTCAGACCGATGCCGCAATTAATATGGGTAACTCCGGAGGTCCCCTTCTTAACTCTTCAGCCGATTTGATCGGAATGAATACCGTTATCTTTTCCACCAGCGGCTCTAGTGCTGGTCTGGGGTTTGCCGTGCCAGCGGATACCATTAAGATGATTGTGCCTCAGCTTATTAAGCATGGAAAAGTCATTCGTCCAGGTCTAGGTATTGGTATCGTTCCAGACTCAATGAAACGTAGGCTTATTTCTGATGGTAAAGGACTTATCATCTCTTACATAGATGAAAAAGGTTCTGCTGCCAAAGCGGGCCTAAAGGGGATGACTCAGGACCAGTATGGCAGAATGTATTTGGGTGATATTATCCTTAGTGTCGACGGTAAAGACGTCAATAACCTGGATGATATTTACCAAGTTCTAGAGCAGAAGAAAATCGGCGATGAAGTCGATGTTAAGTATCTGCGCGATGGTAAGAAAAAGACGACTAAAATTACACTACAGGCCCTGTAAGTTTGCCACTGCACTCATTAAAGTTTCCTCTTTCTTAGCAAAACAAAATCTTAAATACCTCTCTCCTTCAGTGGACTTTAAATAGAAAGCTGAAGGAGGCACGGTTGCAACTTTATTATCCTGAATAAGCTTCATGGAATAATCAACATCGCTAAGTTTGGTCTTTGAGCTAATGGGGACCATCATGAAATAGGTTCCCAAAGGAGACTTAAACTCAAAACCAAGTTTTTTCATCTCTTGATAGAAATAATCTCTCTTACCTTTATAAAGCGAAACAAATCCCGGGAGATATTCAGGTAGGCGCCTAAGACCTTCTGCCACAGCTTCTTGCATCGGTGTTGAAACCGAGAAGGTGATGTATTGATGAATTAAACGGCAGGCCTTGGACACTTTTTCATTAGCGCAAATCCATCCAATCTTCCAGCCAGTAAGACCAAAGGTTTTGCCTGCACTCGAAACAGTAATAGTCCTCTCAAACATTCCTTCCAGGCTCGCAGTTGGAAGATGTTTCGCGCCATCAAAAAGCAGGAATTCATAGACCTCATCGGACATCACAAAAAGATCATGCTTTTGAGCCAGCTCACTAATCATAAGGAGCTCTTCTTTAGTCCAAACTTTTCCACTCGGATTGTGGGGATTATTTAGGATGAGAAGCTTGGTTCTAGAAGTTATCGCCTTCTCTAACTCCCGTGGGTCGACTGAGAATTCTGGTGCATGCATGGTAACGGGAACGGGAACTCCTCCCGCCATTTTAATGGAGGCCACATAGGAGTCGTAGAATGGTTCCAAGACGATGGCCTCATCTCCAGGATTAATCAGGGCATTCATCACGAGATAGATAGCTTCGGTAGCACCTACCGTGATGGTGATTTCAGTTTCGGGATTATATTTGAGATTATAAAAATGCTTGTAGTAATTGGCGACTTCCTGACGAAGAAATGGTGTCCCCTGGAAAGGAGCGTACTGATTATGTCCTTCTTGCATCTTCTGATGAGCAATTTCTTTCAGCCACTCTGGCCCGTCGAAATCCGGAAACCCCTGGCCCAGATTAACAGCAGAGTTATCACGGGCAAGTTTAGAGATGACGCCAAAAATAGAATCTTTGAACTCGGAAATTCTTAAAGCAGTATCTTTCATAATAGCCTTTCATATTTATTGATGAGGATCCATGGCATCTCGAACACCTTCACCGATTAAGGAAAGCATAGTGAGAGTAAGAAATAGTGCCAGCGAGGGATAAACCGCTAACCACCAACCTTCAGTGAAATGCTTTTGGGCCTGATTTAATAACTCTCCCCAGCTAGGCGTTGGAGGAGTAAGTCCGAAACCAAGATAATCTAAACTCGCAAGACTTACAATATTTCCAGCGATAACAAAGGGAGAAAAAGTGATAATAGGCGACAGTGAATTTGGTAAGAGGTGCTGGAAGAAAATTCTAGTGTGACCTGCTCCCAGGGCTCGAGCAGCTTCGACAAATTCTTTTTTTCTATTTTTCAAGAACTCCCCTCTCACATAGTAGCTGATAGTAATCCAGCCGAAAATACTGGAAAGCAGAACCAGTAAGATGAGGGATGGCTTAAAGATGGAAATAATAATTATGAGTAAGAAGAACTGAGGAACGGTGGAAAGGACTTCTACGACTCGCTGTCCCCAGAAGTCAACTTTTCCTCCGATATAGCCCATGATTCCACCCAAAACAGTTCCAACGATGAAAGTTATAACCCACACCAGAAAAGCAAATGTAATGGAGTAACGAAGACCATAAAGGAGTCTGGTTAAGATATCTCTTCCTCTATCATCGGTTCCCATAAGATTGACACCGGTCGGAGGAGAGGGATAGCTTTCAACTTCCTTATTTGATTCAAAGGGATTCCATTCGATCAATGGCCAAATGGCGAAGTCACCTTTTTCTTTATCAATTTTTAAAGTCCGATAATTAGTTCGAAGCATGTTCTGATCACCAAAAACGCTTGGATGGTAATCTTTCACAATGGGAAAGTAGTAGGTATCATTGGTCTTGAGAACGAGTGGTTTATTATTGGCCCAAAATTCAGCACTAAAACTCAATAGACAGGCAATCCCTACTAACCAGCAAGAAATAACCGCCAGACGTCGAGATTTAAATCTGCGCCAGCGCTTAAGGGTTTCTTCGTTTTCAATAAATCTTTCAATCATGTAAAATCAATCCTTGGGTCAACTAGTACATAAGCAAAGTCAGAAATAACATTCCCTAGTAGAAACAGTGCACTTTGAATAAATACAAGTCCCATGATGACATTATAATCCCGGGACAAAATGCTTTTATAACTCAAAAGACCAATGCCATCTAACTGGAAAATCGTTTCAAGCAGAAGGGAGCCAGCGAAGAAGACAGTGAGAAAGCCACCTAGTCCAGTTACAATGGGAATAAGTGCATTTCTTAATGCATGCTTCATATAAACCGTCTTCTCATCTACTCCTTTGGCCCGAGCAGTGCGAATATAGTCTTTCTTGATTTCTTCAATAAGAGAATTCTTCATGAGAATTGTTAAGCTCGTGAAAGATCCGATGGTGTAGCAAATAAGCGGCAGTGTGAAGTGATGAATGCGATCTAGGAACTGCTCCCAGGGACTCAACTCATCATACAATTCCGAATACAGTCCTCCCACCGGGAACATCTCGAGAAAACTTCCACCGGAAAGAAAGACTATCAAAAGAATGGCGAGCATGAATGAAGGAATCGAATAAAGAATAAATAAGAAGACGCTGGAGGCGACATCAAAGGAGCTGCCATTTCGAATCGCCTTCACAATTCCCAATGGAATCGAGATAAGATAACTCAATATCAGTGAGACAATCCCAAACTGCAAAGAGACGGGAAACTTACTAACGATCACATCCAGCACAGGCTCTTCATAGGTAAAGCTCTCCCCAAAGTTTAGAGTGGCAATATTTTTGAGCCAAATGAAGTAACGCTGATAAAGGGGTTTATCAAAGCCATACTGCTTCTTCAGGGCCTCCATGACCTCATTAGAAACTCCCTGGGTTCCTCCTCTGCTGCCACCACCCATTTGGGATCCGCCTCCATCTCCTCCACTAAAGCGCATCTGCTGAAGCTTTTGCTCAATCGGTCCGCCTGGTGCCATATTGATGATGACAAAGACCACAACGGTAACACCCATCAAGGTGGGAATGAGAATCGCTAGTCGACGTAAGAAATATTTAAGCATATTACTTCAAAGTCCAATATTGCTGTCCGATACCATAGGTAAAGGTATCCTTAGGCTTTTCGACTCGTTTAGTATGTCCATATAGTGTGTACTTACTGTTAAAGAAGAAAATATAAGGATAATCCGCGGAAATCATCTCATGAACTTTACGCAGTTCTTTAATTCTCTTTTCCTTATCGAAAATTTTTCGGGATGAGTCGATAAGCTTATCCACCTGAGGATTGGAGTAACTGATAAAATTAGAGCCTGCACCTTTGATTGAATCGGTATGCCAGATTTGCTTAGGATCCCAATCAACACTTCCTCCACCCCAGGCGAGACGAACGGCCTCAAAATTTCTCTCGTCGAGAAGTTTAATGAAGGAGTTCCATTCTATATTCTTGATATTAACCTCTACTCCGGCCTTACTCGCGTCTTCTTTAAAGACCGTGAGATACTTCATAATTTCAGGCGAAGGCTCCATAATGGTAAAAGATAGTTTAGTCTTGCGCCCATCGATGACCTTATCTAAGAAGCCATCTTTATCGCTATCTTTCCATCCAGCAGCTCGCAGAATTTTGAGGGCTTCATTAGGGTCATAAGGAACAGGCTTCACCTCGGGAGAAGCGTAATCAGATTGAACATAAATGGGTCCAGTAGCATATTCAGACATATTATATTCAAACTTATCGAGCATGAGCGGACGGTTAAAAAGTAAACTCAGGGCATGCCTTACTTGCTTATCTTTTAAAATAGGATGCTTCATGTTAAAGCCAATGAAGTTATATCCCTTAGGACTCTTATTCTCTGTCTTAACCTTGACTACTCGTTTTTCCCAGATATCGCCCACCATCTTCTTAATGAAGCCTTCAGCTCTTACTCCAAGAAAATCGATGTCGCCTTTTTTAAGTAATTCAAGAGAGACGTTCTCTTCACTTACAAAACGCAGAACAACCTTAGGTATCTGATAGGAGTCTTTTTCGGATTGTACATTGTTTCCCCACCAATTTTGATTTTTGGTGAGAATCATCTTCTGGCCGCGGTCATACTTTTCCATGATGTAAGGGCCAGTTCCCACAATCTCTTTTCCAAAATTCTGCTTATTGGCCTGATTGGAATAGAAATGTTTAGGTAAAACCTTAATCCCGGCACAGATATCGAAGTTTTGGAAATAATCATCTTTAACAATAAATTTCACCCGATACTTATCTATGACTTGAACTTCTTTAATGGCTTCATAGAAAGGCCGGTACTGAACGGCTTTAAAATCGTCAGTAAAGATGACATCATAAGAGTACTTAACGTCTTCTGCGGTGAATTCCGTTCCATCATGCCACTTAACGCCTTCTCGTAATTTGAATTCGAAGGTGCGCTTATCATCAGAAACTTTCCACTCTGTTGCTAGCGCTGGCTTCCATTCATAGCTATCAAGATCATTGGTTAAAAGTGATTCGAAAATATAGCTATGAACAGCGGTAGTATAGCCATCCGAACCCGAAAGAGGACTGATGGTGGTTGGCTCTCCCCCAATATTATAATAGATGGTAGTTCCTGATTTTGATCCTTTGTTCTGACAAGCCAAAACTGACAGCATCAAAAGCATGAGGCAAAGTCCTCTAAAATACATATTTAACTCCTTAGACTCATTTATTTATATATATAAAGTGCGGGATCAAGCGACCAACGATCGAGTTTTAGATTATGGTCTTCGATTCTATAGGCTTCTAGTTTAGTATCAATTTCATTTAAACGGGCCTCAGAGTTTTTAAAGACTGTGAAGGCTTCCGATTTATCTTCTTCTAGCGCGGCCAATTCTTTTTGCCACTCTATTTCGAGTTTTTGTCTTAAGATTTCATATCGCTTATTAACTGCATCTACTTTTTCAATGTGCCCGTCCAACTCTTTTTGCAGTCGCGATTTTTGGGCCTGTACGGCCAATCTTTTCTTCAAAAGAATCTCCACCAGTTCCTTGGCAATTTGTACGGTTTTTTTGAGATCAGTACTCTCCAGAGTGAGATAGGTACCAGTGGTAAAATGAACTTTTCGAATACAATCATCAAAGCGAGGAATCTTGACCAAAATATAATCATTGGTTCTTCCCTCGATTAAACCCGCACATCGATGATCTGGATAGGTGGGATTCCAAAACTCCACCCGGTCTTTGCGATTTAAGAATTTTATATTTTCAAAATCAGTTCTCACTCTTGCCAATCGAGCCGAGGGATTTAATTTAGAAATTCTGCCACCGAATCGGTGACCGTCTTCATCAAGTGGACTCTCTGCGGTTTGAGCAGAAAGACGCGTGCAGAGGAAAATCATTAGTATTAAGAACTTAGACATTCTCTGATTATGCCACGGGAAGGAAATATTGGAAGACGAGAAGCAACTTATTCTTTCAGGAGGATAATACTTGAGCGAAACTCTTTTTCATGAAGCGGCTCTTCGTACTTTAACACCCTCATACCTTTAAAAAGCGTAAGGAGCTCCTGCTCTTTTAAAAAGTTTCCTTCTTCATCAGAGCGGCTACGATTTTCCTTAGTGGTATGGGCCTCATAGATAAGAATGCCACCAGGTTTAAGCCATTCTTTAATTTTCCCAATAAGAGAGCGGTCGACATAATAGAAGCAAATGATGGCGTCATAAGAGCCAGGTTCGATCTTATAATCCTTTAAGGAAGCAGCAATCCCCTTGATCTTAACTCCAAATTCCTGAGCTAAGAGATAGGACTTCTTAACGGCAACCGAGCTAATATCGATGCCGGTCACCTTATAGCCTTTTTGCGCCAGGAAAACGGCGTTTCGCCCCTCACCCATCCCCATATCCAGGACGGTACTTTCAAAAGGAATGTATTGATAGTTCTCGGAAAGAAAATGTGCCGGGGATTTTCCGTAGATAAAGTTGCTCCGACTGTATCTCTGATCCCACTGACTTTTAGAGTCTTGAGGGATCTTCATTCCAGATAATTGCTGGAAACGGCTTCCTGAAATAGGATCTCGGGCCATTAGCGAAGAACAAAAGATAGAAATAATAAGCAGGGTTAAAAACTTCATTATTCTTGAGATCCCTCATCTTCAAAAAGATTTGCAGATTCTTCTTCGGGAAGATCGATAAACTTTGGTCCATCGATGACCGGAGATGACTGCTCATCGATACCAAGCTCAGCATCCAGAAAAAGATTTAGGGTATGAAGAAGCTTTCCCATTCGAGCGATTTTTCGATCGATATAATCTTCTACTGTATTCGGCATATCTTCAGTTTGAAAAAGGTACCAACTCATCTCTTCCACCATGGTGTAATACTTATCAAGAACCGCAATAAGCTCAGTACTACAATGAGACAGATCCATTATGGATGTGCCCTCATAACGGTTTTTAAAGATCATGGGAAAATGCTCCCGTGTTCTCCTCAAGGCAAAGATTTCCAAATATTCAGACTTTCTCGTTTTAATACGCTCAAAGAGATTATTGGCATCAATTTTTAAGAGCAAGAGAACTCGCTGAGTGGCTTCATCATTTTTGCTTTTCATAAGGACTCCCGCATCACATTGACATTGAACCAAGTCCGGCCCGTCTTCCTCCTGGCCAATGAGAATTCTGCTCTGACTTTAAGACATGGTATCTAGTTATCTTATGCACAAGAGTGCGAGCATTCAATGGATACTTCAGGAAGAAATAATTCTTATAAAGAGCAAATGACTTTGTATCGTTAATTCTAGAGAAGCTAGCAAGTTGAAGGAAGGTAATACGTTTTGATTTTAATACGTATTTTAAAAGTCCTCTGACCTTTTGATTGAACATTTTTAATTCAAAAACATCGGTAACAGAAGAGATCACCATGATCTGAGATTGTTCGGTGGAAGCCGCCAGGGTTTGCAGCTGATCAATCCGTACCGGTACTAAAATATATCCCGCTTCCTTTAATAAACGATCAAAGACATAGAATGTTTTAGGAAGGTCTTCGGTGAAGGTAAGAAAGAAAATAAAGGGAGTTGATTCATTATTCATACTCCCTTTTCGGAACTTAGAACAGGGACTTGAACTTTCTCCAGATTTTCCTGATGAATCCAATCAACAATCCCAAACCCAGGGAAAGGGCCCCATTGGCCGAAGGTGCTGCCGCAGTGGTCACGGTAGCACAACTTAAAGGCTGCTTGGTCTCAACCTTTTCATAGGCAAGTGGCGAGACGTAGCTTGTGACTTGGCGATGCTCGGTCTCACTATGCACATGCCGCATGCCTTCAATGTCATCATTATGTAAACCCCGGTAAGGGTCCTGCAGTGTTGGCGCCATTACAGCAAAGCCCACTTCTGAATGATCCAGCCCCATGGTATGACCCAGTTCATGGGTAATTGTAGTGAGAAGATGAGAAATATCTTTATTCAAAGGATGAGTTCCATTGATCACAATTTCGGTCTTCGCAAAGTAAGGTCCATTGGTGTGCCTTATTGCGACCGCCAGTACTGACATGGGGTCCATTTGCGTCTCTTCGGTAAATTTAGAAGACCAGCGAATAACATTGGAGCTTCCGGTTTCATTTAAGGACCAAAGAGAAAGACCAGTGCGAGCTTCCCACTCACCAATGGCATCACGAGAAAGTTGAGTAAGGAGAGATTTTCGGGAAGCATCATTATCCATTACTGTTATACTGATGGGTAGACTCGCCCAATAAAAACCTTTGGTAAAATCCTGCGTGAGCTTAAACCCCCAAGCGGGATAGCAAATAAATAGCAAAAGTATCAGTGTTTTTTTTAACATAGTTTTCATCCTGAAAGCTAAGACCGGTTTTTAGATTTGCTCTATCCAACAAAGTTTTCCTTTTCTTAAAAGAACCCGGTACTCCTTACCAGTTTCAATTTCAAAAGGACCATTCTTCAAAATATCCACCAAGACCTGTTCGCCCACTTCACCTTTAATTGTCTGCTCATTACTAAAGATAACTCTCTGAGTGGAGAAGGCACGATCTGGACCAACTTCTTCGATGACTTCTTTAACTCTTCCCTCAAATTCCTCAGGGCATAGTCCTTCCCCTGCCGTCATCGTTGCCTGCGCTGAAGCAGATAAAAGTGCCACCATCATGAATATGATTTTTTTAAACATGCCTACTCCTTGGCGAGGTCAATCAAGATCCTTCCCGATTTTCCTAGTCAGTAGCTTGCACAGAATATGCCAATGGGTGTGAGTGCTAAGATCTCTTATTTACTAACAGTAGTAATTTAGTCAGGGACAAAAGGAGACTTTAAAAAGAAAAAGGGCACCACGGGGGTGCCCTTCGCGAAGTACAAATGGGATGCGGAAAAAATTACATCATGCCGCCCATGCCACCCATTCCACCCATGCCGCCCATGCCAGCAGGAGCGTGGCCGTCATCCTTCTTGGGAAGGTCGGCAATCATGGTTTCAGTAGTAAGCATGAGCCCTGCCACTGAAGCCGCGTTCTGAAGAGCAGAACGAGTTACTTTAGTTGGATCGATGATTCCAGCTTTTACCAGATCTTCAAACTTATCGCCGTGAGCGTTATAGCCGAATGAAGCATTCTTAGATTCAAGGATTTTATTTACAACCACAGCACCATCTAGACCTGCGTTGAAAACGATTTGACGAAGAGGCTCTTCGATAGCGCGACGGATGATCTTAATACCAGCAGTTTGCTCATCGTTCTCACCCTTAAGGCCATCAAGAGCAACAGCAGCATGAACAAGAGCAGCACCACCTCCAACGATGATACCTTCTTCAACAGCAGCGCGAGTTGCATTTAAAGCATCCTCTACACGGTCTTTCTTCTCTTTCATTTCGGCTTCAGTTGGAGCACCAACACGGATAACTGCAACACCACCAGCAAGTTTAGCAAGACGCTCTTGAAGCTTTTCTTTATCGTAGTCAGAAGTAGTTTCAGCAATTTGAGAACGAATAGCAGCTACACGAGCTTCAACTTCTTTCTTATTACCAGCTCCATCAACGATAACTGTGTTTTCTTTATCGATAGTAATCTTCTTACATGTACCTAGAAGATCCACAGTAGCTGTCTCAAGGCTCATACCAAGCTCTTCAGAGATAACTGTACCACCTGTAAGGGTAGCAATGTCTTTAAGCATTTCTTTTCTTCTGTCACCAAAGCCAGGAGCTTTAACAGCAGCTACGTTAAGAGTACCACGAAGTTTGTTAACAACTAGAGTTGTCAGGGCCTCACCTTCAACGTCTTCGGCCAGGATAACAAGTGGCTTACCAGACTGAACAACCTTCTCAAGAGTCGGAAGAAGCTCTTTCATAGAAGAGATTTTCTTATCTGTAATAAGGATGAAAGGATTATCAAATGAAGCTTCCATTCTTTCAGGATTAGTTACAAAGTATGGAGAAACATATCCACGATCAAACTGCATACCTTCAACAACTTCTAGTGAAGTTTCAGCTGTCTTAGATTCTTCGATAGTGATTACACCTTCTTTACCAACTTTTGACATAGCTTCAGAAATTAGTTTACCAATTTCGAAGTCATTGTTAGCAGAGATAGAACCAACTGAAGCGATTTCTTCAGCAGTATCAATCTTCTTCGACATAGACTTAAGCTTCTCGATGATTTTAGCAGTTGCTAAATCGATACCACGCTTAAGATCCATAGGGTTATGGCCAGCAGCTACTAGTTTTACACCTTCACGGTATACAGCTTGAGCTAGAACAGTTGCAGTAGTTGTACCGTCACCTGCATCTTCATTAGTTTTCTGAGCAACTTCTTTAACCAGTTGAGCACCCATGTTTTCAAAGGCGTTCTCTAGTTCGATTTCTTTAGCAACAGAAACACCATCTTTAGTAATAGATGGCGCACCAAATGATTTTTGGATAACAACGTTACGGCCCTTAGGTCCAAGTGTAACTTTTACAGCGTTAGCAAGTGCATTTACACCGGCCAGGATAGAGTTTCTGGCGCTTTCTGAGTATTTTAATTCTTTAGCTGACATATAATATCTCCCTTTAGGATGAATGATTAATTACTGAAGGATTCCAAGAATTTCGTCTTCTTTCATGATGAGATAGTTCTCGCCACCAACTTTGACTTCTGTTCCTGAATACTTACCGAAAAGAACTTTATCGCCTTTCTTAACATCTAGGGCCTTAACGTTTCCGTCCTGAAGGCGGTAGCCAGTACCAACCGCAACGACTTCACCCTGAGCAGGCTTTTCCTTGTGGTTATCCGGGATTATGATCCCGCCAGCTGTCTTAGTTTCTTCTTCAAGTCTCTTGATAAGAACTCGGTCTTGAAGTGGTTTTACTGTCATAGATCCTCCTGTTGATTAAAAAATCATGCTTTGCAATATTTTGTTTATTAATATGAAGCTTGTGCCCCCATAATTTGGGCATGGACTAGCGAGTGTCAAGGTCGGGTAGAGAAAAAAAAGTGTCCTTTTAAATAAGGGACCAACGCACTCAGTTAGCCGAAAAGCAGCAAATTCTGCCCTTTCCTTTCCAATTCTTTCACCACGTTAGAATCTTCAAGTTGTCCCAAGGGGCACCGATCAGTCAATCACGGTATAATTTAGTTAATTAGTCCTCAAGGAAGGAAAATGTTGGGATTGATGACTCGAAAATTTTTTCCCTTGCTGTCGCTGGCAGTGCTCACCATGGGATGTGGCAAAGAGATTACGGAGGCACAGACCTCTGCAGGAAAAAATACCGAAAATCAGGATCTTCCCTCAGTCTACGTGTTAAGCCTTAAAGAAGGTGATGGTTTTCGTAAGACTATCCCGGTACCACAAAATGCCACCTTCATTGTGCCCAGCACTTTGTATGTAAGAAATGGGAATGCTGTCGGTAAGAAAGTGGAAATTACCTATAATATGGATCCCACAAATTCAGATGAATATGAATTTAGATGTAGCTATTACTCGGACCTGGCACAGGATCAACTAAGTCTACTTAACTGCAGAGATATCGATAACACTTCCTTTGGAGATGTTGGGGAAAATAAGTTCAGCATGTATTATGGTAAGTCCATGAGAATTGAAGTCACCCAGGGTTGGTCCTCCACTCTCGTTATCGAAGCTTTTCACTCTGTCGATTGGTTATAATTATTTCTTCTCCTCAATTACCGAAGCTGGCAATCGATTCATTTCATAGATTCTAGACACATCTTCTTTATAAACTCGATTTAGCTTCTCAAAGTGCTTAGCATTTACCAGAAACCTATAGCCTTCGGTAAAGTCCATTTGGGCAGTCTTTCTAAGAATCAAGAAGTATTCATCTGAGGAGAGATCATTCTGATAAAGAGAATAGTATTTTTGAAGAAGCTCAAAGTCCTTTATCTGAGAGATATAGACCAGGGTCTTCCCTTTACTTGCCCCTCTTTCAACAAAGTAATCAATCAGATGAGCATCTTTCTTCTTAACGATATAAGACATGAGGGTTGGCCCCACGAGTAAAGGAGAGGAGTTTATTCTTAATTCCAGACCTTTATTTTCTATTATCTCTAGTGGGCTCGATCGATTGATCCAGGCAATGGTCTCCACTCCCCGCTTAATAGTAATGACTGACCAACTAGCAAGAAGTATCAAAACAAAGGAAGCTGGAAGAGCAATTCGCCATTGAAACATGCTCCAGATGTGAGAGCGAACCTTTTGAGCAGTTGAAACATAATAGTTAAAAGGTAAGCCCTTCTGAATCTTCATTTCAAGAAAACTAAGTCTGGTTGGCAAATCAGGATGAGTTGAAAAGTTTTTCATAATCCAGGTATTAAGCTGGCTTTTTTCTTTTGAGGGAGTTCTTGCCTTAAGATAGTCCGGTAACTCCTCCGGCGTAGTTAATTTCTCCAAAGTATTCTTTAAAACCTCGGAACTGACTCCTAACTCCATGACGGCATACGCATCGGCCTCAAATTCATGAGATCGAATGGTGTCAAAGAGTAGAACATAGTTAAAACAAACCCAGGTCAGCATGAAGATGACAATGAGTAAGGCCGTCTCAGAGGTATAAAGAGTAAAATCTTCTCCCCAGTAAAGCAGAGAAAATCCGAAGACTGCCACCATAATTATTAATGTACCAATTAGGATAGAGATGAAATTTTTAAGTAAATCGATAACCCGTTTATGAATGTGCCGATTGGCCACATGTCCCAACTCATGACAAATGACGGCGTCGAATTCTTCTAATGTCAGCATTTTCCGCAGAGATCTTCCCACAAACATGGTTTGATTGGAAAACATCAAAAGTTTAATACCCACAATAAAAGCATTTTTAATATCGCTTTCTATCCAGCGCACTCTCATTCCGGGCATTTCAATCTGCTCTAGCCTTCTATCGATGATTTCTCGATATTCAGGCTCCACTATCTCTCGATTGGGAATAAGCTTCAGCATAACAATGACAGTACAAACAATAGTGAGTACTGAAACAAAGATCAGATTGAAGATGATACCAATGAACCAATAATTGCCCCATTCTTCAAAAACACTATCTTGAAAGGTAAGGGTGATGGTGGAATAGATAAGAATTGGCAGGAGCACCAAAGCGAAATTTACTCTTAGCTCTTTAATTAGGTAGTGCTGAAAAGAGGTCTTCAGATCGAGCTGAGTATGTTTTTCGACATATTTTATAAAATATTGATAAAGTAAGAATCCTACAAAGACCAAGACCAAATATGTAAAACCCAGGCCAATAAAGCCAAGATCACCCTCTGACATGAAATGAGCAACAATAAAGGCCAGGAAACTTTCAAAAACCAGTACATAGAAGTGATGACTGAGAATCATTTCTCGATGAGCAATACTTTTGGCTGCAATGAGAGAAGTAAATAGCGCTTCGCGATTTTTCGCAAACTTCCAGCAATTATAAATAACGGCCAAGGCCAGAAAAAGCACATAGAGCATGAAACTTCTCTCCTTGGTCTTTATCGGTTTTTAAGGTAATAAATATTAGGCCCCATTTCATAGGAGACTAAGAATGTCAGAAACCCATATCTCTTTAGTTGAGTTATTTGATGCACATAAAAAATTAGGTCAAGGTGAAGTCATTCTCGATGTGAGAAGACCGGATGAATTCAAAGAAGCCCATATCGAGCAAGCCCTAAACATTCCGGTAGAGGAAGTGGTCCAGCATGCGGATGAACTAAAAAAATATAAGAGGGTCTATATACATTGCAAGCGTGGTGGCAGGGCGAAGACTGCCTTTGAAGCCTTAACTCAGAAAGGACTTAATAATCTTGTTTGTGTGCATGATGCTGGAATGGATCAATGGATTGAAAAAGGTTTTCCCGTCAAAAGAGATTAGAAGCATCTCTCTTCATGAACAACGACTTGTCTGATATCGGCCACATTACCTAAGCTTAAATTCCCCAGGGTAGCCTTTACTCGCACCGGATAAGTAAGATTAGTAAGCCCGGTGCAGTTATAACCCAAAAGTCCTTCTTCGATCATCTTTTGAGAGTATGTGAGAAGAAGGGCACTTAATCTCTCGGAAGGCATATCTTCCTGAAAGCGCTCCTGACATAATTTTCTACATTGTTTGCGATTATTTATGGAGTATGAGCTGTATTCATCTAGCTCATAAACTTTTAAGACAGTTGAGTTCATGCGATGAGACCCCGTCATCGGAGAAAATACTCTGACTTCACAATCGCAGGAAATAGCTATGACTGAGCCTGACCACAGGGTCAGTAACCCTAATAAAAAACTACGCATAGCTACTTATCGGAAGAAGAGCAATCTACTTAAGGTCGTACCAGTTATCTCCTGAACCCATCTCTACCTTGAGTGGAACGCTAAGGCTTACGGCATTTTCCATCTTATCTCGTACCAGAAGCTTTAATTCTTCGAGTTCACTAGGTTCAGCATCAAAGATCAATTCATCGTGAACCTGAAGAATCATCTTAGATTTAAGTCCACGCACGCTCAATTCATTCTGAATGTTAATCATAGCAAGTTTAATGATATCCGCTGCCGTGCCTTGAATTGGACTATTGATAGCAACTCTTTCTGCCATTGCCTTAATCTGCCGATTGGTGGATTTAATATCTGGCAGGACGCGTTTTCTTCCGAAGAGGGTTTCGGCATAACCAGTCTCTTCGGCTTTTTCCTTTAGTCCATCTAAGAAGCTTTTAACACTATGAAACTTTTTAAAGTAGCTTGTGATGTACTTCTTAGCTTCTCCTTGAGAGATATGAAGTGCTTGAGAAAGACCAAAACTAGTTTGACCGTACATTAGACCAAAGTTAATTGCTTTGGCCCCACTTCTCATATCTTTAGTCACGCTATCCAATGGAACATCAAAGACTTCAGCAGCAGTTTGCCTATGAATATCCAGATCATTATGAAAAGCTTCCAGCATATTCTTATCTTGCGAAAAGTGAGCAAGAAGCCTTAATTCTACCTGGGAATAATCTGCTGAAAGTAGGATTCTTCCGGGAGAAGCAATAAAGCCTTTTCTGAGCTTTCTTCCATTTTCTGTTCTTACCGGAATATTTTGAAGGTTTGGATTATCAGACGATAATCTTCCAGTAGCAGCATTACTTGGCTGATAATGAGTGTGAATTTTTTGAGTCTTGGAATTTACCATCAGAGGCAAAGCCTTAACATAAGTACTCAAGAGTTTTTCCACTTCCCGATATTTTAAAAGTTGCTCAGGAACTTCGCTCACTTTCAGTGCAGCTAATTCATTTAAGACTTCAGCATCTGTCGAATAGCCCGTTTTGGTTTTTCGAATGATAGGAAGCTGAAGCTTTTCAAATAAGAGCTCACCCACTTGCTTAGGAGATCTGAGATTTATCTTATCTCCAGCGACCTTAAAAACTTCCGTCTCAATCTCAGAGAGCTGCTTACTAAATTCAATTTCAAGCTCTTGATAAAATCCCACATCAAGGTGAATCCCCTCAAGCTCCATAGAGGCCAGAACCTTAATTAAAGGAATATCCAGCTCATCATAGGCGCGCTCTACGGCTAGCTCCTTCATCTTGCCACGAAGAAGTGGATAAAGCTTATATATGGCTTCGGCCTTCTCCCCTTGAAGNNTCATGCCTCTTTTCTGGATTGATGATAAAGTGCGCCTGAGCAAGATCAAAATATTGAAAGTCTGGCTGTACACCTGCAATCATAGCGAGTTGAAGAATTGGTTTGGACTGATAGCAAACGACCAATGGCTTAATTTCATGAAGAACTTCCATAAGACTGAAGGCTTCTTCCTTACTCATTGAGAGATAGCCACAAGCCTTGGAAGTGGCAATTGCCATCCCTCTCCAACACTGATGTTGATTAAGTTCATCATCACAGACATGAGTTATAGAGATAACTTCTTCACCTGATATATTTTTTCTCATTTCTTCCAGTGTCCAGGTCTCCACTTTTTTAGCAGGCTTTCTTTCAGGAGTAGGAGCGACTGGAGCAGAATCATCTTTAAAAGCTGAGAGTTTACTGAGCCAAGTTCTAAATCCAAGTCGGTCTAGAAAAGCTTCCACTTCAGGAGTCACTTTTAAACGATAAGAAGTCTCTTCTGGACTAAACTTCAGAGTTAAACTGGTCACAATTTTAACCAACTCTTTTGAGAGAACTGCTTTATCTTCATTCGCAAGAAGGGCCGTCTGGCATCTCTTGTTCTTAATATTTTGCACATTCTCAATGATCTTCTCTAAAGAACCATATTCTTCGATAAGATTCTGGGCACCCTTGGGGCCAATACCTGCCACCCCAGGAATATTATCCGATGAGTCCCCTACTAAAGAGAGATAATCCACGATCTGTTCGGGATAGACTCCCATTTTATCTTTTACATCTTCCCGAGAGTATGTTTTCTCCTTCATAGTATCCAACATCTTGATGGGGCCATCTACAAACTGCATAAGATCTTTATCACCAGAAGCAATAAGAATCTCTTCAAATTCATTCTTCCACTGAAGGGCAACTGAACCGATGATGTCATCAGCTTCATAATTCGGAACTTTAATTTCCGGAAGACCCAAGACCGTAACCAGTTCATCCACTAAGGCAAACTGAGGAATCAGGTCATCAGGTGGCTCGGATCGGTTGGCCTTATAGTCAGCATAGATCTCTTTTCTAAAAGATCCTTCTTTGGTGTCTCGAGCAACCAGAATATGCGTCGGTTGATACTTCACAATCATATTATGAAGCATGCTAAGCACACCATAGACGGCGTTAACTGGAGTTCCATCGGGAGTATTAAGGGGTCTTATGGCGAAGAAGGCACGGAAAATAAAATTACTGATGTCGATGATGATAAGTCTTTTCATTGCTACCTATTGATCAATTGAATCTATTGCATGGGAACTGGAGGTGTATCAAACCAGGGGGTCTTTGTCTTTCTCAAATCCAATCTGGTTCCATCATTAGCAATGACCGTGGTATCTGCCATGATATCCCCTAGACGATGTGCAGAATCCCCTTTGAAAAGGAAATAAACTTCCATCATAGAGAGCGGAAGAGCGAAGACAGCTGAAAAAATCCAGCCCCAGAAGGGAAAGACCAGAAAAAAGAGCGGAACAGTAAAAGGAAGATTTCTTATGAGGGATTGCCAGGCACTGCAAGGTGAGCCGTCAATTAAGGAAACTACCCCGAATCCCATAAAACGCTTCCCAATAGACTGACCATCGTAGAGAGAATCAGAAATTGAGAGATAGATAATGCCTAAAATGAGTCCCATGGGATAGTAAAACACTGCCCCTGTGGTCACCAGGCCCACATCGATACATTTAGCTAAAAGTCTAGACCATCGGGCTCGCGCCAAAGGCCCATTTAAAAAGGACTTTCTATTCATCCCGAATATTGTAGCCAATAATTCTGGGCTTGAACGTATTTTCATTAGTGGTTGAGTATGTTAATCAAGTGTCTCCTAGTAAAACTTGTTTCTGGACAAGCAATAAGATAAAGTTAAGCTGTGCTTTACGAAGCCGTATAAGGAGTAATTATGGGAAATTTAACTAGTGTAACTTCGGCCAATTGGGAGCAGGAAGTTGCTAATTCTGACAAACCAGTACTTGTAGATTTTTGGGCAGAATGGTGCGGACCTTGTAAGGCCCTTTCTCCTGTTTTAGATGAAATTGCTACCGAGATGAGCGGCAAGGCCAATGTAGTTAAGGTCAATGTTGACCAGGCCTCTGACTTGGCACAAAAATTCGGGATCCGTGGTATTCCAACTTTGATCTTCTTTAAGAATGGCGAAGTTAAGAGTACTTTGGTTGGAAATCAGCCGAAAGCCGAGATCGTTAAAAATATCAATTCTCTAATCTAAATGATTTAAGGCGGGCCACTGCGGTGGCCTGTTATACCTATGAGCTTTATCCGTTCTTCCCTGGTGGAAGCCCAAAAAACCCTCAATCAGTTCGTAGAAGATGACCATAATCTCAAGGCCATTGAAAATTCTATCCAACTTTTTGTCGATAGCTTCCGTAACGGTGGCAGGGTCTTCAGTTGTGGAAACGGTGGCTCTATGTGTGACTCGCTGCATTTCGCAGAAGAGCTAACTGGTAGATATCGCAAAGATCGTGCTCCACTTCCCGCCACTGGGATTTCCGAGGCTGGCCATATTACCTGCATTGCGAATGATTTCGGATTTGAATATATTTTTTCGCGCTTTGTAGAAGCTTGGGGTCAAAAAGGCGATGTTCTCCTGGCCATCTCAACCAGCGGAAATTCCGCCAATGTCATCAAAGCTGTGGAAGTCGCTAAGGCCAAAGGCATGAAGGTCGTGGGTCTTTTAGGTAAGGACGGCGGAAAGCTCAAGTCCATGGTAGATGTTCCCCTAATAGTTCCATGTCCTATCACCGACCGTGTTCAGGAAGTCCATATTAAGTGCATACATATCTTCATTGAGGGTATTGAGCGCCAGCTATTCCCTGAGAATTACTTGTAATTATTACACCATTTCTCTCTAGAGCTTTTCAACAGCCTGGAGTTTTCCCTATAACCTCTCCAAACTGAGAGGTGCCTATGTTTTTAAAAACTGGATTAAAGTTAATTGTCCTTTTGTTGTCTTTTCAGAGCTTCGCTTATGCCGATGTCGTTCTTACAACGGTATTTAATGTTATCGGCTCTGAGTATGAAAAGAAGGTCTACGTCCTATCTGGAGCAGATGGNNCAGGTCGTAAAACTTTCTTATTTTGAAAAAGGCTCTGAAGCTTGGATTGCTAACATTGAAAAAGCCAGACCAAATGAGTGGAGTCCAGAAAGCATGGACTTAAATCACTTCCGATATAATGAACTAAGAGAATTTGCTCCTACCGATCTTCAGTCTCTAGATAAAGCTGAAAAAGTCTTCAAGACTATGATTAATGACGGAGACCGCAGATGGTCTCAGTGCTTTAAGCGTGCTCATATGTGGGCCTATGACATGTGGTCGAAATCCGGAATCTATTCGCAGAAAGCTTTTATGTTCTACACTCACCGCTACCGTCAGCTAGAGAAGTGGGACTGGTGGTTTCATGTTGCTCCGATGGTCGTTGTTAATGGTGAAGATTATGTTCTTGATGGAACATTCATGAGAAAGCCAACAAAAATTAAAGAATGGCAAAATTACTTTCTAAAGACAGATAAAATTACCTGTCCAGAAATCACTCACTACGAAGAGTATGAGAAACAACAGTGGAACAGACTTTGCTACATTATGAAGACTCCGATGTATCACTTCCGCCCGCTTGACATCGAACTTAGAGACAAGAATAACGAACAAAGAAATCATTGGGTACTGGAAGAACTACAAGACGCTCGTGAAGCTTTCAAAGGTTATAAGAAAGTATATGAAGGTCTAGACACTGGTAAATCAACGGTTAAACACTAAGGAATAAAGATGAAAAATATAATTGCAGCATTATTTATAATCTCCGCTCTTTCAGCAATGGCCAATGTCGTTGAAGGAACACTGATCCTGAAGGGATCTCTTAAGACTAAGCTCATGGTGAATGACGTAGAAACGACTTGTAAAGTTCGGATTAAGGAAGTTAAAAATCTTCTTGAGGAAGACTACTACGGTAATCCGGCCTACAAGGTTGATATCGAAGTCTCCCTTTCTGGAAATGATTTTGCTCGCAGCTTAAAAGTTAAGTTAGATAAAAAACTTCAGATGACGAATCTCTTTCAGGAGAATGGTCGCTCAATGGTTAAAGATCTTCAGTACGCTGCTAAAGATGGATCTACTCTGCTCATCGATAGAAATGGCAGACTGAAGAATGTAACCGTTCCTTTTGAAAATAAAAAAGTATCTTGCGTTTTCTAGACTAAATAGATCGGTATAGGGGCGAAAGTTAGCCCCTATACCCACTTCAAGTGGCCTTTTCTTCCTCAAACCGAAAAAACATTTTATCCCATTAAAATTACGCATATAATGAATCCAAACCTTTATATTTCCATGGAAGGGGATTCTTTATGACTTTTGTTCAAGATTTTATGCGCTTTATAACCGAGGGTGGAGTTTTCATGTTCATCATCCTCGCTGTATGGGCGTTTGCGGTAGCGGTGGCGCTTGAGCGTTTTAAAAAGCTCTCTTATACCTACGATGTAGATGGACCTTCTTTTATGAATGAATTGCAAAGATATATTCTTTCCAATGATATTCAGGGTGCAATCAGAGTTTGTTCCGGCTCAAATGCTGCTCTTCCTAAAGTTTTGAAGAGTGGTCTTAAGCGGGCAAATCAAACTCCTGAGCAAGTTCAGAATGCTATCGATGCTACAGCTCTCGAGATGATTCCTAAGATCGAAATGCGTCTCTCTTACCTTCAGTTGGCGGCTAACCTTTCGACTCTCTTCGGATTATTAGGTACCATTCAAGGTTTGATTGCTTCCTTCTCTGCAGTATCTGCAGCCGATCCTACGCAAAAAGCAGAAATTCTGGCCAAGGGTATTGCTGTTGCTATGAATACCACAGCTTTTGGTCTCTTCTCAGCTATTACTATCATGATGATTCATGCCTTCCTAATGGCCAAATCAGAAAAGATTGTTAACGAGATCGATGAATTTTCAGTAAAGCTTCAAGACCTTCTTGGCACTAAGAAAGCGATTGATGATTAAGAGGCTTTTATGATCCGTATTCCAAGCAGCCGAAAAAGAGCTAAGACTGATGAGAAACTAAATCTCGTACCTATTATGGATGCGGTATTTATCTTTATCTTCTTTCTTCTTATGTCTGCAAGCTTTCTGAGTATTTATGAAATCAGCAGTGATGTTCCTATTGTTTCAGACGTTGAGCCTCCAAAGGATAAGAAAGATCCTTTAGCACTGACTCTGACGGCTGAAACAAATAAACTCACTCTTTCTCGTGGTATCCCCTCTCGTCCCTTTAAAACTTTCACTCGAGGGTCTGAGGGTGAGTTCAACTATGAAGAGCTACATGGAACTCTCATCGATGTGAAGAAACAGCATCTTGATGAGAACACCATTATCTTTGAACCTAGCGGGGATCTAACTTACGACGAAATTGTTAAGATCATGGATGCCGTTAGAATGCTTCAAAGAACTGATGAAGCGATATTTAAAAAGAATAAAGAAGGCTTAGACGAGAAGATAAAAGAGCTTTTTAGCAAAATTATCTTCAGCAATCTGATGAGTTAAGGAATATCTCTATGGCACGTACCAGATCTGTAAAACATAGACGTGGAAAAAAGAAAGGACAAGTGGTCGATGTCGACATCACTTCCCTACTGGATATTCTAACTATCCTTCTCGTATTCCTTCTTCAAAGCTATAACTCTTCAGGTGTTATTATCAATGTCCCTGATGGAATTGAACTGCCTCGATCAGCCTCTGAATCCATTAATAATTTTGGTGTTAATATTCAGGTCTCAAAGTCGCAGATTTGGGTAGATGATAATGAAGTGGTCAATGCCGAGGACGCAGATAAGAAGCAAGTCTTTGATGAAGGTGGTCGCAGAATCGTTCCACTCTTTAACGAGCTGGTTAGAGTCAAGGAAACCATTAAACAATCTGCTAAACTCTCTCCTGATGCTGCTAAGTTCTCAGGGGTGGCCAACCTCGTAATCGATAAATCACTTAAATATGATTACCTCAAACGAGTCATGTACACTTGTGCCTCTGCTGGCTTTAAAGAATTCAAATTTGTGGTCTTAACCAACGGTCAGTAACTTCAACTGTTCGCAGTAAAGTGAGGTTAATGACTTCACTTTACTAACCTAAATCCAACGTAATAAATTTAACTCACCACCAAAAAGATATCCACTTTTCAGTACTTTAGATCCATCATTCTCTGGCCCAAGTTTTTCATGTATTCGGAGATATGGAAAAAGACACAAATCAATTACAATTGATCCCTACTTATTGCCCCAACTTTCGGTGTCTATCTCACAAGGGAACTTTAGAGAAGTTTTTCCGAAAAAATGGAATCATCAGAACTAAGAAGCCACCCTTTAGTAATCAGCGCTATAAATGCCTACAATGTAAGACTCAATTTTCTAGCAATACCTTCTCTTTGGATTTCAGAAAAAGAAAGACAGAACTTTCTGAAAATATTCTTCATTTTAGTATGAACGGGATGAGTAATAACTCTATAGCGAGTCTCCTCAAAATTGCTGAAGGCACGGTGAGAGATCGTTTAAAGGAATTGGCCCGACAGTCTCTTATTTTTGAGAAAGAAAATTACCCAAGGCAGATCGATGAAGATGTGGCCTATGATGGCTTTGAAACTTTCACTTACTCGCAATTCTCGCCTTGTTACGTAAATACGGCAGTAGGTAGTCGCTCGATGTTCATTTATCACAACACTTTTTCCCCTCTCAACCGTAAGGGCCGGATGACTGAGGAGCAAAAGATGAAGAATCTTGAATTGCTCAAAAAATACGGCGCTTACCCTCGTAATTCTGTGTTTGAGGAGACTGTTTATGTTTTTCAAAATCTCTCCAACCTTGCACCAGGCAGAACACTATTCATGGATGAGCATCGAGCTTATCAAAGAGCTCTTCGAAGTTTTGATTTCAGAATGGATTATGAGACTGTCAATTCCAAGGTTCGCCGTGATCCAAGTAACCCGCTATTCCCAATTAATAGATTACATTCTCTTTATCGCCACTTCTTTTCTTCTCAACAGCGGGAAACCATTTCTTTCCAAAAACATGAAGCGGCCTTGCTAGAAAAGATGCAAATAATGAAAATCTATCGCAACTTTATGAAGCCGAAGTTTGTAAAGAAAAACTCCTATGATCCGTATGCTCACATTTGGTCACCAGCGATGTATATAGGTGTTGCAAAAAAAGTTTTAGATTTTGGAGATGTATTCGGAGTTCGAAGAATAAAAACGCAGATTAAGCTTGATGCGAAAGAAGAGGCTTTTATGAATCGATACTATCCTTATTCAAGACAAAAGATTGTGTAGATAATAATAAAAAGCTCCTAAATGGAGCTTTTTATTCAATTAGGTAACCTCAGTTAACTGCGAACAGTTTAAATTTTCTTAGGGTAGAAGTTGATTGGCTGTTTGACTTCTACAGTTCCCCCACCCATAGGCTCTGGGAAGGTGATACCTCTTAGAACTCCAACCACACACTTCTTGACTTCTGTTGGAAGTGCAGAGCTGCCGTCGACACCTGCTTGAGCGACGTGACCGGAAGCTCCGATAGTGAAGTTAAGCTTCACTGTTCCGGAAGTTTCTGTTCCAGCTCTATTTAGCTCTTGCTGATAGCAGTATCTGAACTGAGGAAGATGATCCAATAGAATACGTCTGATAACATCGGGATCCATGGAACCCAGAACTACAGTTTCAGAGGGAATTCCAGCAGTGTAGATGGCCCGTTTTGCAGAGAGACCTTCGGCACCCTTAGATTCACCTAAGGCCCCGGAGGCAGCACCGACTAGGCTTCCCTGATTAGTTGAGATATCTGCGGTTTGAACATTGCCCGAACCTGTGCTGACACCAGAAGCGGCTCCAGCGAAGGCCCCACTTGAACCTGAAGCACTCTTAGTTCTAACTCCAGCAAGAGAGCCACCTTTAGCGACAAGAGTACTAATAGAAGATTTGAAATCGGCCGATTTATATACTTCAACATGTCCAGCGGTCTTCATTGTAACTTGAGACATAGCAGTTGGGGCCTTGGCAGTTGGAGCTGCCTTAGCACTAGCTGCCGCGGGATTTGAGGAAACAATCTTTTCAGATGGTTTAGGAGGAGTCACTCCCTGCTTAACCACTTTTTTGGTTGGTGCAGTTTTTTTACCAGGATCAGGTTTATCATTCTGAGTCTTAGTTGTTACAACATCGGGCTTTTTAATATCAGGTTGTTTTTCAGTAGGAGTCTTCTTCTCAACTGCAACCTTGTCAGGAGCGGCTTGAGCTTTCTTAACCGGAGTTTCTGATTTCTCCACCGCCTTATTCTTGGAAACCGTAAGGGGTTGCTTATAAAGAATAGTTGCTAGTCGCTCTGGCGCAAGCTCATCCTTCTTGGGATCTTCGGGGACTTCAATTAAATTCATACCTATCGAGATAGCTCCAACAAGAAAAAGCATGATCGCTAGATACTTTTGAAAATCAGGATCTCGTTTAAGAATCGGAGCCGGAGCGACCTTAGGAGGAGCGGCAACATGTCTTACGAATATTTGAAGATCATCTTTTTGAAGTCTTACGATGTCTTGGCCAGAGAGCTCGATACTTGATCCCACATGGCCAGACTCTTTCTTCTTGTCACTCAGGTGAAAGATTTCAAAACCAGGAAGAGTTGTTACGAAAGCATGATCGGCCTTAACTTCTACAAAAGGGAACTTCTCTTTTTTACCAAGATAAGGAAATTCTAAATCTTTGGCGCTCTGATAAATTCCTGTAATGAAGTAGGTTGATTTACCTTCCGGAAGATAATCGACGCTAAAGATATTATCCTTAAAGAGGATAATGACTTCCACCGCTTGGCGGGAAGATTCATATTTAAAAATTGGGTAAAGTTGATTTCTATCTTCAAAAATATATTCACTAAACTCAGCCTTGGGATCGGCGGCAAGTGGATATACGATAGAAGGCATTGATGAATCAGAAGTCTTGGGTGCCTTTTTAGGAAGCGGCTTTGAAATCACGGTCTCAGGAAGTACTGGAGGCAACTTAACAGAAGCCGATCCGGCACCTGGTTCAAGAGAGTCCAAAACAGGAGGCAGGGATGCCTTAGGGTTGTAGAGAAGAAACTCAAAATTGATATCGGCTAATCGGAAGGTATCACCAACATGAACTTCTTTAACAATCACTTTATCATCATTAACAAACGTTCCATTGGTTGAATTCATGTCATAGATAACGGCTTTGTCTTCAAAGATCTCCATGACAGCATGAATGGCTGAAATAGAATCATGATGAATCATGAGCTCACAGCTCTCTGAGCGTCCTAGAAGAATTCGACCTTTACCAAATACCCCACCTTTTATTCTGGCAGAGGCACCAACAGGACGAAGTTCGTACATCTTTGACTGCTTCTTCTTTTCTAATTCCACAGCATTCCCCTATCAGTTAACGTATGCCTTCAATGGCTTTTTTCATTTCTTTATTAAAATTTTGTCTTTCCGGAAGTTTGTTCTTAAACTCATTTCTAAGTCTGGGAGAAACCGAAATGTCTCCAGGAGAACCTGCTTCCCCTGCAACTCCGATTTCATCAAAATCAAATTTTTCAAACTTCTTATACTCATAATTTATTTTTTTCTTCTGGGCGTGAGAACCCCCGGAGAATGTGAAAACACTTATGGCAAGGGCAAGCGTAATAAGCTTCATCCTTCACCTCCTAATTTTGATTGAACGACTGAATGGTAGCGTTTCAGTTCGGGGCTCTTGGACTTAGATACAGAGTTGAAAACCTTTATCGCATCTTTTTCTCTACCTAGCATTTTGAGTGTATAAGCGAGATTTAGTCCAATTTCGGGATTAGACCATAATGAGTTGGGAATTCTTTGGTAAGTGGCTGCTGCTTTCGAATAATCCCCTTGGATAAAATAAGCACTCGCAACGGAATTTAGAAGATCTACATCATTGGGAGCCCCTTGGAGNNGTCTTGGCAAATTTTCCGTGGCTGCTGGCCTTCTCAAAAGCAATCAAGGCCTTCTGATCCTGACCAGTTCTAGTATAAAGAACACCTATATTATTAAGAGCAGGGACATAGTTCTTACTTACTTCAAGGGACTTATTATAAAAAAGTAAAGATTTTCTGATTGATCCCTGACTTAAGTGACAATTGGCCACTTGGTTCCAATAGGCAGCAACTTTTTGATAACTATTAAAGGCTTTAGAAGCTGTCGCAAATGCTTTATCAAACTCACCTTGAGCACACAAAACGGCCATTGAGGTCAGGGGATCAGTTGCTCCTGACATTTCTTTAACTTCATCTTGGGTAAAGCGACCCAAAGTTTCATCCTGGAGGGCAGGACTTAGGGCTTTCGCATTACCAGCATAGAAATCAGAAACCTCATTGTTTGAAAGAGCACGCTCTTTCTTAAAAGACTCATTCGTAATATTAGCAGAAGGCTCTTCAGACTTCTTAACCTGAGTGCTGGAGCAGGCAGCAAGCATTAAGACCATAGTTACGTATAATAATCTCATCTCTTACCCCCTCTTTCCATCAACACAGCTCCCTTGGAGGTGACATACCTTTTCTGGCTTTCATTAGGATAAAGAACATGAAAGTTTGTTTCAGAGAGAATTCGATTCTCATTGATGAGATTTTTAATTTCTGAGCGAAGCTTATGAGCATTTTGCAGAATCGGCATATAGACATCGGCCATGGCTTTCTGGAAACTCTCAACATACTCTGGAGATTTCCCTTCAGGCGCAAAATTTTTGAGAGCAGTTCCAAATTCTTCATAGGCCGCAATGACATAGCGATAAGCCTCAACAATACCTTTTCCCGAGCCTAACTTTTCAATCTGGTTAACTTCATTGGTTAATTGGTCAAGGATCTGAAGCTTAGTTTTTACGGCATTGTTAAAGCTTGCTTCTGGAAAACTTAAAGTTATGCGATCGAGATTGGCTTTTTTAGTAATAACGCTTGCAATCATCCTTATTGAGATAAGATCAAGAGCTTCAACCGGAATATCGAGCTTCTGCGCTTTAGACTGATTGAAGAATCTGGTTTGCTTAGCCTCTATCTCAGCTGCTTGAGCGGCATTTCCAATTTTAGTAAACTCTACTCTTAGATCCTCATAAGGAATAATTAGTTGAGGAAAATTGCGAGAGTTTTTCTCTAATTCAGCTAGCAGTTTTTCATAATTCTCCCAACGCTTCTCCTTAGCTAAATCTTTCAATATTTCGAAGGAAACTTCGCTAATGGTGACATCTGGAATCATACAATTTTTTCCAAAATCTCTGATTTCTAAAGCTTTATCCAAATCCCCATTTGCAAGAGATATAAAGACTGCGTTCTTATAAGAAACAACTTTATTAGATGAATTTTCCTTACAAAGCTTTGCCAGTAATCGGTATGAGAGATCAGCCGATTGGGAAAAATGCTGTCTTAAAAATAGTCCTGACGAAATACTTAGAAATGAATCCGCAAATTTAGTAACGTCTTTTACGTCCATATCTTTTACGGCCTTTACTCCCCAGGCATAACTTTGATTAGAATCTCCAAGTTCATAGTAAAGAGCAGATAAGTTATAGGCCGCATTGATCTTAGCATTAGGAGTGCTCTCGGAGCTCTCGTAAATTTTATGATAACCCTGAAGAGCAACTCCTTTATCACCCTTCTCAAGTGAAGCCTGGACACCTTCAATCTGTATCTTAGTCATAAGGCTTCTTAGAGCATCGGCGTATTTTTTAGATACCTGAAACTCACCCTGATTAATTCTCACAACATAGTTTTTAACTGATTGATAGTCTTTCTTAGATCGATAATGCTCCATCACTTTTGCCAACATAGCTTCTTGGGTTTTGAAACGTTTAGGGAAATTCTTAGCAAACTCGCCCATTGTCTTTTCTGCGGCGGCAATATCTCCAGCATCGAACTGACTATTAAAGAGTTTGACATAAATTGAGCTTGCCCTCTTCGAGGTAGAATCAACCGATAGATATCTAGAGTATACTGGAATGTAATTTTTCTCTGCGGTCTTAGCATTCAAGGTTTTCTGTCCAAGTGAAGAGAGCATGCCCTCCAAACTTTGCGACATGATCTTATTATTCTTACTTGCCTTAGCAGTATCAAAGGCTGTGATATAAAGCTCAAGAGCTTTTGCATAGAGACCAGCGGCATAAGAAGTCTCCCCCTGAAAGAAAATCTTCTCGGCTTTCTCATTAGGACTTAGAATTGCAGCTAGTTCAAAGTAAGCGATAGACTCACTTGCCTTTCTTCTTCTGACCTTAATCACGGTCTGATATACGGGAGAGGTCGAATCTTTTTGAAGTTCGGCTGCTTGTTTATTTACATGGTAAACCAGCGTTTTGAACTCATCACTTCCCAAAGGCTTCTGTTGGTGCATTGAAACGAGCTCTTTAGAAGCTTCATAATGAGAAGTCGTTTTCTTAAACTTATCGTAGAGATTCAATTGAGCTAAAAGAATTTCAATCTTCTTATCTCTGTTCTTCTCAGTTTTTGCTATATGGGCCAATAAGGCTTCGGCTTGAGTAAACCGTCCTTGCCCCATGATCGAGTTAGCAATCTTAATAAACTGCTCATTATACTTAAGGCCAATACTTTCACAGAACTTGATGGCATCATTGATTTTACCAGCATCAACATAGAAGATGCCAATATCTCGCTCAACCATTGAGCGCATATCGATGTATTTATTATTCGCACTCTTCTTATGGATTTCCCGCATAAGATTGATGGCCTTATCATATTGTCTAATACGGTAGTAGGACCATGCCAAATTAAAGGCATCCTTCGTCCACCATCTTTCATCAACCTTATTAATGGAAGCCTCATAAAGAGGAACAGCTTGTTTAAACTGATTATCGTTATAGTGATAATCGGCAAGGGCCAGCTTTGCCTTATTAGAAATTACAGAATTGGCTGGCGCTTTTTTAACTGAATAACCGAAATATTTTTTGGCCAAATCATTGCGGCCAAGCTCTTTGTAATTATAAGCGAGGATATAGTAAACATCACCCATGCCTTTATAATTGGGAAATTTATTGGCAACATTCAAAGCGTACTTGTTAGCATTTTCGAAGTAATCATTTGAGCGCTTGAAATAGCTATTCTTATCGAGCCCTCTTCTCTTCTCAGGAGGAATGGACAGATATTGCTCATTCTCCATTTCGCGCCAGAGTCTTGCTTTCTCTAAGAATAATTCTGACATTCTTAGAAGTGTATCAGGCGACTTATACTCTTGTTGCTTAGCTAGACGGCTGGCTTCCGAAAGCTCTTCTTCAACGATACTAAGAATTCTCTTACGGCGCTCATCAACCGATATCTTTTGGGCCAAGACGGCCTGTGATAAGAGAAGCAGGATAAATAAATATTTTAGCATTCTGACCTCAGGGCGAAGACATAATCACCCAATTCATCTGCCCAGAACTCCCCATTGAAGTTCCAGAAGTATTGCTTATCGTTTCTATCGATATACTTAACATCTCCACGTTTCTTACCAGGTAAGGTATCACTCTGATAAAGTCGCTCTTTTCTTTGGGCCAGGGCTTCTAGCTTGATATAACTCATACCCTGGAAAGCAGCATAAAGTTCTGCATATTTTGCCACCAGACCTGATCTTACATAAGCTCCGAGAGTATTTCTGTATTCATCAAGGACAGTCTGGAGATTACGGGTAAGCTGTGAATTTAGCCTGCTTTTCCCTTTTTTCTGTAGCTCAGTGTATTCTGCTAAGGCCTGGCTTAGAGAATTTTTCATCTCCATATAAGCGGCATCTTTTTTAACTGATTTCAAGATTGAATCAATAATTGGTAGAGGAGCAGGCTTTAATCCCTCATGATCGGCCATGAGATTATAATAGTAGCGATAGTCCTTGCCTCTACTCATGATAAAGCGTCTTAACGCTTTGGCCGGATTAAGTAACTCGTCATAAAAACCATCTGCAGTTTTTTTAGCATCTTCATAAAGACACATCTTCATATAGGTTAATGCTCGCAAGACTTCCACTTCTGGCTTAAAGATGAAATCGAAAACAGGAGCTTTATAGGAAACAAGTTTTCCTAAAGTACGATTGTAGTTTTTAATGTAATAGCTGGTCCAAGCTTCCTCAAAAAGTATTTCCGGCCAGATATAGGAATCTTTTGAAATGTCTAAATAATGCAGCTCTGCTCTAGTATAATCGCCCATGGCAAATTGCACTCGGGCGATTCCTGCGAGACAATAATCTCTATTAATTAAGAGCTGGGCCTGCTGAATCTGCATCTTATCCCTACCAGCTTCTTTCTCTGAAATCCGAACACAGTCGGCATACTGAGTGAGAGCTTCCTTTTGATTACCAAGGATAGAGTGAATGGTCCCTTTCATGTTTGCCACAAAGGGATAGGAGGAATGCGCAGCTGATATTTTCTTCAACTCCTGAAGAGCTTCATTATTCTCGCCTCTGGTAAAAAGCCGGCGTGCCAGAATATAGTGAATATTTCCAGATTTTGATCGTTTTAGAATTGAATCAGGTAAACTTTCAAAAGTTTTCACTCCGGTAACATTGAGAATTTTTTCAAAAGCAGACTCAAGCTCTGAATCCAGCGCACGGTTATTTTTAACTAAGTAATCCTTCATCCAAGGGACTACCGAGAAATAATAACCAGCGTTTACTAACTCGATGATAACACTTCGGTAGTCTGCCTGAGACATGGATCTCTTGCTAAAGTTTCTTTCGGCAGTTTCAAAAGATGCAAATGCCGTAGAAGAGATTAAAGCTAGGAGCAGTATGATTTTTGAGAACATCCTTGTTCCCCTTTTCTAATAAAAGTTAAAACGTGTAATTAAGACCCAATCCTAAGTCATAATTTGTAAAGATCTTATCTGTCGTCGTTACAGGAGTCCCTGATCCGGCTTGCTTACTTTTTTCTGCTTGATAAGTTAGACCAGTAACATCTAAACGAAGGCTCCAGTGATCATTTATATAAAAACGAAATCCAGTATTCCAGAGAACACCAAAGACATTCTCACTTGTAAGAGCATTTTCATTTGCACCAGGAGTAAATTTATTTCTATTATCCTCGGTTCTAATATTGGCTGCACCTAAACCAAACATCCAATCAAAATAGAAAATTTGATTAAAGGTATTGATTTTTGAATAAAAAGGAGACCACATAAACATACCGCCAGTGTAAGTATCAATCTGGCGATAGAAAGGAACTGTTCCCTGCTCTTTTACACCTTTAGCAGTATCGTTCTCTTCACTGGTGTTTTTTCCAAAAACGAGTTCTATTCCCCAATCCTCTCTGAAAAAATAACCACCTCTAACTGTTCCCCCGTAGGAATCGATAAAAGCACCACTTAAGGTCTTCGCACCGGTGGCGCCGACATAAAGATTGCCGTCTTTTCTAAAGCGGCGATTTTGTAAAACATAGATCTCTTTATCTTTATCCAGCCATGAAAAATTATAGAGGGATTTTTCATCGGCCAGCACTACCGTACTAAGAAAGAGGGACACTAGAATCAATGCGAAATTTTTCATTATTAGCTTCACTTGTTAGATCTTAAATTAATGTAACTTTAAAATTCTAACATGCTTCATAAGAGGCGCAAGTTCGTGTTTTAACGAGGGCAAATATCACCATAAAAACACTGACTACAATGATCAGCATTTATCTTCCACGGCGCATTTTGCGATACCCACAACGGATAGAGTTCTCTCACACAGTCACTCCAGGTAATGGTTCTTTCGATCAGTTTCTGTTGATCCACGAAACATAGAACCAGCTTTATTTCCGAGCCTTTATGGATTCGGCTGAGCTCATAGAGAGCGTAAGCATAGGTAGAGAGCTGAAGCCAATAATGCTTAAGACTCGCCTCCGTGATCCCACCGGTTTTGAAGTCCCAAACCTGAGCATTTTGATTAGATAGAGGGAAAAGAATAAGGTCAGGTATTCCTGAAATCATGAAATTAAAAAACTTGAATTTTATAGTCTTTTCAGCAATGAGTTCATAATCCACGGATTTTTCTTTTAAAAGATCCAAGGCCCATTGAACCGGGGCCTTCTGTTCACTGGAGAAAATTTCCCGAGGAACAATAAAATTTCTATCGATCCCTTTGGCAATCTGGGCATGAATATAGGTTCCGCGATCTGCCGAAGAAGGAGGTGAAATGAGACCTTCCACTTCTTCCAGAATATCTTTTCTCACGGGCCTTACTTCAGTTGTCGGGGTGAGCTTTAAGACATTCTCCAGATAAAACTTTCTAGGACAATCGATCAATGAGTTAAGCCTGGTTACACTTAATTCAGCTGTAAGGGCCAGCTCAGTCCTTCCCTCACCTTTTGAAAAAATCCCAACGGAATCATGAAAGAAAAGTGGTAATTGCGGAAGAGATTTTGAATTTAGCATCACTTTTGAATTAAAACCGTCTCTTTTAATGATCTTTACCGAAGCCATACAATCTGAAGAAGGCCCCTTCTGGAACCAGGCCCTAAGACCATCGATCCAGCTATTCTTGGGAATACTAAAAGTCTTTTCAGGAATTTCTAAATCAATCCAAACCAACTTCTTCTTTGCCCGGGTGCAGGCCACATAAAAAAGCCTTTTGGCTTCGGAGAAGTTTTTGTATTTAGAGAGCTCGCTTTCAAAAACGTAATAGGGAGATTTTTGTTTTTCTCTCTGACCAAGATCGATATACCAATTGAAACTTCCTGGTAAATTTCCAAAAAGTCCTCCATCACTCTGATCTCGTCCATTGGTATAGATTCCACCCAGATAGACAATATCAAACTCAAGACCTTTAGATGCATGGGCAGTCATTATCTGGACCATATGAGCATTATCACCTGATCTTAGATCCAGACTGATTCGGGGATTATCCCCCTGAACAAGTTGAATCATTATTGCTTCTGGGTCCTGGTGATAAAGCTCTGCCAGAGTCTCGATAGTTTGAAGACTGATATCTGCATTTTCTACCGTAATCCTCAGATCGTGGAGAAATTTCCTGAAGCCTTCAAGAAGTCCCCAGTATTGAACATTTAAGTCGAAGTTCTTTATCTTCTCTTCTGAAACCTCTTGCTCAATACCCAAGACATTCAAATAACTTTGAATGAGAAAAAGTGGATACTGCTCCTTAGTAGCAGGATTCCCGTCAAATAACCGGCGCAAAAGACATAGAAACATTCCGATAATGGGATCATCCAAAAGATCGATTTTAAATTGAGCGGTAAAACCAATTTTTCTCTCCATGAGGGAGCGAATCAATTCAGCACTGGGACGAAGCTTACTATAAAGAACGGTACAAATATTTCGAGAATTAGCCCCTCTTTCGCTTACAATTGAAGAAGCAATGAGTTCGGCTTCTAGTCGATTGATATCTTCGTTGGAAAATTTTCCTTCGCTTTCTAAGTCTCTCTCCAGCAGTGCTGAGAAGATATCAATGCTTCCTGACTCAAGAGGTGTTACTTCAGAAGGAATATTTTGATCTTCAGGATCAACAGAAAAAGGATCATGTCCTGAGAATTCCTGACCAAGTGGCAGAATGGTTTTAAAAAGCGAGTTATTAAAGTTAATAATCTCTGGCAATGAGCGATAGTTATTTGCTAGCGAGAGAGTCATCGGAACGAGTTCACCGCAGTCCTGAAAAACTGAAAGCTCTCCCCCCCTAAATCCATAGATGGCCTGCTTTGCATCTCCCACGCAAAATAGCTTATTGAAATCTGATCCGATCAGTCCTTGAATAATTTTAAACTGCAGTGCCGAAGTATCTTGAAACTCATCTACGATGAAATAGCTATATATCTTCTGAATGCGCTCTCTATCTGCTTTATTTTCTAATCCCAACGCCACGAAGTATTCAATATCCCCAAAGGTCATACCTTGATTGGGATCCATTCTCTCCTCTATCCAATGATAGATTTCTAGGCAGAGATTCATCCAGGGAAGAACTTTAGTTTCATAATGATTTTGATAATCTTCCAGGACTGTCAACCACTTGCGGCTCCAATCACGAAGCGCCACTAGGCCATCTTTGGCCTTTTCATGAGAAGGAGTTTTTTTCTTGACCGACTCACCAACTAGCCTCTTGCCATCAAATAAACCCACATAATTTTTGAGCTTATCCACATTGTCTATTTCAGCAAGACCCATATTCTGAAATTGCGCAACGTATTTTTCGAAGGCACTCATCTCTGATTCATGAGGCAGGTCGAGCTCGTGGATTGCCAAAAGGGCATGAGAGATATCATTTAGCTGATAGGACTTAAGTATTAAGGGGCCTAGAGTACTTGGGTGAGTTGATTCCACAGAGAAGCTCTTCCACGCAAGTCGAAGACCTGGATCACTGAAGACATTACAGAAAGCGGAAAGCAATTCATTTTTCTCACGAATGACAATATCAAGTATGTCAGTAGTAATATGACAAGATCTATGCTCAAACCACTTTTCTACTAGCTCTCTAACTTGATTTGTTCTTTCAGCAGCAAAAATCACTTTGGCTTCCGTGGAGAGATGCGGAAAATAACCACTTGATATCAGCTTCTTACAAAAGCCATCAATCGTAGTAACCGTGAGTAGAGGCAGTGACTCATTGGCCAAATGCCAGAGCTCATTATTTTCTTCTGAATCAACAACAATTTCAGCGAATCTCTCGGTTAAGCGAATATTCATTTCACCGGCAGCTTTCTTGGTAAAAGTCATCATAACGACTTTTGAGAACTTCTCCCGGATAAATTCTTCAAAACTCAATATTGGTTTTACTTTATACTCTTGAATCCATTTCCGTGTTAGATAGACAATGTGCTCAACCAGAACAAAGGTTTTACCAGATCCGGCCCCTGCTCTTAAAAGCACCCCACCTTGATGTTCAATGGCCTTGAGCTGTTCAGCATTAGGAGACTTGGCCATGCTCGACCTCACTTTTTACGCAGACTTTTGTTAATTCACAAAAGTGACAAGCATTGGTTTTTCTTGGTTGAGCCGGAAAGACTTTCTCGCTCTTAATGGCCAGGGTCAGCCCCGTCATCTTCTCTTCAGCTTTCTGGAAAATTTCTTCGAAATTTTCCTTGAACATTTTCTGCTTACAGATTTTGGCCACTTTAAGGGATTCAAAAAGAGAGTCATCATTAGTTAATAAATTTGAATCTGAGGGATCATCAAGTACAACAAAGCCCAAGGTAATATGCCGGTTCTTAAAATCATTAATTTTATGAGAAGCAGCCTTGGCATATGTCCATAGCTGCAGACTCTCCAATTGCTCTATTTCGCTGGTGGAAGAAGCCGAATATTTCGTCGATTTAAAATCAAGCAGGAAAAGATTGTTTTTCCCCATTCCGATGCAGTCAATTTTTCCTCTTAGAACGTAATCATCGGTTAAGTGAAACTCTTCTTCCATCTTCCACTCAATTTCCTCTCGAGCAATCACCGCTAACTCTTTTAAAAAGAGAATGCCATTTCTCGCCCTTTGATTGAAAATAATTTGTCGTTTAAGATAAGTCTCTCGAGGAAGACTAAGTGCTTTCTCATTGATATAATACTGCATAATATCAGAGGTTAATTTCGGTAGTTCATTCAGTTCAAGCTTTTGCTTATGGAACTTCTCGATAATTTCGTGAATAATTGTTCCTGATAAAAGAGGATCAAAATCCTTCTCAAGAGCAATACTTGGAAAGACTTTATCAACATAAGAGAAATAAAATTTGCGAGGGCAATCCATAAAGGCCTGAAACTTACTGGCAGAAAACGACCCATCAAAACTCTTCTTCTCTATGTCTTTAAAATGATCTTTTAGGTGTCTTTCAAGATGAACTGGTTGATCAGTATGCTGAGTAAGCTCAATACCGGTGAACAATTTCTTCCAAATAATACTATGCTTCAAAGTTGATTCAGACATGAGGACCAGAACCTCGGCATGAGAGAAGAGGTCTCGAAACTCCCATTGTTTAAACAGAAGTTCGAGTTCATTTCTTTTAAGAGGTCCTAGTGAAGAGAGGGACTTCTGGATAGCTTCTGTATAATTTTGCCCTAGTCCCTGAATCTCTTCAAACCTCTCATCAATACAGAGTAGAACTCTCCGTTCTCTCTTAATTTCGTCTAATGAAGACATGTCTTTCAATTCTATGGAGAGGCTCATCTCCGACATTGTCACAAAAGAAGTTCGAGGCTGATTCAGCATGACGACTTCATTCATTAACTTTAAGAAGAAACTATCAACTTCTACCACATCATCAGTCAGCTCTTCAATGACAGCTAAAGCTTCCTGGTAGAGCTGAATGGCTTTTAATCTTTTGAATGAACCGGGTCTATTTTTGAGTGTCGTGACCCAAAGTCCAGAAAGTATCTCTTTAGTAGTAGTAATTGTCTGATCTTTTCTAAGAGTATCTGAGAGCTCAGAGAAGAGCTCTTTGAGTTCCGCCTGAACTATTTGATGAGGAATTTTGTAATTAACTTGGCAAGAAGGTATTACATCTAAATGCAGAGGAGTAATCTTAGAAACCCCTAGTATGACCTGATCATCTTCCGTCAAAAAATGCTTAAGATTTAAGGCAATCTCTCGTGAATTCACACTTATTAAAGACCCCTTAGGTTCCGGAGAATCACTGGATAGATCTTTTTCCAAAACTTGACTGTCTCTAAGCCAACTTAACCAATCACTTCTTTTAAGCTTATCTTTTAGCTCTAGTGGAAAGGGCACTATGACCTGATATCTAATGGCCAAGGCTTTAAGCAGATCCACTTGCTGACCGTTCAGATGCTGGAATCCCCAAAAAATATAAGTTTTTTTTAGCTCTTCAATTTCTTCACGAGACCTGAGGGATTCAGTAATCAGTTGATAGGCCCCATGCTCATCCTGATAACCCGTAACTTCCAGCAGCTGCCAGAACAGTTGGACTGCCTTTTTGATTTCCTCCGGTTGTTCGTCTAAAACCGAGGTTAGGGCTTCCTGATTCAGGGTAAAACTTCTTAAGTCAGAAAAGAGATTATAGGCCTGAGTAAACTGCTCAAAGCCCAATTCGGGGAAATACTTACTCTTCAAAATACCAAATATCAGGAGTAATTCAGACTTTCTTTTAACCACCGGAGGGTTAGTCTCCCAGAGCTTTTCCACAAGATTTGAGGTGAATTTGGCAATGGTTATAACGTCTTGGGAACTTTGGGCAGGTAAGCGGGCCCTGAGACCATCGGCTTTAGAGGGACTGGGTGCTACAAAGACAACTTCCCCCACAAAATCTTTCGTCTCGGCAAGAAACCGTTCTTTTTGGGAGAAATAAACAATCTGCATCATAGGCACTGATTCTACCTTTCTGAGGGAGAAAGATTAACAAAAAAGGAACACTGGTATATAAATTATGAATCCAAGGAGTGCCTATGTTGGCCGTGAGTCGCCTTTACAGTTTTCTAGACCATACTAATGGTTTTAATGTTCAATTCCTCGAAGGTCAGAAGTTGATTCAAGACCTCGTACTTTTGCATCCTCTTCAAGGCTCTGGATTTGCATATTTTCGCGATACCTTTCTTGGAATTCTCCCTGTTATCTTTTTTTTAAAGCCAGGAGAAAGCCTGGGTGTTTATATTGATTCAGAAGATCCCTACTTCAGATTGAAGATTGAAACCAACAGCGCGGGGCATACCAGAACACTTCTATTACCAGCGGAATTTAATACGTTCCCGATGAAAATCTCTGGCAAGGTGAGAGTTACTAAAATCTTCCCGAATAATAAATCTCCTTACACTTCCATGATTGAACTGGATAAGGTTGATTCGAAAAATGTTATCAATAGTATCTTCACTGAGTCGTACCAAACGAACTCAGAAGTAATAGTGAGCGAGCTTAGTGATCAATCAATTATGGTGACTAAGCTCCCTCAGTTGAATGCCAATATGGCAGTAGACGATTCAACTTCTCGCAAGGATTACATCAAAAAGAAGAATACCTTCTTTCATGATGTCTTTGAGAGTGCTTCCGATGATATCGAGAAAATCGTAAAGATGTTCGAAGATAAGGGCCTCACCTATTTAGGTAGCCGCCAAATCGACTTTTACTGTCCATGCTCAAAGGATCGAATGGTTCTTAATCTTCGTGGACTCTATTCAGAAGAAAAAGATGAGCTCTTTCATGAAAAAGATACGCTGGAAGTGGTATGCGACTACTGCAATACGAAGTATGAAATCTCTAAAGCTGAAGTGATGGGTAGCTAATCCTATTTAAAGGGATTAATGATTTTAAGCTCAAGCCCCTGCTGCTTAGGTCCGCTCAGTATCCGTTCAAATATTCTGGAATCGTTATAGATACCACAGAAATTTTCGGCCCGAGCACCTGAAGCAAGTACCAGATTAGTGAGTTTCTTGCTCTTAACCTTTGCTCCTACTCCCATCTTCTCAAAATCAAACCACTCCTTTCCTTTCTCAGGCATTTCAACATACCTGGAGTCACCAGTGGTTAAGAGAATGAGATAATCATTGGACGATTCCGCGAGGGCCAGCGCCTCAGAATAGGTAATTTCTATATCTGAAAGAATTTTCTTTGCAGCTTTGAAGTCACCTTTTTCCAGGGCCTTCAAATAAGAGAAGTCCCGAACAATGAAGAGATGCTTCTGAGATAATTTTCTAAAGCGAGAATAGATAGATTTATAATCATCTAAGATATTTGAAAAACAAGACTGACCACTACAGCTTTTATCATAAAACGGTTCATTTAGTTTTAAAGGAACGTCTTCTACATAGTGAAATGTTGAAGCATTCTTTACAGGCTCTCTTCTGACCCAAACATAGGTGTTATTTAAATACGGAGTCTTTTCTTCAGGACAACTATTTAAGGCGAGTAGGCTTTGCTTACTATCCCCCCCTACCTCCAAGATACCCGTTTGATAGCCATTACCACTTAAGTAACTCCAGATGGGCCTGAGCTTTGCGTCCTCACAGGTGTTTTTGATATTCTTCTTCCCAGTGATTTGGGAAAGGAAGGTGACCTCGGCTGGAACCCTAATATCATAGAGGTTATAATTCCAAGTTTTACCGATACAGATATTCTCTTCAAAAGAGGTTCTCCGCTCGCTGTTTTGTTGAAACCGCAGAAGAGCTAATTGTTCTTCATCGAGTCCTGCCACTTGAAACCAGATAATTTTAGTCGGAAGAATGCCGAACTGATGTTTTTTGAGATTTAAGCTCGTGACCTGAGCACAGCCCAAAAAGAGAAAAAAAGATAACCATTTCATACGCCAGCTCCTTCTTGAGATGATGGCATCTCATCCACCAAGGCCTTAATGCCAAAAGTTTGCTGGAAGAGAAAAAAGTAAAAGAGCGCAGAAAATAAAAATAGCTCGCCCACCAAATATAACCAGAAGTACTGCAGAATTTGAAATAGACCAAACAAGCCTAAAAAAAATGCCATCTTTAAGAAAAGCCTTTTTTGGAAGCGGGCTTTTCCTACTGAAACACTAAGGAATAGACAAGCTACGGCGATGATGACACCGAAGACAATATTGGCCCACTCCGGAAAGAAGGCCAGGCACAGGAGTCCACCAATTAAGGGCAATCGGGATACGACCTTTTGCTGAATAAAACTGAACTCCCCGATGATCATTATAGCTTGTAGCAATAGACCCAGACTCCCAGCTATGAGAGGCAGAACACGCCACTTCATCCAAAACCAAGGTGATAAAAAGTTAAGTCCGGTTGCGGCTTTTGAGCAAAAAAAGAAAACAACACAGAATGAAACAAGGTATGATGTAAATCTTAACGGATGATTCGGTAGTCCAAACTGAGTGACCATTTTTACAAACAAAAGAACTGACCAGAAGGCAAGGCCCAGACTCAAAGCGTTCTGTAATGTGAGGAAAGAACTATCCATCATGCTGTCCACTAGATAAAATATTAATCTGATTATAAACATTTTTAGAAAAATGTCTTAAGCATTTCTCTTTTAAATGATTCGCTGCAGACCTAAGGAGGCTGGATGGAAGCAACTCGGGAAATTATGTGGATGATCCCTTACTGGATGAAGGTTCTTATGTACCTAAGTCTAGCAGTGGCCACATATTATTTCGTGCAAGGATTTATGGAGAAGTTTAGATTTGTGACCAATGGAAAGAATTGGAAGCAGGATCTCTTTCCCAAAAAATTCAATTTTGAGAATTTTCTTAGAACAATCTTTTTTCAAGGAAAGGTTCAAAGAGATAGCTTTGTAGGCGTTTACCACACCATGCTCTTTTATGGTTTTGTAGTTCTCTTCATTGCTACTGAATTAGTTGCTATCCATGCAGATACCCCATTTAAGGTATTCCAGGGCACAACTTATATTGTCGTTTCCTTTCTTGCAGATATTGCCGGAGTATTTGTCCTACTGGGACTGGGATTGGCCTACTATCGCCGTTATGTCAGAAGACCTCAGTTCTTGTCTGCGACAAAACCGAATCAAGAAAAATTCATGTATGGGATGCTGGCAGCGCTAGTCATCATCGGATTTCTTCTAGAAGGTATCAGGATTTTTGCTCAGGGCATGCCGGAAGGCGAGAAGCTGTGGTCACCGGTTGGATACGTTCTAGCAAGTCTTATGGGTATCTTTCCATTTAGCGAACAGGTTTGGGCAAATGTCTACCGCAGTCTGTGGGGACTTCATATGCTCAATACTATGGCATTTGTAGCGAGTCTGACCCACTCAAAATTTTTCCATATCCTTATTTTGCCTCTGAATGCACTTCTTACTCCTTATAGAAGAGGGGCCGTCCTTTCTCCTATGAATTTTGAAGACGAAAATGCTGAAACCTTTGGTCTTGGTAAAACGTCAGAACTCACTATGAAGGAGCGTCTGGATACTCTGGCTTGTGTGGAATGCGGTCGTTGTACACAAGTATGTCCAGCAAATCTTGCGGATAAGCCACTTGATCCAAAGCTTATTGTTACTAAGATGCGCGATTTAATGTTCTATCGAGCTGACTCAACTCCTGAAAACAAAGAAAATACTGAGATCTGGGGAGATAATCCTATCTATGGATCAAGTGAACTCGATGCATGTACCACCTGTGGTGCATGTATGGAAGAATGTCCGGCCAATATCGAGCACATTCAATTGATTATGGATCTTAAGAGATATAAGGCACTAACCCTCGGCGACCTTCCTCCTGCCGCTGCCGACGCTACTAATAAGATCAAAAACAATGGTAATCCTTGGGGTATTTCTCAGGATGACAGATTTAACTGGGCAGAAGGCCTAGAAGTTCCGGTCATTGAAGCTGGCAAGAAGGTGGACTATCTTTACTATGTTGGCTGTGCCGGATCTTATGACGGATCCAATCAGAAGGTTGTAAAAGACACCGTGGCCCTTCTAACCAAAGCCGGGGTGAGCTTTGCAGTAATGGGCAAGACTGAAAAATGTAACGGTGATCCTGTTAGACGTTTTGGTGATGAATATTCATTCTATGAGATTGCCATCGAAAACATTGCTAACATGAGACAATACACCTTTGATAAGGTTGTAACTCATTGTCCACATTGCCTTCACACCATTGGAAAAGAATACGCTAAGTTTGATGATGGCGTATTTGAAACCGTTCATCATACCGAACTTCTGTCAGAACTATTGAGATCTGGAAAACTTAAGGCGCTTAAAGAAGTTGCTGGAGAACTCACTTTCCACGATCCATGTTATCTAGGTCGCCATCATGGTGAGTACAATGCTCCCCGAGACATTCTGACTTCAATTCCAGGAGTAAAACTCAAGGAAATGGAAAAGAATAAGGATAAGGCCCTCTGTTGTGGGATGGGCGGAGGAAATATGTGGTATGAACTTCCAGAAGGTCAGCATCTGGCCTTGAACCGTCTGGAGCACATCGGAGAAACCCAAGCTCCAAAACTTGCCACATCGTGCTCATATTGTATGATTAACTTCAACTCCTCTAAAGGAACTGTAAAAGCAACCGAGGAATTACAGGTTGAAGATGTTGCCTCTATTTTGGCGAAATCAGCTCTCTAAAAAAACAATCAGCATGACCCTCCTGGGGTCATGCTTTTCTTTCATAGCCGCTGCTCAATCCACTCCATTAGACACTCCCTCATCTGTCGCCTATCCAGGTATCCTTCAAACCTTTGAGAAGATCATCCAAATTGATCTGACGAAGTTTAGAAATCGGACTGAATATTTAACGAGAAATGGGAAGGTTTTTACTGAAGCAAATAAGGTAACTGAGCTGGAACTTGAACCAGATTTTCTTAATTCAGTTATTCTCCATTCTGATCCCGGGTATTTAAAATTGGCATCTATCAACAGATGTCGATTCTACGACACGATTCTGACTGATCTACTTAAAAGTGCTGAAGGAAAAATAAGAAATATTCTCATTACCTTTGTCAATCCTAACGGCCAGGCAGAAGCCGCTATCATTTCGAAGAAAGACTTTTTAAACAAAGTTGTAACCCAACAGTGTCCTGAAACTAACGAGCTCATCAGCCAATTTCAGGTAAAAAGTCTCGATGAAACACTGAAAAATACTTTATTTGAAATACCATCAGGACGAGATCAGTGCAGAAACATTCATCTCAACTGGCTCAATAATTCAAAGACTCCCTATTTCTGCCAGATCCATGAATACATTAAAGAGGCCCGTGCTGGAGAAGGAGATCCAAAAGATCTTACTCAAAGAAGGGCCGTGGCAAGTGTTCTGGATAAAAAGCTGAGCCTCATTCAAAAAGATTATCTGGGAAATCTCTGTTCAAATCTTGATAACGAGGCTCTCTTCTGCGATGAGTTCTTAAATGTCTCTTTTTGGAGCAAACTAGCTGCTGGCTATGAAAGCCCTATCTATGCCACTGACATATGTCAGAAAGTAATGAATGCTCCTAAGCTCTCAACTCCGCAGCTCAAGCAGTGCCTTGCTCGACTAAGAAAAGAGAATGACCTTTGTCTTTATACTCAGGGTATGAGTCCAGGCCTCTCTCCTCAGATGGAGTGCGACTCTCTCTCCCAGGCCCTAAATCATTCAACACTGAGATCAAATTATCAGGATTGTCCCGGAACCAGTGATCAATTTACGGTAACTAATATGGCACGACTTCTCCTCAATATAAGTAAGGGAGAGATTAAATCATCAAGTGGTCCCTGCTCGGCCATTTCTGCAGGAGAAACCCTACTTTTTAATCAAAAATTTGACAATGAAGAGAACTGGGATCTTGAAGCTTGTTATGACAATAAACTGTTAGGTCGTGAAGTTTGCGCTAAAACTTTTATGGGAAGCTATGGCGATCACCCCTTTTCCTATACCAATGTTGTCGCCAAGATTTTAAGAGATACTCGAGGAGCTGATCAGAGCTTAGTCTGCAATATGGTTAGCTCAGAGAATTATAATCCTTTGTTGCTACAATTTAAATCGGGCTGCCACATCATATTCGAGAAAGATCAGTGCTTTACTTCGCAATGTAAGCACAAGATTCTCTATAATAATCGGCCTATCGATTTCATAAACATCAAAAGTCGTCTTTCATTAAACTACTTCCCTCTAACTGTTCGTGAAGAGCGATTCTCTCAGCATTATCTACTTACCAAAGATTTTAAGCAGAAAGCAGCGGCTTTGATGAATCTTTCATCTATAAAGGCTTTCTATCAAAAAAGTAAAAGCGGCATCATTTATGGTATCGGCTGTTCTGAAGACATTTTGCCGTCATTCTTTAAGACCCAGGGACTCAATCAATGCACCCCTATTCCCTTCATTATAGATGGAATTGTAAAGGATGGAGAGCAAGTGGCCTTTGTAACCAGAACGGCTGCAGACTCTCTTCAAGCCCCGAGAATGATCAGTTGGAGTAATCTTTATTCTGCGGTTAAAACTTACCAAAGACTTCACCCTCTTAAACTTTGGACGCTCTATGGCCTGGATTAGTCTTATCATTCTAACGTGCTTCCTTCATGCCGCTGAGTTGCCAAAACTCTTAACAAAGCATGCACCTGAAACGCTGAGATATCTCTCTATGGATGGCCGCTACATCTATGTTCAAAAACGTCCTGGAGTTTTAGGGTTAGTGAGCAGTTTTCGAAGTATCGATTTCATTTCCGATGCCTCCTCCAGTGATTTCATCGTAACCGGATCTCGCTTTAAACGTCGCCTTATCGTCGAAGTAATTCCTCAGTATCATCAGGAATTTAGTCTTAAAAAAGAACACAAACTCTTCATGGTAAATTGGGGCAACTCACAGCCTAAGGAAGTTGGTGCCGGTAAAGCAGCCAAGCTTCATCTTAATGATGAATGGATTACCTACTATGATAGCTACACAGGTACTCTCCATATCCAAAACTTAGTCACTCAAAAAAAATACGATATTCGGCTTTCTAAAAAGCCAAGCCCCTTTTTTATTCCGGAAGCTGAGATGATCAATGATGACGTTATCGTTTATTCGGATATCAATGAGAATGGATTTGCCGCTATGGTATCTTTTGACCTCAAGACGAAAAAGAGCAGGATAATCTACCGCGCCCCTCAAACAGGTACTAAAATTGAGTTATGCCAAAACGAAGGCTATCTTGCCGTAGGTGAGTTTCCTTATGAAGGAGTCACGCGCGGAAGTAAAATTCTTAGAATCAATATAAGTGCTGAGACAAACTTATCAAGCTTTACCACTGTCTATGATTCAATAAATCAGGACATAGGAAACATGATCTGCATGAAAGACTCAATTTTCTTCATCAAAACCACAAACCAAAACAAGACTCTTACCACCAAGACCACCGAAGCGGCTAAACTGATTCTTAAAACTCAGAAAGTCGAATTAAAATCGGAAATGGGCAATGTAGGTCAATTAATCGAGATGGATGATAGAATTCTCATCCCTTTACGGGGTGAATTCTACGTTGTCGAAGGAACCAATAACCTTGGGACTGATATTCTTAAATCGGCTCCGAGTAGTAACGAGGAATTACCCTTTGAAATGTAGATTATTACTCTTATTAATCCTCCTTCCTCTTTCTGTTAAGGCCTTTGATAAGGACTTCAAAATTATGAGTGATCGAATTCCTCTGGAGTTTGTCTTGCTTTTTGATTCAATGAAGCTAGAGACAAAAACACCTAAGGAGAGACTGCAATTGGTGGGGCTTATCCAGGAGCTTGAACAGAACCTGGGCTCGCTTGCTAAAGAGCACATCTTTTTTCTCATGAAGTCTGAAGTTATCAAAAACACCCTGGAGCATCGATTTCCACAAGTGCGTCAGTTCGATATGACCAACTTACTGGTTGATAGAATCGAAAATGACTTTGATAAGAAGAAAAAATATCTCAATTCATTCTCTCAATGGATCTGGAAGTCCATTATTGCAGAACTTCGTCACCGGCAGAGCATGGGTCTTATAACCGATAAAAGTTTTAATCCAGATCTATATGAAGGAGCAAAAAGACAGGAAGCCCTTCGCTTTAAGCGCTATCTTGGCTATATCCTCCCCTGGATTGACCGTATGGATAGACTTAATGCTGCTCAATTTAATGATCTTAGTAAGGAAGTTTCCTGGGAAGTTTTGCGAAAGCTGAACGAGAGATCGATTCTTTTTAAGCGTTTTGCAAGTACAGCTCGTGGGGAGACTCAAACCACTTTGTTTAATATCCCACCCAAGCTCTTGAATCTCGCTCCTGAAGAACTAAAGCAGATGAGGAATAATGAAGACCCTTTAACACTTAAGGAGTCCTCACAAAAAGAGAGGAATAATGCCCTTGAGGAGACTCAGAAAGTAACTCCCGATGATATGAGTCCTATAAGTGAAGATGTCATTCGAAATATAGAAGAGAAGATCGAATAACACCGCTAGTCATCACCCTTAGAAGTACCTTTTTACTATCCATTTCTGTATAATAATGTCTGCCTTAACTAGCTAGCAAAGGATGTTCATGGCCTTGTCAAAAACTCCCTATCGAGGAACGCGAGACTTTTTCCCCACTGAGATGAGGCTCCGTAATTATATTTTTAAAAAAATGGCAGAGGTCTCAGAACTATTTGCGTATGAGCCTTATGATGGTCCTCTACTAGAAGAAGTCGAACTCTATTTAGCAAAATCGGGAGAAGAATTGATCAATGATCAAATCTATTCCTTCACCGATCGTGGTGATCGTCATGTGGCCATTCGTCCAGAAATGACTCCGACCGTGGCCAGAATGGTGGCTCAAATTCACCGGGAAGTTGCTAAACCTCTAAGATGGTATTCCATTCCAAATCTTATGAGATATGAGAAACCCCAGAAAGGAAGACTTAGAGAATTCTGGCAGTATAATGCAGATATCTTTGGGGCCGGACAATATGGTGAAGTGGAAATCATTCAAATGGCAGTGAAACTGATCCAAAGCTTTGGTGCAACTCATGAGCATTTTGAAGTCCTGATTAATGATCGCCGTTTTGTAGACCTGGTCTTTACCAAACTTATTGGTCTAGAAGAGAACTTAACTAAGAAGCTCTATAAGTTGGTTGATAAGAAAAACAAAATGGACCCCGCTAAGTTTTCAAATGAGGTTAAAGCAATTACCAGCGATGAGAGCAAGGCCCTCATATTTGAAGAATTTGTTTCCTTAATCAGCACCGGAGACATTACTAAGTTTGTTACCAAATATTCGGCCGATTCCCTTGCCGAAGTAGCTCCCCTAATATCTCTTTTTGAAAAGTTCACAGAGCAGGGTCTCGCCGAATATGTGAAGTTTGATCCTTCCATTGTGCGAGGGCTTGATTATTACACAGGCGTGGTCTTTGAAATCTTTGATAAACACCCAGAGAATCGTCGGGCGATCGCAGGGGGAGGCTCTTATGCCAATCTTCTGCAGATATTTAATGAACCGGCCCTGGAAGGTGTGGGTATAGGATTAGGTGAAGTTCCCTTAAAAGAATTCCTTCATAGCCATAATCTTTCTCCTGATTTCTCAAAGCCGGAACTCGATTATCTTGTGGCCTACCTCGTTCCCGAAGGTGAAAAACCTGCCATGTCATTGGCCCAGTCTTTAAGAGAATCAGGTCATAAAGTAGAACTTTATTTTGGAGAAGCCAAACCCAAGAAAATCTTCTCATACAGTGAGAAAAAAAACTTCGCCTCGGTCTGCTTCTTTGGTGAAGAAGAATTGAAAAATGACGAAGTGAAAGTTAAAGATCTCAAAAGAAGAACAGAACAAACAATTAAAGTTAAAGAATTCATAGAAGGAAAGAGATAATGGAAATNNAAATGGTTAGATTCTAAGAGCTTCAGGCCAATCAAGGGTAAGCAAGGGGAAACTTTCACCGTGCTTATGCCTCCTCCCAATGTGACCGGTAAACTTCATATGGGTCATGCTCTGGATGCCACAACTCAAGACACACTTATTCGTTATAAAAGGATGAAGGGCTTTGAAACTCTTTGGATCCCTGGCTCTGACCATGCGGGAATTTCAACTCAAGCCGTGGTCGAAAAGCTCATCTGGAAAGAAGAGAAAAAAAATCGACATGATTTAGGAAGAGAAGAATTCTTAAAAAGAATTTGGGCCTGGAAGGAAGAATTCGGGGCAGAAATCGTGAACCAACAAAAAAAGATGGGTGTCTCTTGTGACTGGGACTACTCAACCTTCACTCTGGACGAAGTACCAAATAAGGCAGTAAAAAAATTTTTTGTAATGCTTTTCAATGAAGGTCTGATCTATCAGTCTGACTATATCGTTAACTGGGATCCAATCCTTCAGTCTGCTATTTCCGATGCCGAAGTTGAACACAAGGAAGTTAAAGGGCACTTCTACTATCTTCGTTATAAGGTAAAAGAAGATCCCAATTTTGAACTCATAATAGCTACCACCCGTCCTGAAACCGTCTTTGCTGATACAGCAGTTGCTGTGAATCCAAATGATGAGCGTTTTAAAGATCTTATTGGCAAGACAGCTATCGTTCCCATTTGTAATCGTGAAGTCCCGATCATTGGGGATGAACATGTAGATATAGAAAAAGGAACTGGATGCCTCAAGGTTACTCCTGGACATGACTTCAATGACTTTGAGATCGGTAAACGTAATAACCTGCCTATCATCAATATTCTAAACAAAGATGGAACATTTAATACTAATGCTCCTGAAATCGAGGGCCTTAAGGCCAAAGATGCTCGCGTCGAAGTTGAAAGAATCCTTACAGAGCTGGGAGAACTCGTTGAGAAAAAAGAGCACATCCATCCAGTGGGACATGGTCAGCGCTCTGACGAAATTATCGAGCCTATCGTATCAAAACAGTGGTTTCTAAATACCACCTCTATGTCAGAAGCTGCTGTTAAGGCGGTGGAAGAGGGAGAAATGACCTTCTTCCCTAAAGGCTGGGAGAATACTTACTTTGCTTGGCTCAGAAATCCGAAGGACTGGTGTATCTCGCGCCAACTTTGGTGGGGCCATCAAATACCAGTCTATTATTGCCGCCACTGTGATGCGAAGTGGGCATCTGAAGAAACTCCAACAGAATGCATGGAGTGCAAAGACAAGGACATCTATCAAGATCCCGACGTTCTCGACACTTGGTTCTCCTCTGGTCTCTGGCCACTATCAACCTTAGGCTGGCCAGATGAAGAGGCCATGGTTCAGAAGCGTTTTGATGATTTCTATCCCAATTCCACCCTAATTACTGGCTTTGACATCATCTTCTTTTGGGTCGCCCGGATGATGATGATGAATATGAAAGTTACCGGAAAGGCCCCCTTCAAAGATGTTTATATCCACGCCATCGTAAGAGATAAGCAAGGCCGAAAGATGAGTAAATCTCTTGGAAACGGTATCGATCCATTGGATATGGTTAAGCAGTATGGTGCTGACGCCATGAGATTTACTCTAGCTGCTGGCTCTGGCTATAACCGCGATTTAAATCTTGATCCAGAAAGAATTGAAGGCTACAGGAATTTCGTCAATAAACTTTGGAATGCTTTTCGCTTTGTCTATCCATTCCTGGATAAGGCCCAAGACGAACTTCCCGTGAAGTCCGAGTGGCATCTCCATGACAAGTGGATTTTAGCTGAGCTTAATACCGTGGCAAAAGAAATGAATGAAGCCATGGATGTTTATCGTTTTGATGATGCTTGTTCATGTATCTATCAGTTTGTTTATGAGAAGTTCTGCTCATGGTATATCGAGCTCTCTAAGAACATCCTTTATGGAGAAGACGAAAAGGCAAAAATCATTCGGGCAACAATGCTTAAGTATTGTTTCAGAAAGATCGTGACCCTCCTTCACCCTGTAGTCCCTTTTATCACCGAAGAGATCTGGTCCCACCTTGAAGACAGCGAGAATCTACTTATTTCTCAGGATTACGTGGAGTTTGATCCGGGTCTAGAGAATGAAGAAGTTCAGTTTCTGATGAATAAGTTTATCGAAGTTACTTCTGGTATCAGAAATATTCGATCACAGGTTAACCTTAAACCAAAAGATGAAATCGATACCAAGCTTTTTACCGATGATAAGAAGCTCGCCAAATTCATTTATGAGTCACGCCACTTCTTGAAGGATTTAGCGAATGTAAAATCAGGCACTATCCGCAACAAGACCTCTGACAGGCCTAAGAAGTCAGCTTCCCTTGCGACTGTTCACACTGAAATTTTTGTTCCTTTAGAGGGGCTTATCGATATCAATGAGCAAGTTAACCGTATTAAGAAAGATATGGAGAAGACTCAGAATGAGTATAGAAAGATAGAAGTTAAGCTCAATAATTCTAACTTTATGCAAAACGCACCTGAAGAAGTGGTAGTTGAAGTGAGAGAAAAAGGTAAGGCTTTCCAAGATAAACTGGCTTCCCTGAATGAGATCTTAAACAGTTTTCAGTAACCTTAATTATGCCTTTCTGAAAGAAAAAGTCAGGAAGGCATACTAGTCAGTTGATGCTTTCATGATAGGCTAGAGCAAAGGGAATTTATTATGAAGAAGTTAATAATTGCAGCAGCTTTATCTCTCACCTCGGTATCTAGTTTTGCTCAAGGCATGACTTGTCTTAATAAACTCTTACCCTACTCCCGATACTCTGGCCTACATCAGTTAACCAAGGAAGAATGGTCAAATGGCAAAGAGGGACTGGATGAAGAAAGTGCTAAGGGTGCATTTAATGCTCTTGTTGGCGGGAAGCTTATGTGTAAGAGCGGAGAGGTTTCGATTAAAATTCAACCCGACTGCAAACTTCTTCTGAGCGACATTCCACAATCTAATGTCTGCTACCTTCATACCAACCTCGGTTACTTCTTCATATCCAAAGACTCAGGCAGTACTGTGAATTTTATCTTTAGTAAGGATAAACGCTTCAATGATTCGGCTGAATAGATAGTCTAAAAAAATCATTGGCCTTTACGGCCACTTCTTCCATATTAAACCTATCGCGCGCCTTCATGACTCCCGCATCCTGAGATACCACTGGCTCCACTATTAAGGTGTCGGCCAAGAAATAGAAGGGGCCAAACCTTTTAGGATCTTCACGGTCAAACAGAATAAGAGATCTACTTCCTGTATAAGCTGTGAGTGAAGCCACTGGTCCATTATAGGTAATTACACCACGTGCAAAAGCAATCATGCGAGAAAGCTCGATCATGGTTGGATAAACGAAATTCACGTAAGTATTATTCTTTGGAAGCCGAGCTAGAAATGAATCTATATGAAGCTGAGTCTTCTCCTGTTCTTCTGAAGAGAAAAGCACAACTCTCTGTCCTTCAAAATGAGAGATGAGATGAAGCCATTCTTCTTCGATATTGGCACTTCTGATGGGGGCGAGATTAATAGCAAAATAAGGTTTTTCATCCCAATCTTCAATCATGGGAGAAAGATCCCGGGACATGCACCTCATTCTCTCGTTTACTTCTTTTCCCACATGCTCTTTATAAAGAGCAAAAAAATCCTCACATACATGGTGTCCTACTGGTCTTGGAGTCTTCTGATTTAAGACCAAGGTCTTCCATCCATCGGAAAATCCCACACGCTGCTTTGCCTTAAGACCCAAACCTAAGCAAGCGTCGGGAAAGGAATTAGTTAAGGAAATGAAAAGATCAACATTGTAAATCTTAAGAGTGACGCAAAATCTGTGCACATCGAAGATGGAGCTAATCTCATCCTCATCAAATTCATGATAGTAAGCTTTAAAGGGAAGAAGATTTAAAACTTCGATATTTACTTTAGGAGTAATGAAATGAAGTTCTGCTTCAGGATAGCGCTCTCTTAGGGCATGCAAAAAAGGAAATGCGAGAATTCTTTCCTGTAAATCAAAAGGAAGTTTTACGACAATGGACCTTATACCCTCTGCTAGGCCTGAATCTTGTTCTGACGTTTTAGCCATAAGACCGTAAAGTAACTGGTAGCAAATGCTGGCACCAGGGCGTTGATAATAGGTACTGTTATCAGGATCAGAAAGATAAAGCCTGATACGCCATAGGGTAACATATTTTTAAAGGTGTCCTGAACACAATTTCTAAAAAGCAGATCATGCCGTGACCAACTATAGTCAACAAACTGGACTGAAAGCATCAGGGCAAGAATAAAGACTCCAACAGGATAGAAAAGTGGAAAAAGATTTAAGAGAAAGGCCAACAGGGTCAGAAGAAGAATAAAAAAGAGCTTCTTGAATTCATTGATAAAGGTCGAGCCAAATCCCGTCATTATTTCAGAGAAGGTCTTACTGCGATTCTGACTTACTTGTTTTCCGACCAGAATAGTTTCAATGCGAGAACTGAGCATACTATTAAAGGGAGCCGCGATAATTCCCACCACCAGGATAAATGTCCAGCTCATGATCAAAAAAACAAAGACGATAAAAATGGCAGTCAGAAGCTTTCCCACCCAGCCAGCAGTCTGAGGATCTGGAATATAATTCTGGATGAAGACACCAAAGTAGTCAGCATTTTTAAAGATGGCCACGATGGAAAAAATATAAATGGATAGGCCCAGAATGGTAGGTATGAGGGCCAACGTGAGATTGATGGGATCGCTAAAAATCATTCGCAGAGAAATTGGAAATGATTGCATAATATTTTTCATGCTTAAGCTCCTGTAGAGTAATTCTTAAATCTAAAGTTAAAGAGCTCTTCGAAGTCGCTTAACTTCGAATCAGTTCCATCTGGAATTGCCATCACGATAGTTTCTAACTCCTTCCAGTCCAGATAACGATAAGTAAGATCGGTCAAGACATACAGATCATGACATCTCTGAAACTTCTGCTTGGCCTTCATAATCATGCCTTGGGCACCGATAATTTTATTGTCTCGGTAATGGATACAGGCGGCGGCCACTTGAATGACCGCCCAATAGATATTTCTCGCATTATCATTTCGATCTTCCATCCAGACGTCTTCCAGAGCTTCATGGCATTCCCAATACTTTTGCTCATTGAAGAGTTTTACCCCCTCCTCCATCTTTTTTAGATGTTCTGGAGAGAATTGTCCGAACTGATACTCCACTAGAATCCGCCGAGAATATTTAATCCCGAGTCAACATAGAGTACTTGACCAGTTACACCACCAGAAAGGTGAGAAGCCAAATACACAGCAGCTCCCCCACAATCCTCAGGAGTCACATTCTTTTTCATGGGAGAGATTTCTTCCACTTGGTTCAAAAGACCTCTAAAGCCAGAGATACCTGAAGCGGCCAGTGTTTTAATCGGTCCAGCAGAAATGCAATTTACCTTAATTCCACGAGGCCCAAGATCATAGGCGAGGTAGCGAGTTGAAGCTTCGAGAGCTGCTTTGGCCACACCCATCACATTGTAGTTTTTGATAACTTTCTGAGAGCCATAGTAAGTCATACTGATGATAGAGCCGTTATCATTTAAAAGTTCATGGAGGGCATCGGTAATTCCTACTAGAGAGAATGCTGAAATATCACAGGCCATAGCAAAACCTTTGCGGCTAGTGTGAAGAAACTCACGAGAGAGATCTTCTTTATCGGCAAAGGCCAGAGAATGGACGATGATATCAAACTTTCCCCAGTTCTTCGCTACAACTTCTTTCATAGAAGCATAATGATCATCATTGGTCACATCCATCTCAAAGGTGAAGTCAGCTCCAATTTCTTCGGCCAATGGCTCCACTCTTTTTTTAAGGGCATCATTCATATATGACAGGGCGACGGATGCTCCCTGCTCTTTGAAAGCTTTGGTAATTCCCCAGGCAATAGATCGGTCATTGGCCAGACCCAAAATCAGGGCTTTTTTTCCTTCAAGTAGTTTCATTTAATTCCTCACTTTTTTAGTAAGCATACTTTAGCGGAGGGAAGAGAGGGTTTCAAGGGTTTGCGTCGTGTCAAGAGGGAGAGATTTTACCACTCTTTCCCTGGACACCCGGGCGAAGATAATGAGTTCTTCCTATGAAGAAAATACAACCACTCCTCTTTTTATTAATGGTACTTGCCCCCTTCCTATCCCTTGCGAATGATTGCTCAAGTATCAATTTAATCACGAACGAAGACTCTCCCTTCTCGAAGATACCAGTCTACAATCAGGGTAAGATCAATATCTGCTACGCTTATTCAGCGGCCCAAATGGCCGATTATCATCTCATCAAGCAAGGCAATTCAGAGAGAAGTGTTCATCCTTTTTGGGTGGCACTGAATTATGCTCAACTCATGAAAAGAGAAAATATCCAAATTGGTCATCCCAAGGAAGCCTTAGAAGCATTAACTAATTTCTCAAACTGTGATTACCAGACAGTAAATAAGGCCCTCAGCATGTTGGACACTCAGGAAACATCGACTTCAAGACTTATGGAAATGGTGAAAGATGCATGTTCAGCACCTTTAAGGACCAAACTTAGTCTACCGTCTGCTAAAAGAATGAATTTCAGGACTCTTAATTCAGATGAAGCCTATGCTAGATTCATTATGAATCGCCTTAATGAGGTAGACTCGCCTATTTCGATTGCATATTGCTCAAACGTCTGGAAGAAACCAAATTTTGGGGGCATAAGCTTCAACTCCCGAGGAGAAAGAGATGTGCTACCGAAAGGATGTCAGTATCATGAATCCCTGGTTGTTGGTAAAAAGCAAATTGCAGGATCTTGTCACTTTCTCGTCAGAAATACTTGGGGCACCAACTGGGCCAGCACTAATAAAAACTGGAATTGCCTGTGTCGAAACAATAAAACGGGTGCCTTGGCCGATGACTGCTCTTTTGAAACCCATAGGGAGGACTACTCTGTGGAAGCGTGCTGGCTCCCTATGGATCAGTTAAGTAAAAATATCGGTCAAGTTACAACATTAGATCTATAAGGAAGTTGCTAATTCCTTCTCAATCGCTTCTTTCAGGATTTTTGCATCCGGAGTTACATCTGGATTGAAACGGTCTACCACGACTCCCTTTCGGTTTACTAAAAACTTCTCAAAGTTCCATTTGATATCTTGAGGTCCTCCTGAAAGAAGATTTTTCTCTTTCAGGATTTTCAGCAACTGTCCTTCTGAATTAGCCTTCGCTTCGGGCTTTGTCTTAGTAAGATAGTCAAAGAGTGGATGCTTTCCCTCCCCCTTTACAACCACTTTTCCAAACATAGGAAATTCAATCCCAAACTTCATCTGGCAGAACTCCTGAATCTCAGAGTTAGATCCAGGCTCTTGGCCCGCAAATTCATTGGCAGGGAATCCCAGCACAACCAAACCTTTATCTTTATATTCTCGATAGAGTTTTTCTAATCCCTCATACTGAGGTGTAAGTCCACATTTAGAAGCAGTGTTAACAATCAAAAGCACTTTACCCTTAAATTCTTCAAGGGTAGTTGATTCGCCATTAATCTTATTAAGCTGGTATTGATAGATAGATTGTCCCATAAATATTTCTCCTTATAAAAAAGTCATGTTAATGGTTAAAACCATTAAATCAATAGGAAGGAGAGGTATGTTGAAGAAGTTTATCGATTTTTTAAAGACCTATAATGTGGCCGGCCTGGCCATAGCCGTCATTATTGGAGGCAAACTTAATGTACTTGTTACAAGTGTGGTAAATGACTTAATCATGCCATTACTTCTCCGGCCAATCTTGAATAAGGCAGGAGTGAGTCATATCCGGGATTTAAATTTCCACGGAGTCTTTTACGGTAGAGTTATTGGAAGTGGGATTGATTTTCTCATCGTTGCCCTCGTGGTCTTTCTCTTTGCTAAAATAATCCTAAAGGAAGAGACTGTTAGCAAGAAATAATAGCTCTCCTGTAAAGAGGAATGTACTATAGAAAGCTCATGATAAGAAATTTAGAAGAGCGTATCGAATTCTTAAGTGCTGTATTAGAGCGAACCAATGAAGGCGTGGTTGCTTGTGATTCAGAAGGCACCCTGGTCTACTTCAATCGCAAAGCGCTTGAAATGCATGGTATCTCTCAAATGGAAATACCGGCCGAGAAATGGCCGGACCACTACGATCTCTATCAAGTCGATGGAATCACCAAATTAGATTACCATGAAGTTCCTCTCTATCGGGCCCTTTACGATAACAATGTCGAGAATGTTGAGATGATTCTCGCAAGAAAGGATCAGTCTCCCATACTCCTCTCGGTAAATGGGCAAGCTCTCTATGATTCTGAAGGTCATAAGATTGGGGCTATTGCCACCCTTCGAGACATAACCGAATCTCGTAGGGAAGATGAAAGACTGCATACAAGGTTTCATGCCGTTTTCCAGCAGTCCCCTTTGGGGATTCAGATTTATTCCAAGGAGGGGGTTGCTTTACTGGTGAACCAGGCCTGGAAACGAATGTGGAAATATTCAGATGAGTTTATCCGTGACGAAATTTTAAATAAGTACAACGTATTAGAAGATTCAAGACTTGAAGCGAAGGGGCTGATTAAATATTTCCAGAAAGGCTTTGAAGGAGAGATAACTCAAGTTCCGGACTTCTATTATGATCCTTCAGCGGCTGGCCTGATCGGAGAGGCCTGTTGGATGAGCTGCCTCATCTATCCTTTGAAAAATAAAAAGGGTGATGTGCTAGAGGTTGTTATAATTTCGCAAGATCTAACAAATCAACAGATCGATAAGGTAGAAAGAGAGAGCTTACTCTCTCAGCTTAAGTACGAGAGAAATCAATTAGAAACTATCCTTAAGCAATTGCCTGCGGGGATGATGGTTCTTGATTCTCAAGGCAATATAAATTTAAGAAATGAGCGTTTTGAGAAGTTCTCTGTATTGAATAATGATGCCATCGCCTTTAAAACTGATGGATCTTTGTATGAAAGAAATGAGCTCCCTGTGTTCAGATCACTTTATCAGGGTGAAGAAATTCAGGATGAAGAAATTCGCATCAACTATAAAAATGGGTCAACTGCTATCATAACATCGAGTTCAGCTCCTATCCAGGATTCTACCGGTAAAATAGCAGCAGCCGTAGTTATTGCAACTGATATTACAGAAAAAAAGAGAGAAGAAGATATCCAAAAATTCCTGGCCGAAATCAAATCGGTTCTGCTTTCAACTCTAGACTACGAAAATATTTTAGACAAAATAGCCACGTCTTCACTTCCTTTTTTTGCCGATGGATGTATTGTCGATTTTATTGAAGACAAGGAAATCAAGCGTCTCATCACCAGACATCACGATTCTGAGATTGAAAAAATCATGGAGGAACTAATCAAGTTTGCTCCAGATGCTAATTCTCCGAATCCCTCATCACGAGTAATCAGTAGCGGAAAATCCCTACTCATTAATCCTACTGAGCAGGACATTGTTCCAACTTATACGAAAAACCTTGAACACGCAGAGCTCGTCAGAAAAATTGGAATTCGTTCTTATATATGTGTCCCCTTACGAGTTAGAGGCCGGGCCATGGGAGCATTGAATTTTCTTATTTCTACGAATAGGCGCCGATTTGACAAGAAGGACCTCGAGACTGCAGAAGATCTTGGTCATCATGTTGCATTGGTTATCGAAAAAGCCGAACTCTACAAGGACGCAAGAAATGCTATTCAGCTAAGAGATGAATTCATTTCTATTGCTTCTCATGAATTGAAGACTCCCCTTACTGCCCTTATCCTTCAGGTAGAGGTCCTATCCACCATTATGGAAAGTGTGGATACTGAGGAGAAAGCTCTTGTCTCCAAGGTTTTAAACAGTACCAATCGACAGCTCGATCGACTGGGACATTTAGTCGACGATATGCTCGACATCTCCCGAATAGCTTCGGGTAAAATGAAGTTCAGGAGCCTCGAAGTTAATATTGTGGATTTAGCAGACGAAGTCTTAGATCGCTTCAAGGATCAACTGATGGAGCAGAAGATAGAACTTCAATTTGAAATTAAAGAGCCTATCTTTCTAAAGTGTGACCCTTACAGAATTGAGCAAGTTATTACCAACCTCATGACTAATGCTATACGCTATGGTGAGAAGACTCCTATCAAGGTCGACATCACCCAGAAAGAAGATCGCGCCATTTTAGCAGTTCAAGATGGCGGACGAGGCATTGCTTTACAGGATCATGAAAGAATCTTTAAGCGCTTTGNNATCTCAGTGGAAAGTGAACTCGGTAAAGGGGCCAAGTTTATTTTGGAGCTCCCTCTAGGTTAAGAGGACAATTCTTTTTCGATATGGTAAAATGACGCCATGAAAAAACTAGTCCCTGATTACATTGAAAACTTAGAAGTCTACCAGGCGGGAAAACCTATTGATGAGTTGGCACGAGAGAAAGGTCTAACCAAAATCTCAAAGCTCGCAAGTAATGAAAATCCTCTGGGCCCATCACCCTTTGCCATTAGAGAAATGACGAATGCCCTTTGGGATGTACATCGTTATCCCGACATGTTTGCCCATCAATTAAAAAATTCATTGTGTGAGCTTTATAATCTCAAGCCTCAGAATATTATTCTTGGTAATGGTTCTGAAGGAATCATGGGTTATATTTGTCGCGCCTTTCTGCAACCAGATGAGGAGGTTGTCACCTCCGAAAATACCTTTATCGGATTTCTTATTCTCGCTAAATCTGTGGGGGCCAAGCTTATTCAGGTGCCTAGACGATCAGATTATAAGTATGACGTTGAGGCCATGGCCAAAAAGATCACGCCAAACACTAAGATCGTTTATATCGCAAATCCAGACAATCCAACAGGTACTTATATAACTAAAGCCGAGTTCGATTACCTTATGGGTCATGTTCCCTCTCATACCATCGTAATTCTGGATGAAGCCTATTTTGAATTTGCCCAAGGACAATGGGATTATCCGGACTCTATGACATATCGTTATGACAATGTTCTGACATTAAGAACTTTTTCCAAGGCTTACGGAATTTCTGGAGTGAGATGTGGGTATGGTTTCGGACACGATTATCTCATCGGCAATCTTCATAAGGTAAAACTGCCTTTTGAGCCCAGCCTCATTGCTCAGAAAGGAGCTTTTGGTGCATTAAAAGATTATCCTCATTTAGTCAGAACACTTGATAATAATAAGGCCTGCTACACAGAGCTTTTCAATTATTTAACCTCACAGGGCTTTAGGCCAATTCCTTCGGTTACCAATTTTGTGACCTTCAAGACTGGAAGTGAAGAGGCAAGCCTTTATCTCTTTAATGAGCTTTTAAATTTTGGAGTTATCATCAGACCACTTAGGGCAAACCTTATGCCCGACCATGTTAGAATCTCCATTGGTACCAAGGATGAGATGACCCACTTATATGAAGCCATGGAAAACGTCTTACCTAAATTTATCGCTAAATTTGGAAAACTATTATGAAAGTTTGTACCTATAAAAGAGTCTCTTTTCAGGGAAGCTGCAAGAGATTGGGTTTATTCCTGGATGAAAATACCATTATCGATGTGAACTTTACCTGGCAGGCCCAGTTTGAAAAAGAAGGCTTCTTTCAGCCAGAAAAAAGAGCGGATTTATTTGCTCCATCTTCTTTATCTCAATTTCTAAGACTTCATCAGGATCAAGCAATTACGAAGTTAAAAGAGACCACAGAAGCTTATTTAAAATTAAGCAAGGAAGGAATTCTTAAAACTAAGAATTCTGCCGATCTCTCTTTTCATATTCATGACGTTGATAATTTAAGATTTGACGCCCCTCTGGATGAAATCAATATGTATCGAGATTTCTATGCTCATGAAAAACACGTGAAGAAAGGCTTTGAGAAACGTAATGAACCAGTTCCTCCGGCCTGGTACGAAATACCGGCTTATTATAAAGGTGGGAATACAGGATTTATCGGACAGGATGAAATAATTCCTTGGCCCTATTATTCGCAGCAATTAGATTATGAACTAGAGTTAGGTGTGGTGATTGGTAGAGACGGAAAAAATGTTAAGGCCAAAGATATTAAAAAACATATCTTCGGCTTCACCATTCTTAACGATATTTCGGCTAGAGATATTCAAAGAAAGGAAATGTCCATTCGTCTAGGTCCGGCCAAAGGAAAGGACTGGTGCTCAGTGATGGGGCCAATAATCGTGACCTTTGATGAGTTCAACTATGAAGAGCCTGATCTCCTTATGACAGCTTCTGTAAATGGAGAAGAATGGTCTCGCGGTCAATCCGGTGACTCCCAATATTCATGGGGAGAGATGATCGAGCATATGGGAATGGAAGAATGGATCAGGGCAACGGATTTCATCGGCTCCGGAACCGTAGGCACTGGTTGTGGACTAGAACTCGATAGATGGATTCAACCGGGTGATCAGCTTGAACTTTATATCGAGCGAATTGGAAAACTAAAAAACATTGTAGGAACACCAAATCCAAAAGCGTAAGGATAACAGTTATGGAAAACTTCAAAGCTAGCGGAGTCTATACCAAGCAGGCACATGTTAAAATTCCTGAAGGCTTTTACGAAGAAGAGCACGGTAGAAAAGGTTTCTTTGGAAGAGTATCTCAACAGTACCATGAACAACGCCCGACGGACTGGACTCACATTGTAGGTGATTTAAAACCAAGAAACCTTCCGCCTATATTTAATGAAGCAAGTCTTCAGAATCAATTCATTAAAATCCTTTATAACAATGACTGTGAAGTTTATCTGGGAACCTTAACGACTTCTCCTGAAACATTTTTTAGGAATGCCGATCATGATGAGATGTTTTTCATCCATGAAGGAGAAGGCCGGATGGAAACCAGCTATGGCCATATTCCTTTTGAAAAAGGTGACTACATCATAGTTCCTCGCGGGACTACTTATAAAACTTATCTCACTCGTCCTTGTAAAATACTTAAGGTTGAATCACGTTCTGAGTTTGAAGAACCAACTCGAGGTATCTTGGGTCCAAATGCTCTTTATGATCAAACCGCCAAGTTTGTCCCCGAAGCAGCCGTTGGTAGTGAACAGGAACTCGATCAGTACCAGGTCAATATCAAACATCGCGGAAAAATTACCCATGTGACCTATCCCTTCAATCCACTGGATACGGTTGGCTGGAAGGGCTCTCTTTATCCGTGGAAGCTTTCAATCTACGACTATTGCCCCATAACTTCTCATCGCTACCATATTCCTCCATCAGGTCATACAACTTTTGTCTGCCAGAATTTTGTCATATGCTCTTTTGTAGCGCGCCCGCTTGAACACACAAGCGAGGGGGTTCTCAAAGTTCCGTTCTATCACTCAAATATCGATTATGATGAAATTCTTTTTTATCATCAGGGTAACTTCTTCTCTCGTGACAATATCGATGCTGGCGCCATTACTTATCATCCTCAAGGCATCAATCATGGGCCTCACCCCAAGGCTTTTGCCAAGGCAAATGAAAAAGAATGGACCGATGAATTTGCAGTGATGATCGACACCAGATACCCACTGGACATGACAGAAGAGTTTAGCCGCTTAGAAAACAAAGAATACTGGAAAAGCTGGATGGTGAAATAATGAAGACATATCAAACCGATGGTCTCTTCTCTGATAACTATAAATTTCTGATTGGATCGATCATACCTAGACCCATTGCCGTTATTTCCACCCGAAATATCGATGGCTCAAGCAATCTCGCTCCCTTTTCTTTTTTCACAGCGGTCTCAGCAAGTCCCATGATCATTGCTTTCTGCCCTCTCATTAGGACGGCAACCGGTGAATTCAAAGATACGGTAAAAAACATTCTGAGGGAAAAAGAGTTCGTCCTAAATTTTTGTACCGAAAATAATTATTCAAAAGTTAACCTCGCCTCAACAGAACTGCCTTATGGACAGGATGAATTTGAGTTTACTGGTCTTACCCCTATCGACTCTCATATGGTAAAAGCTAAACGTTTAAAAGAATCTCCGATACATTTTGAATGTATTTTTAGAGATATGCTCTGTTATGGCAAAGAAGCAGGAGCTGGCTCTCTTATTACTGGGGAAGTTAAATTAATTCATGCTGATGAGAGTGTTATGAAGGAAGGCAGAGTATCTACCGAACTCCTTAAGGCCGTGGGCCGTGGAGCAGGCAATGACTGGTTTAAAACCGATAGCAAGTTTGAGTTAGAACGGTTGATGAAATCTCAGATACAGAAATAGGACTACTCACAAACTAGATTCTCTAAAGGAGTTCCATCGGAGGGAAAATCCAGAGTAATAGAGTGAGCAAGCTCTTCTTTAGTCTGATAGAGGTTAACCTTCAAGAGATTATTAGCAATGACGGTGTAGACTCCATCTTCTGAAATGACTTTGTCCTTCCCGTTTTCATCCTGAATGATTGCGGCGACTTTGTAATTAAATTCTATGGCCTTAAAATCTTGATAAAGAACTGGGTTTGTGGGATCACCACAAGTGAGATTCATGGCATTGCCTTCCTGCAAACTAACTGTACATTCAAAGCGGCCCACAAGAAGACCACTACACTTCATCATTTTATCGATGGATTTTTGAGGAATAATCAGGACTCGGCAGTTTTGCTTCTTATAACTTCGACAGATTTCCTGGTGGCGATCTAAAAGATCGCTGCTGGCCCAAGTGGACAAACTAAACAAAATAACGGGAAATAAAATAAGGCTCTTCAAGGGGCTACTCCTGGGGATTCTGGCCATTATAAGACAGAAATCTAAGCCAGAGAGTAACCCTGAAAAAATGACTTACCTAATTTTCTGAAAAGCCCTTCATCTGTTCAAAAGGGTCGTTATCATGGGGAATAGGAGGTGGCTGCGGGACGGAAGTTAACTCTCCTCGACCCAGACCAACTCCTCTGGTGGAGCGGGCCATGGCAGTTAGAGGAAACTTTGGCGTTCGATCGGCCTTAAAGAGCCCATTGGCCTCCTGGAAGGTATCGGTAAATTGGGTATAACAAAAGCCGGTAAAGAGTTCGATCCGATGAATAGCATTCATAAGCTCTTCATATCTTCTTCTAAACTCCTGGGAACTCTTCACTGCAGAATATCCCCAAGTTGCAATAATTGCGTCTTCGGGTTCAACAAAGGCGATACCACCAAACTCAGTCAGCATAACTGGCTGACCTTTATGAGCATAGCCCTCAACAGTTATAACTCTGCCGCCTGGTCTATATCGGTTAAGAATGTCCTCCACATTCATTTGACCAGAAGACACATACTTCTTAAGCAGTCTTTCTGGTTGATCGTCATAATCATGGATTCCTAAAATATCGGTAGCAACACTCTCCCATCCATCGTTTCCAATGCAAGGACGGGTAGGATCAAGAGTTTTAGTTAAATGATAGAGGGCCTGAACACAATGTTGATGAGGAATTTTATCGGCTAGATCAGGAACTCCCCAAGATTCATTAAAGGGAACCCAGACCACAATGCAAGGATGATTCATGTCTCTGTTTAAGACTTCAAGCCACTCTTTGGTAATCCTTTGAACCGATTCATGAGTAAAGCGATAAGCACTTGGCATCTCTCCCCAAACCAGTAGTCCCATTTTGTCGGCCCAATAAAGAAAATCCGGATCTTCTACCTTCTGATGTTTTCTAACTCCATTAAATCCCGCAGCCTTAATGAGTTCAATATCTTTTTTAATTGCCTCTTCACTGGGAGGAGTCATGAAGGTATCTGGCCAATAACCTTGATCAAGAACGAGCCGCATATAATAGGGCCTGCCATTTAAAAGGAAGCGTCCCCGGCTATAAGAGACACTTCTTAAGGCGGTATAAGAATAAACATGATCTATCTTTTCAGTCCCAAGCCACAGTTCCAGGTCAAGGTTTATGAGGGTAGGCTTCTCTGGACTCCAAAGGAGTTCGTTTCTGAAGTCATCGATCCCTGGATCAGAAAGAGCAATTCTTCTGTGGACTTCATTATGAATAACGTCATAGCGATCATTAGCGAGAATGTCCTCTCCCTTTCTGAGCTTTACTCTTAATTCTAAACCAGGAGGGCAAACACCCTCGATAAAGACTTCGCAGCCAATCTCCCAGCGCTCAAGCAGAGGGGAGCAGCGAAGCTGACCGATGCTAACTGTGGGCACTTCTTCCAGCCAAACGCTCTGCCAGATACCTGTTGTTCGGGGGTACCAGATACTATGCGGATCTTTCTGCCAATCCTGTTTGCCACGAGGCTTAGTAAGATCAAGGGGATCATCATCAACACAGACAGTAAGGATTTGTTCTTCTGAATCATTAAGAGATGAAGTGATGTCAAAATTAAAAGGGGTATGCCCTCCTTCATGACAACCAAGATATAGACCATTGAGCCAGACCTTCGCTTCATAATCCACAGCACCGAAGTGAAGCACGAGCCTCTTATCGCTTTTTTTAATTTTAAAGGTTTTTTTATACCAGCAGCGATGATGGAATCCCATATCCCCAAGGCCACTCTCCTTGGTCTCGGGCGCAAAAGGAACTTTTATCTTATGTGGCCAATGAGTTATTTCATCAGCACAGGAATACTTTTGAGAATCGTCAAAGACGAAATCCCAGAGTCCATTCAATGATTTCCATTTATCTCTCCGAAATATTTTCCGTGGGTGATTTGCCCCATCTCCGTCCAAATTTGTCTCTGACATAGCTGAAGTCCTCTTAAAAGTTCTCTTCTGAGTATTGCTATAGATGTATTTCAAAGCTCATGCCTTAAATTGAATGTGTCAAAACTTGGCACATAAATGGCATTCCTCCCCCCGGTCATAGCTAGTTGAATAATTCATTGAGGAGTTAAATTTATGGGCACAAAATGTGAAACATCGGATCTCTTGGTCTTTTCTCATCTTAGATGGGACTTCGTTTTTCAGCGTCCTCAACATCTACTAACTCGTCATGCTAAATATCGTCGTGTTTACTACTTTGAAGAGCCTGTATTCGGGATGACAGACATCCCGCGTCTTCACCTTCGTGAAACGAGTGAAGGAGTGCAAGTAGTCGTGCCCTACTTGCCTAGCAATATCAAGTCTTCTGATGTTGAAGCTTCCTTGAAGGACTTAGTGGATGAACTACTTTTCGAAGAAGATTTAAGTCAATATACCGCCTGGTACTATACACCCATGGCCCTGTCTTTTACTCGTCACCTTAATCCTGTTTGCACCATTTTTGATTGCATGGATGAACTCTCACTCTTTAAAGGAGCTCCTCAAAGTTTAATCAATATGGAAAGTGAGCTTATGAAGAGGGCCGATGTTGTCTTCACTGGGGGGCACTCCCTTTATGAAGCGAAGAAAAATAGTCATCATAATATTCATCCCATGCCAAGCAGTATCGATTACGCTCACTTCTCTCAAGGAAGATTGCAGTTAGTAGAACCAGACGATCAAATTAACATTCCTCATCCACGTATCGGTTTCTATGGTGTTATCGATGAAAGATTCGATGTCGACCTTCTCGCCAGAATGGCAGAGATTAATGCCGATTATCAGTTCATCATCATTGGCCCAGTAGTGAAAATTGATCCTGAAAGCCTTCCTCAAAGGGCCAATATTCATTACCTAGGTAAGAGAGATTACCATACTCTCCCTCTTTATCTCGCCGGGTGGGATTGTGCCATGATGCCATTTGCACTGAATGAATCAACCAAATTCATCAGTCCTACTAAGACTCCTGAATTCCTAGCTGCCGGAAGGCCAGTTGTCTCTACCGCTATTAAAGACGTTGTACGTCCTTATGCTGAGAAGAATCTGGTTCATATTGCTTCTTCTCCGGAAGAGTTCCTTCTTTGCATTGAAAGGGCCATGTCAGAAAAAGCTTCAGATCCAACATGGTTTGAAAGAGTAGATTCTTTTCTGACCGAGAACTCATGGGATATCACTTTTGAGAAAATGGCCCAACTTGAAGGTCAATCCATGAGAAACTTCATGGAGAGGAGCGAAACTGCAAATCTTATAGAATCTAGAGTTTCAGCAGGAGATATTATCTAATGGATCCTCTGGAATTATGGGGGGGGATGGAGTGTACGGTCAACCGTGTAGGTGACCGTTATATTGATCAACTTGAAAAGAATGGCCACTACCGTCGTTTATCCGATCTTACTATGATCGCAGAGACAGGTATCAAGCAAATCAGATACCCATGTTTATGGGAAAAAGTAGCACCTCATAGTTTAGAAGAATTTGATTGGTCCTTCCTGGACGAAAGATTGGCGGAACTTAGGCGATTGGGATTGAAACCCATAGCCGGGTTCCTCCATCATGGAAGTGGGCCTAAATACACTAGTCTGATCGATCCTGATTTTCCGGAAAAGTTCTCTCTCTATGCCAAGGCATTTGCCGAGAGATACCCCTGGGTCGAAGACTACACCCCTATAAATGAAATTCTCACAACAGCTCGCTTTAGTTGTTTGTATGGACATTGGTATCCTCATAGTAAGGACTACCCAACATTCATTAGAGCTGTATTCAATCAAGTTAAGGGAACAGTTCTCGCTATGAAGGCGATCAGAGAAATTAATCCCAAGGCCCGCTTGATTCAAACCGATGATCTCGGCAAGGCCCAGAGTACAGAGCCCCTAAAATATCAAGTGGAATTTGAAAACGAAAGACGGTGGCTGGGATGGGATCTTCTTTGTGGAAAAATAGATGAGAAGCATCCCTTAGTTTGGCTATTTAAAGATGTGGTTTCCGATGCAGATTTAAAGTGGCTTAAAGACAATCCTACTCCACCAAATATCATTGGTATCAATCATTATCATCTAAGTAATCGCTTCCTCGATCACCGCATGGAACTTTATCCAGAGTGGTCCCATGGAGGGAACGGAAAAGATTCCTATGCCGACATAGGAGCAGTCGATACTGGCCAGGCAGAACTCCCTCTACCCGAAGAAATTTTGCTGGAAGTCTGGAATAGGTACCATATCCCCATTGCTGTGACAGAAGTTCACACCATGGGCCATAGAGACTCTCAAATGAAGTGGCTTTATGAAATGTGGAATGCGGCCAAGGCTGCTCGTTCAAAAGGAGCAGAGATTAAGGCCATTACCGTATGGAGCCTCTTAGGGACCTATGATTGGCATAAGCTATGTACTATATGTGAAATGTTCTATGAACCGGGTATCTTTGATCTAAGAACCCCAGATCAAAAGCCACATAAGACAGGACTTGCCGATCTCGTTAAAGATCTTGCAACTAAGGGTGACTCAATTCATCCTATCCTAAGCCAACCGGGTTGGTGGAAAACACCAAGAAGAATCATATGGGCACCTCAAATAGGTTCTCATTCTATTCTTGATTTAAAACCTAAAAGACCGATTCTCATAACAGGGGCCACGGGAACTTTAGGACAGGCCTTTGCCAGAATTTGTGGGACAAGAAATATACCTTACCGGGTAGTAAAAAGATCAGAGATGGATATCGCTGATCTTAATTCAGTCCGAGAATGCATCAAAGAAATCAATCCTTGGGCAATAATCAATACTGCCGGCTACGTAAAAGTAGATTTAGCTGAAGATGAAAAAGATATCTGTTATAGAGAAAATGTACTGGGAGCCGTAAATTTAGCCACGGTATGTGCAGAAAACAACTTACAGTTTATCAACTATTCAACAGACATGGTTTTTGATGGGTCTAGTGAAGAGTCATATCGCGAAGGTCATAAAGTAAATCCTCTCAACATCTATGGAATGACCAAAGCCGAGAGTGAGGAGAAGGTCCTCGCCATTAATGAGAATTCACTCATCATCAGAACGAGCTCCTTTTTTGGACCATGGGATGAATATAATTTTATCACAGGAGCACTCAGGCTTCTTGCTAAAAACTCAGAGGTAATGACACTCGGGGATACCATCATCACTCCTACCTACGTGCCGGATCTGGTAAATACCTCACTTGATCTCTTGCTCGATGGTGAAAAGGGAGTCGTTCATCTAACAAACAGAGGCGAAGTTACCTGGAGTGGCTTTGCAAAACTTGCAGCCGAAAGGGCCAAGTTTGATTTTGATATAAACCCATCTCTTATCAAAGAGGAAAATATCTCAAACTTAAAGTTAAGGGCGAGACGTCCTCGAAACTCAGCTCTCACCAGCGAGCGTTTTGCTATATTACCACCTCTAGAAAATGCAATTGATAGATACTTTGGACAATTAGAAATTCAGGTAAGGCCTTAAAGGAGCGATTGGATGAAAAAGCATATTGGTATTGCAGGAGCAGGTTTTGCTGGAGCAGTCTTAGCTCGAGAGCTTGTTGAAAGTGGTAAATATAAAGTCACTGTTTTTGATGAAAGAAATCATGTAGCAGGAAACTGCCATACTGAGCGAGATGATGAAACAGGAGTCATGGTTCATAAATATGGGCCTCATATCTTCAATACCAGTCGAGAAGATGTCTGGGAGTATGTGAATCACTGGGGTCGCTTTGAGCCATTCGTTAATCGTGTTAAGGCCGTGACCAAGAAAGGAATCTTCTCTCTTCCTATTAATCTTATGACGATCAATCAATTCTTTGAAAAGAAAATGGGACCAGCAGAAGCCAGAGATTTTGTAGGAGCCTTAGGTGATGAGTCCATTAAAGAGCCCCAAAGTTTTGAGGATCAAGCATTGAAGTTTCTAGGAAAGGATCTCTACAAGAATTTCTTCTATGGTTACACGAAGAAACAATGGGGAGTTGAACCTTCAAATCTACCAGCTTCTATTTTGAAGCGCTTGCCGGTGAGATTTAATTATGACGATAACTATTATAATCAGAAATATCAGGGGATCCCTGTTAGTGGTTATACCGAGATTGTGAGAAGAATCTTGGACCATTCAGAGATAGAAGTACGTTTAGGTCAAAGGCTTGATCCGGAGAGAAAAGATGAGTTCGAGCATGTCTTCTGGAGTGGCCCGATGGATGGATACTTCAATTATAAACTAGGACGCCTGGGATACCGCACGCTTAAGTTCGAGCGCTTTGTTGAGAATGGGGATTACCAGGGAAATCCAGTTATTAACTACTGTGAAGAAGAAGTACCTTTCACTCGGGTTGCCGAACATAAACATTTTACTCCCTGGGAAGAGCACGACAAAACGGTTTGCTTTAAAGAGTATAGTAAGCTTTGTGGAGAAAAAGATACTCCATACTATCCTCTGCGTTTAAATAACGACAAGGAACTGCTCGAGCAATACGTCAAGCTCGTTGAAAATGAAGACAAGATAACTTTCATTGGAAGGCTGGGGACTTATCGCTATCTCGACATGCATGTGATCATTGGAGAATCTCTGGATCTGGCCAAGACCTGTTTGAGTTCAGATAAAACAACATGGCCCAAATTTAGCAATAGTCCATTGTAAGAGGAATATATGAAAGTATTAGTTACTGGCGGAGCGGGATATATCGGAAGTCATGCAGTTAAGGAACTTTTAAAAGCTGGGCATGAGGTCGTGGTCTTGGACAATTTGGCCAATGGACATCAAGAAGCCGTTGATAAGAGAGCAAGACTCATTGTCGGAAGTACTTCCGATCCGGATATTCTGCTTAAAGTCTTGAGAGATGATAAGATTGAAGCCGTGATGCACTTTGCTGCCAACATTGAAGTCGCAGAAAGTGTTTCAGATCCTCACAAATACTATACCAACAATTTTTCCAATGCCCTTACTCTCCTGGAAGCCATGAAAACGGCTGGAGTAAATAAACTGGTATTCTCTTCAACAGCTGCTGTCTATGGCAATCCCGTGAAAACTCCCATTGAAGAGAATCAGAGTCTCTCCCCTATTAACCCATATGGAAGAAGCAAAATGATGACTGAAATGGCCATCGAGGATTATCGAAATGCTCATGGGCTAGGCTTTGCCATTCTTCGCTACTTTAATGTGGCCGGAGCAGATCCCGAAGCTCACATAGGGGAAGATCATAAACCCGAGAGTCATCTTATCCCTAGAATTCTGGCAGGAGCTAATAATCCTGAGGTAGAAGTGAAAATCTTTGGAACAGATTATCCTACCCATGACGGAACTTGCGTAAGAGATTATGTTCACGTGATGGATCTTGCCCATGCCCATGTCCTGGCCTTGGAGTCCATAAAAGCAGGCGAAGGCGATATTTATAATCTCGGTAGTGAGAGTGGCTTCTCGGTAAGAGAGGTCATCAATGCTTGTGAGAAGGTCACCGGTAAGAAGCTTAAGATTGTTGAAGAGGCCAGAAGGGCGGGAGATCCTGCAACCCTTATAGCCAGTAGCCAGAAGATCAAAAACCAGCTTCACTGGAAGCCCAAGTACCCATCCATTAAAACCATCGTTCAACATGCCTGGAATTGGCATCAAAGTCATCCCGATGGATTTAGAACCCGATCTATTAACCCTGAAGCTCTTAGTCAAAAACACGATAACGCTAAAGCACTTTCATTTTGATGGTCAAAAGCTCTCCTCATCTTTAGAATTTTACCATTCTAACTATCAGGAGAGCTCATGGGTCTAATTCTCAAACAGCTATTTGCGTTCATAAAATTACTTAACTCTGATACAGGAAATATCTCTCTTGCTATGGGAATGACTTGTGGATTCATTTTAGGAATGACTCCTGTTCTCTCTCTCCATAGTCTTTTGATATTTCTTATTCTTTTCTTTTTTAGAATTCAAATTGGAGCAGCCCTGGTTGTTGCCTTCTTCTTTAAATTTGCGGCATTTCTTCTAGATCCACTCTTTCATCTAGTGGGTAGTCAGGTCTTGGAGATGGATTCTCTTAAAGGTATCTTCACTCAACTCTATAACATGCCACTTATCCCTTATACTCGATTTAATAATTCTATCGTCATGGGTTCGGCCGTAATCACCTTCGCCCTCTCTCCTTTGGTCTTTATTATCAGTCAATTTCTGATAGTTAAGTATCGTGAAACCGTTGTGGCCCGTTTTGAAAAAACAAAATTCTGGAAAGCTGTTCAGGCAACAAAGTTTTATCAGTGGTATTACAAATATGATCAGTACAAGTGGAATTGATGGAGAAGATCATGCAAGATAATCAAGATACAAAAAATAAAAAGAAGAAGAAGGGCGGGCCAATTCGCTATGAGGCGATCCTTCCGGTATTCATACTCTGCCTTTTAACCTTTATCTACTTTAGCTATTACTTTGATCGCCATCTAAAAGGTTTGATTGAATATGCCGGAACCCAGATTAATGGGGCCGAGGTTAATGTCCAGTCTCTGGATGTGAGCTTTATCAAAGGATCTTTTGATCTTAATCGCTTGGAAGTGACCGATAAGGAGGCACCAAAAAATAATGCTCTGGAGGTTGGAAACATTCACTTTCAATTTCTCTGGGACGCCCTTCTACGTATGAAATTTGTAGTAGAAGACGCTAGCGTTCAAAACGTGCAAATCAATAAGCCCCGTCGCACCCCTGGTAAAGTCCTTCCTCCTGAGCCCGCTAAACCAGGAAAACTGACAGAATTAAGAAATCAGGTTATGGGTCAGGTTAAGAGTAAGTATAGTGCCAATATGCTGGGAGATGCTCTGGCGATTCTAGAAACTGGCGATGTCAAAAACCAGGTGGAAGAAATCCGTGGAACCCTCAAGAGTGAGGCCCGCGCGGAAGCCATGATTAAGGATGTTCAGGACAAACGTGAATTCTGGGATAAAAGAATTGCTCAACTTGGAGACACTTCAAAGCTCAAAAATATCGAGAAGGAAGTTAATGCCATTTCTAAGGAAAAAAATTTCCTCAAGCAGGCCCAGGCGGTAAAACAGCTCACGAATCTCTTAAAAGAAGTGGAAGGTCAGTACAAGGATGTCCAGTCGGCCTCTAAGCAACTTCAATCCGAAGTCAAAAATATCACTCAATATCCGAAAGAGCTGCAAGAGCTCATCAATCAGGATATTGCTTCCCTTAAGAGCCGCTTTTCTATTCCTGTACTCGATTTCCAGGACATGGCCATGCATCTCTTTGCCGGTCAATTCGCTGACTACATTGCCAAGGCCCGCAAGTATCATGCAGTCTCTAAGCAATATATGCCTGAGAAGAAAGAAGAGAGAGAAGAAGTTGTCCCTCGCCCCCGCTCAGAGGGTAAGACCTATCTCTTTCCCGTCACGAAGGGCTATCCCCTCTTTTGGCTTAAGCGGGCCGCAATTAGCTCAAAAGGAACAGCCGAATCTTATTCGGGAGATGTTTCAGGAGAAGTAACTAATATCACCACTGCTCCTGCTCAGATTCAAAAGCCCATGCTTTTTGATTTGAAAGGGAATTTCCCTTCCGCCAAAATTATGGGAGTAAGAGCACTCTTGAATCTAGATCATACCAAGAAAATCGTAAAACAATCTGCGATGATACAGGTCAATAGTTTCAATGTTCCAGAGAAACTATTTGTTTCCAATAAAGATATAAAATTAGGGTTTTTAAATGCTGATGGTGCTATGACCATTAATGCAAATATCGTAGAGAATAAAATCAATATGGACTGGATCTCTACTCTCACCAAACCTAACTTTGTGGTGGAGTCATCAAGTGCTAGTACGAAAAAGATTTTAAGCAATATCCTTCAAGGCATTCCAGTTATTAACATAAAAGGTAATGCGACTGGTCCCTTCACTAATCTTAAGATGAATCTCTCTTCAAACTTAGGAGATGAATTAGGAGCAGGTCTTAAGCGTGAACTCAGTAGTAAACTTGCTGAGGCCCAGGATAAGTTAAATAATCTTGTGAATGAACGAGTAACTCAGCCGAAGGAAAAGCTTCTCGCCCAATTAGGTGCCACTCAAAAGAATCTTTCCGAATTAGGAAATCTTCAAGAGCTCTACAAAAAGCATGAGAATCAGATCCAGGCCGAAATCAAAAAACTTCAGAAAGGTGGTCTTGAGTCCCAGGGCAAAAAACTACTTAAAGGCATTAAATTCAAATAGTTCCAAAGGCCCACCTTGGTGGGCCTTTTTTATAGCTCTGTAAATTATTCTTCCTCATCCCAATTTAACTCGTCTTAATCATATACTGCTCTTCACCACTAAATAGGTATTATGATCAAATCTATGGTCCTCACCATTCTATCTCTCAGCCTTGCCTCTTCCGTCCTGGCAAGCGAGGAGTTCATTGAAACCTCTTCCGTACAGGTATGCACGATTCCTTTGCCCGTGACAGATATTCCTGTGGTGAATCGCGCCTTTCTGGGAACGAAGCACATCTATATACGGGTTGGTGAACAAACCTATGGCACTCCCTATAATAAGAACAAGAGTTACTTTGGGGGAGATGCCTATCTCTACACCAATGACCTCTTCTGGGCGAAGCTTCCGGAAGGCGAGAAATGCTATAGCGTAAAAAGAAGAAGTGAAGATAGCGATGAAGCCTTTGCCAAAAGAGCTAAATGTATTGCGGATAAACTCGCTCGCCCTGATTCAGAAAATGGACTTAAGAAAAATTGGTATGGTGTTTTTGACTACCACTTCTTGAAAAACAACTGCGGATCCATGGCGAAGTATCTTATTAGCTGTGCAGCGGGAAAAGCTGAATTCAACTTCAATTTTAAGGTTGGGGATGAAGTAGATGATTCTACTCCAGGAAAGATTGTCAACATGAGCTCAGACGAAGAGTATGAAGAACCATCAACCTATGGGGATATCTGCCTCAAGGCTTCTACTGAATGTGAATATGAAGAACTCGATCAAGAGCTAATCTAAGCAAAAAAAAGGCTCCCTTGCGGGAGCCTCTCTCATTAATAACTAAGAAGTTTTCTAAGGGCAGCGGATACATCGCTGGTCTGAGGAAGAATAACCTCTTCCAGATCAGGACAATAGGCCACATGAGTATCTTTAGAGGCCACACGAAGAATTGGAGCATCCAGATATTCAAAACACTCTTCATTCACGCGAGCAGCGATTTCCCCGGCATAGCCGGAAGTCTTATGTTCTTCATGACAAATAAGAAGACGATGAGTCTTAGAAAGTGATTTTTTAACCGCTTCAAAATCAAACGGAGAGATAGTTCTAGGGTCGAGAATCTCAACCGAAAAGCCTTCTTTTTCCATTTCTTTAGCAGCATCCACAGCTTTCTGTACAAGAGCTCCCCAGGCCACAATAGTAGCATCCTTCCCTTCTTTAACTACACGGGCCTTACCAAAAGGAATCATATACTCCTCACCTGGATCAGCACTGCGATTATAGCCCTGATAATAAAGATGCTTATGCTCAAAGAACATCACTGGGTCATCACATCGAATGGCCGTTCTTAAAAGCCCAATAGCATCCAGCGCATTGGATGGGTAAACGACATGAATACCAGGATTATGTGTGAAAAGAGACTCGCCCGATTGTGAGTGATACATGGCCCCACCACGAAGGTATCCACCGATTGGCACGCGCACTACCATGGGACACTTAAAATCTCCGCCTGAGCGATAACGAGTGGTCGCCATTTCGTTTTTAAGCTGCATATAAGCAGTCCAGATATAATCAAAGAACTGAATTTCGACTACTGGCTTAAGCCCTCTCATGGCCATACCAATAGCGCGTCCAATGATATTAGCTTCTGCCAGTGGCGAGTTAAATACCTGGCCTGGCTTAGCAGCTTTCTGAACTCCGTGAGTGACTTTGAACACTCCCCCCTTACCCTTTAGCTCAGGGTTATCGTATTTCTCAACTTCCGTAAAGTCGGCCACATCTTCTCCGAAGACCATCATGAGTGGATTTTTTTTGATTTCCGACTTAAGAGTCATATTGATGGCAGTGGCCAGAGGAATATCTTCCTTGCCTGAGAATTCTGGCTTCGTCTCAAAATCAGATGAAGTGGGATCAACTTCTGAAGAGTAGAGATGATCTTTATAGGTAGATTTATCCGGCCAGCTGGTTTCAATAGCTTGAAGCATGGCTTCGCGCACTTCCTTACTGGCTTCATCTAAAACGGCTTTCACTTCTTCAGTGGTCATAAGACCCGTCTCTGTTAGGAACTTAGGATATGAGTTGAAGACATCTCTTCTTGCCTCATCTGCCAGATCATCTTTAGTTCTATAGAACGAGTGATCATCAGAGAGAGAATGAGAATAAGGACGGGTAACAGTAGCGTGAACGAGAACTGGACCATTACCAGCACGCAAGTATTTCTCAGCAGCGAGCATCGCCTCGTATGATTCGATTGGACAGTTTCCATCACAAGTAAAGATCTTGAGCCCAGGAAAATTTGCGAGAGCTACGGAAATCGATCCACCTGGCGTCTGAACCGATACCGGAACAGAAATGGCATAACCATTATCTTCAACCATAAAAAGAACCGGAAGTTTGTTCACGCAGGCAGTAGTAAGACCTTCCCAGAATTCACCTTGAGAAGTTGTACCATCGCCACAAGATGTATAGACAATTTCTTGCTCATTATAGACCGGAGAATCCTTGAGCTTCATTTTCTTCAAATGAAGTCCAGCTTCTGCCACCCCTACAGCTTGAAGGAACTGAGTTCCCGTGCAAGATGATTTAGAAACAATATTAAGTTTAACATTTCCCCAGTGAGCAGGCATCTGACGGCCATGAGAAGCCGTATCTCCGGTATTACCATTGGCCTGGCAAAGCATCTCATAAGGAGTTACACCAAGACCCAGACAAAGAGCGCGGTCACGGTAGTATGGTATAAAATAATCGTGTTTGGGTTTGAGCACCTTGGCCACTGCCGAAAGAATACCTTCATGTCCCGCACCTGAAATCTGGAAGAAAGCTTTGTTCTGCTTCTTCATGCTGATTTCAGCATCATCAGTTTTCCTTGAGACATAAACATTTTTCAAAAACCATTTCAGATCGGCTTTTGAAAGCTTAGTCTTTTTGATCAAATCGAGTTTCTTATCATAAAGAGGATTTGTTTTAGAATTCACTTCAGTAGCCTCATTTTCATTGACGTTTATGCGCATAGTTAATCCTTCGAAATAGTCGCTTCATCTTACCGGACGGGACTAAGAAAATCCACTTCTGAGGACGGACTATGGAGTTATTTCTCTATGTGAAGGTGACGAAAGAGGTGCTTAAGAAAGGTGCCCTGAGAGCGCACAGAGACATAAATGATCTGATTCTCATCATTAAAACGTATATCAAACTCCCAAAGACCCTCGCCGGTCTGCTCCAGATTTTCGGCAATCGCCTCCCCTTCGATAATAAGATCCGGCGGGATTGAGGCATTTATCGCGACTCCTTTAGAATCGGATAGGAATAATCGCATGCGAAGACTATGTCGGTCTTTTTGAATGATGTGCAGAGAGGAGCGACTGAAGTCCGGTTGATTAAGAGTTGGCCTGAACTCTTTGAACTCCTTGTTCTGAATAAAAAGAGTTATTTCATCAGAACCATCTTTTTCAGTGACCTCTAAACCTAAATAATAGATTCCTCGAGACATGCGTTTTAAGGTGAAGGGGAGATTTATCTTTTTTCTACTCACGAAGGAGATTTCATTTGAGTAGATATCCATGGGTTTTCGAGAGAGATCATTCAGTTCTAGATAGAGGTAATAATGATATTTGCCAGAATCAACTTCTGGAGGAAAGGCTTTGACCAGACTTTCCTGTGGATCGATGCTGCCATAAGAAAAATCAGATTCATGAGAAGCGAGTTTTCTCACGGGACCCCGGGAACAGGCCACCATGAGAAAGATCAGCATAAATACGTTAACAAGACTCATAACAGAGCTTATCGGTCATCAAATATAAAAACTTGGGCCTAATATTTCAAGGTAAGAACTTGAATTTACTAGTTTAACTCGATAGCAACCTTAATCGGTCGCTCCACCAGAAGGCCCGAGTTGGTTAAGACATCGATGATTTCCGACGGCCGGATACTGGCCCCTTGGTTGACTTGAGCGGTAACAAAGATACCAGGAGCGCGGCACGGAGAGACCTCATCGATGATCTCCATGATCTGCTCATTTAAGTTTAATTCACCCGACTTGATATCCAGAATCATGGGCTTGATATCTTTTTCTAGAAAGACCTGATCCTTCTTTGAGAAAGATTGAATCAGTATCTTTTCCTGGGAAGAGAGTTTACTCACTACCGAGGCGACCTCTGTTCCCGATTTTACCGGAATAAAATAAGTAAAAGACTTCGCTGAATCCTGAATCGAAGGTGTTTTACTATCGATCACCGAAATACCATTAAAGATGATTCCTGGCTCAGAATGCTTTTGTAATTGCTCTAGAACACTTTCAAAATCCAACCACTCGGTAGGAACACGTACATCAAAATACTCAGTCAATGAGCTGATTCCCAGAGTTAAGGCCGGTCCAAAGGAAAGCAGAGGCCGGATGTTGTAGCCTTCCGAATGAAGAGTTTCAAGGGTCGCTCGTTTAAAGATTCTTGCCATGACTTTTTGTAAATCAAGATGAGAGATAAAAGTAATAGGACCAATCTTTGAGAACTCAATTCTATATTTAAAGCCGACGGTTTGATTTCTTTTTTCTCTAAGCTCCACGATATCTTTTTTGAGCACAGCTGGAGGAACATAGGGCTCATTCTTAAAGGCTCCCATGCCTTTAAGAAAGTCTCTTCTCTCTTCCACCATGCCTTTTAAATCGCAGGCCACTCCGCAGTGGTAACAGACAAGTTTTCTTTTATCGATATCAAAGGTTTTCTCTAGCGTTTCAAGATTTGAATGATGCACGATCATTCCCGCCACCTTTCCACAAGGAGGCGAAAGGCGATTATGGGTAGCTTTCTTCCACTCGATTTCTAAAAACCNNACACTCAATCCAAAGATTATAGTTGAAGGTATCGTCCCAACCATCAAAGCGCGCTCCCTTACTCCAGGCCGCATAGATCATATTGGCAATACGACGATCACCTCGAGCAACAATGCCCTCAAGATATGAGATTTTTGAATAATGTTTTCTAAAATTAAGGCGATGCCTCTCAGCGTGATCCTTAAGAAGATTCTGCTTTCTCTCAATCTCCGGCAGTGTAATCATGCTTCCCCATTGAAAGGGAGTATGAGGCTTAGGAACAAATGAAGAGACGGAAACATTGATAGTGGGATTTCTAACACCACACTCGGTGGCCTTTCTGCGGGCCTTAGCGGCGGTCTCCATGATCGCAATCACATCTTCGTCTTCTTCAGTAGGTAGACCAATCATGAAGTAGAGCTTCATCTTGGTCCATCCTCGTGAGAAGACACTTTCAGCAGTTTTTAGAAGATCTTCTTCAGAGACGTTTTTATTAATTACATCTCTCATCCTCTGTGATCCGGCTTCCGGAGCAAAAGTTAGTGAGCTATTTTTGACTTCAGCGAGCTTATCTAAGATTCTCTCATCAAGACCATAAGCTCTTAAAGAAGATATTCCCAGAGTCGCATTTTCCTTATGAAGTTTATCCAAGAGTTCAATTACTAAGGGTGTGACTGCAGAATAATCAGCAGTGGAGAGACAAGTAAGCGAGGCTTCATCAAAGCCACCATTTTTGAGACCATCCATCATCATCTGAACTACGTTTTCAGGATTTCTTTCTCGTACCGGCCGGTAGATCATACCCGCCTGGCAGAAGCGGCAGCCTTCGGTACATCCACGAGCAAGTTCAACGGAAAATCTATCAAAGATTGCCGTCATATGGGGGATGGGAGATTTAGTGGGAAATGGATAATTTGCGAGGTTATCCACAAAGTAGCGCTCAACTCTTTCTGGAAGAGCGCCGACAAATTCAGGTTTGGGACCAGTCACCACTTCCATCTGGGTCATGGGATCGATGGCAGTATCATAAAACTTAGGCACATAAATGCCTTTCCATTTAGCTAGCTCAAAAAGAATTTCATCTCGCTTAAGCCCTTGCGCACGGGCCTCACCCACAAAGTGAGCAACTCGAGCAAAGAGCTTTTCGCCGTCGCCCACCACCACAAAATCCATGAAAGGAGCAAGTGGCTCTGGATGAGTGGCACACGGTCCCCCACAGATAACAAAGGGCTCATCTTCTCTGCGATCCTTGGTCCAGATGGAAATTCCACCCATATCAAGCATATTAAGAATGTTGGAGTAACTCATCTCATACTGAAGAGAGAAACCCACGATATGAAAATCTTTAAGCGGTTTAAAATTTTCCAGTGAGACGAGATGAAGATCACGACTTCTGATCTCCTTTTCCATATCTACCCAAGGAGCAAAACATCTTTCGGCCAGAAGACCTTCGTGCTGATTGATTTCATCATAAAGAATCTTCATTCCTAGATGGCTCATTCCAATTTCATAGGTGTCAGGAAAGCCCAAAGCTACACGGCTAATGGCCGTATCCCAGTTCTTTTTAACGACAAAGTGTTCTCCTCCAATATATCTGGCAGGCTTTTCAACTTTTTCTAAAAAGGAAGCATAAGGATTTTTTGAGGCCATGGGGGCTCCTGAATAATTTGTTTCACTCTGATGAGTGGAAGGATTAGAACCTTCTAAGCGGAAAGCTCTATTTAGCAAAAATTGGTATTAAAGGGAAGTTGAAAGAAAAAAGTATCTAGTTTGATCAGAAACCCGAGGATAGTGATAACACCCATCTACGGTCCTCTTCTTCACGGAAACCATCCAGGGAGCGATCTACCGCATAAGTGGTGAGGTCCATGATAAAGGTTCGCGAGCGAACTCCAATCCCTCCAGAGCCCCAGCCATCGCCATAACCGGCCCTCACAAAGATCCGGCGGCTGATATCCAGCTCCATACCTGCGGCAAGGCGTCTCTTAGCATCTGAGTCGTACTGATTACCCAGATCCTTAAGATTGACCTCTAAATGAATTCTACTCATTTTGCCAATTTGTGGTGTGATGGAGACTCCCACATCCACGGTCTGCTTAATTCGATCGGGCAATCCACCCAGATCGGCCGCTTCAAAATCATTATTGGTAGCATTTCTTAAAACGGCAGAAAAAGTTGGAAGATAGGTGGCAGGCAAGGTCACTCGTGCTCCTGCAGTAACTTGTAAGCTCTTACCAAATTGGAAATCATTCTCACTGATATTGATCTGATCAGTTGGACCAAATGAGGTATTGAGATCTTTTCTGATCAAATAAACTGCAGAAGCTCCTAACTTAACGATACCTCCAAAGAGTGAGGCATTGAGCGCCATTACGGGACCATGATCTTTTCTCTCAGCAATCTCAAAGCGATTGGCAGCATCATCATTGATGATCGCGCGATTTCTTTGAGAGTAGAGATACCCCAGAGTAAGTCCTCTTAGAGTAAAGTTTGGAAAGAGGTTCACGCGAGAATGAGTAAGGACACCTTGATTCTCGGCCAGGGAAGAGCGCATTTCTTCAGGATCATAGGAGTCTAAATATTTAGTAGGTATTTTATAGGCAGGGCCATCTCCAATGACATCCATTAGACCATTGCTCGCCTCAAGGTGAAGATTAAGCAGGTGAAACTGAGGTTTTCTGACTGTACCCAACCCTGCTGGATTATAGAAAGCTGACCAGGCATCATCCACTTTACAAATATAAGCATTCCCCATGGCCAGAGCTCGCGCCGAAGTCACAAATTCAGGAAAGGCATGATCTTCAAAATCCAACTTCGCAGATCCAATCCTCGGAAACGACAAAAGAATGGTGAATAAGAGTAAGTGAAGTAATTTCAAATTGGAGAATCTCCTCCCCATCATTGTAATTGAGTCAATGAATTGGCTCAAACACAGGCAAAAGATGATCACTCTACCAGCTAAAACCCAGGGAATAACCGACCAAAAAGCCTGTCTTGTCTTTAGTATCGGTTGTAATTAACTGCTGAAAGCTGCCTTCGAGTTTAACAAAGAAAGCATTATAGGAGAGCTCCAGCCCGCCGTTTAAAGCATTGATGGTAGTATCAAGTTTGGGCTCTTTTCCATTAAGGCTGGTTCCAGGCATTCTGATTCTACCCTCAAAATTATAAGTGCTGCGTGAGAGACCCACATAAGGAAGAACATTTTCATTAATTCGGTAGCCGTAAATTAGCATGACTTCCTGACCACCTAACTTAAATTGAATACTCTCATCATCGGTTTCATGTTCATTGCCGCCTATCAAGGCCGCGAGGGCCAGTTTATGACCGGCGCCATTCCCAGTACGGGAGGCTCCTATAAATTGAAACTTTCCACCTAACATGGAATTGCCGGACCCTATATGAGACCAGATTAAATCCAGGCTCTCAAAGAATGAATTGGAATAAAGAAATCCGGTTCGGGGTATTTCCTGATAAAGCACACCCTCCTCGATTGAGCCCTGTGCGGTATCGATGGTAAGTTGCTGACCTTGAGTTACTTGAATTTCCACCTGGCCTCGAAAGGCACCGCCCTGAGTTTCCGGAGTAATAAAACGGTTACCTGGTACCACATACTTAGTGGCACAACTGACTAAACTCATCAAAGAAAGGATCAAAAGTAGCTTCATCAAACTATTCTAAACCCATCACTCTCCCCAGGAAAAAAGCTTTAGCTAGGCAAAAAACTCCAATGAACATCCCCAGCGAATAGCTTAAATTCCGCCCCCCAAAAGGTCGATAGAGCTATGAGATGAATATTATGATTAGGATTATCACATTCACCCTATTTAGCTTACTGGCTTCCTGTCAGGTGAAGGAAACTGCCAGTAAAAGCGGGCTCATCTCAGATCATCGACCGGCCAGCAATTCTTTTACTATGCAGAATCCCTCCAGTGGCTACTATGTCACCGGTGATATTATTAATTTCACCCTGAACTTTCCTTATCCAGTGACGGTAGATACCGCTGGCGGAACGCCTGGACTTGCCTTAACCATTGGCAGTACTGCGAGAGTGGCCAGCTATGTTTCAGGAACAGGTACCAAGAGTTTAAACTTTCGCTATACCGTACTCTCTGCGGATAATGATAACGATGGCATCACCTTCCAATCCATAGCACTTAATGGAGGAACTCTTACCTTTGATAATCAAGGTGTAACAGAGAACTGCTCCACAAGCATTGGCCCCAAAACATTTGCTGGTGTTATCATCGATAATACAGGCCCCACAGTGAGTGGTTTTGCGCTGGCCACCTTACCCGGTTTTTATAATGTGGGAGAGAAGATCTCCTTTACAGTTAGCTTTAATGAACCGGTTTTTGTCACTGGAACTCCCAGTCTTTTATTAGGCTTTACCACTCCAGCTTCTTCCACCGGCTCAGCCGTTTATTCCGGAGGATCTGGATCTTCTACTCTCCAGTTTACCTATACGATCCTTAATCATCAGGCCGACATCGATGGCTATACTATCAATAATAATATTAATTTGAATGCAGGCACCATTAAAGACAGTACAGGGAATAATGCCTCACTCGACCTCTCGCCTTACAGGGCTGCAGTCGTCGCAGCTACCGCCAATGTGAGATTTGATGGAAGACTGCCTTATGTGGTAAGTGTCACTCCTCCAGCCAATGGGACCTACTCCTCAGCTACGAATTTGGATGTAACTCTTGAGTTTGACCGAGCGGTAGTAATCTCTGGGGCCACCCTGCCTTATCTGACCATTACCATTGGAGCGATTCCCCGTCAGGCGACCTATCTCTCTGGTAGTGGAAGCAATACATTGATCTTTCGCTATGTAACGGTCCCGGGTGATAGCGATCCCAATGGAATTGCCATCACACCGAGTATCATTCCAAATGGGGGGGCCATAGCCGGACAAGCTGCTCCTACAACTAGTTACTTCACTAATGCCCTAAACAATGTCTTAAGTATTCCTTCCACAGCAGGAGTCTTGGTCAATGCTGTTCAACCAGCTCCAGTGAGTGCTTCTAGAAATACCGATATCACGACTCGCATGTGGGGTGGTGGCACTGATAATATCTGGATCATCGATCAGCAGCTCCTTATTACCGTGAGCTTTAATACTAATATTGAAGTGGTGCAGATTTCAGGTACTCCTTACTTACCAATTACTATCGGTTCAACCGTAAGGAATGCTCCATACCTCTCAGGAGGAAGTGGGACTGGCTCCTCCTTGGTGTTTGCCTATACTATTCAAGAGGGCGATCTTGATACCGATGGATCTATCAATCTAGGGACCATTGTCCTCAATGGTGGAACCATCACCGATAATACCAATACCAACGCCTCACTCACCATTCCTAACCCGGTACTGACAAATACTATGGTAGATGGAGTAAGACCTACTATCACTTCTGTAACCCCGGCCAATGCAGGCACCTATTCAACGGTGACTGGAAACAATCATCTCAATATGATCTTTGTTGTAAACTGGTCGGAAGCCGTGAACTACAGTTCTACCGCTCCTGCGGGGGCCTACTTTACTCTGGATATTGGTGGAACTACCGTGAATGCCATCCATACCGGAGTCAACGACAACATTGCAATTTCGCATAGACCATCTACCCTGGCTTCCACTAACGATTCTGATGGTATCACTACTGGTTTAACCATGAGTGGCTCAGCTACTATCAGAGACAGAGCGGGAAATGCTGCGACCGTACTCACTTTTACTCCTCCTGCTACCAATAATATTTTTGTAGATACCACTGCTCCCACTGTCACTAATGTCGTTGCTCCTGCCAACAAAACCTATGCTCGGGGTGAAAAAATTGAATTCATGCTAACCTTCAGTGAAGCAGTAAGTACGAATCTTAATACAGGTTATCCAAGAATCTCTATGATGGTTGGAGGAAACACCAGGTATCTTACTCCAGTAACCGCTGGAAGCAGTCTCACTCATGCTTTTAGCTATGAAGTTGTTTCTGGTGATTTAGATACCGATGGAGTGACACTAGGAAATACGATTCAGATTAATGGCACAGGCACTATTATCGATATTGCTCGAAATCCGGTAAGTGGGACCTTCTCGCTTCCCATTACAACCGGAATCATCGTAGATGGGGATCCCGCTACTGTTACAGGCGTCACTGCCCCGGCCAGCGGAACTTATGTGAGTGGTGATATCCTAGATGTAGTATTGACCTTTAATGAAGCTGTGACTGTAACTGGCTCCCCCCTCATTGTCTCCAATGCTCAAACCGGAAATATCGAATTTGAGTACGTCACTGCCCCCAGCTCAAATACCGTAACTTTTAGATATACGGTGAAGAATACCGATTTTGATTTTGATGGCTTAACTAGTATTAGCTCAATCAGTTTAAATGGCGGAACCATTATCGGCGCCAATACAATTCCAGCTTCCACCACTTTTACCACTACTAGTTTGGCTTCAGTCTATCTGTCCTATCCTGGAATCAAAGTTTGGAGTCGATCAGACATTACAAATAGAGCAGCTGAGGGAACGATTGCTATCACCAGTGCTTCGGGGCCAGTGACGGAACCCTGTGGATTTGGAACTTGCCGCACCTTTAATGGAGCCGCAACCTTTGAACTATCTACGACCTATCTTGGAGTACGCACAGTCTTCATTGTTTTTGAAACTGTTAATCCGGCAGCTAACTATACTATTGCAACCGGACTCAACTTAGCGGCAAGTGGTAGCAGCTATAATCTTGTTACAGGCTATGCAGGAAGCCTTGATGGCGCTCCTCTGCCAGCTTCAAATCTTAGTCCTGGACTCACACATGTCCTGCAGCTCAATTTCGGAACACCGACTAATCTCTCAGGCTCTATCATCGATGGAAGCTTTCGTGGTGCTATTGGGGAAGTTATCATGATCGATGGAAATCTCAGTGGATCTCATTTGGGAGAAATCCAAAGCTATCTTATGCAGAAATATTGAGACTCCCAAGGAGCCTCAATTCAGTGATTGTATCTCTCTGACAAATTTGAATTTTGATTTCGATCCCGGTAGGTTTGATGATCTGAAGCCTCATCAGGATCAAAGGTATCTTTCTCACCAAAGCTATCGATACCCTGAGGAATACCCTTCTTAGCACCTCTGGCCGCTTGTGAGTTCTCTGTATCGTAGAATTGAACACCTTCTTTATCCTGCTCACCTACATCTTCCAGAGAAATGGGATCATTAGATAAGGGAACTCTTTCTACCGATGATTGAGATCTTGTCTCGACTTTCGGTTTTGAGGAAAGGCCTATTTTGTGTTTTAACTTTTCTAAGAATTTCATCGATCCTCCTTCTAGGTTGCACTTTCTTGATGATAGCCACTTCCAGGATAAGGATCGCGGTTAATAGTAAGTGGCATGTCGTCAACGATATGAGAGTCAATATCATCATCATCGAGTGACTTCATTACAATGATCTCTGTCTTATGAGAGAGACCTTTCTTCATCTTGTTCTTGATTCTTTTCTGAGTGAGATAGGAATATATCGCTAATCTTCTTTTCACTAATGGCAGACTGTTAAACATGACTTTCCCCCTTGGTTGCCAGTTGAGTACAACTGTCCCCTAGTTAAAAGCATATATGGGGCCAAGCCCAAGCAGTGAAGATTGCAAGACGCGAGATTAAGCGGTGAGGAAAAATGACCTATAGAAGATGAAATCGATCAAAAAAAAGGCCCTCGCAAGAGGGCCTTTAGATTAAAATCTTCTTTTTTGACCAGGCAGACGGTGACTGATCTTACCCAGATAAGAGTTCTTGATGTTTCTCATCGACTCAATTCTCTTCTCGGCCATAACATCGGCCGCCTTGTTTACTGGAATGTTCTGCTCATCAGAAATACGGAACACTTCTAGGGTCTTATCATAGATCGTATCTACCATACGACGAGATTTATCATCCGCCCATCCTTCAAACTCGATAGACACGTTCATAAGTCCACCGGCATTGATAAGATAATCTGGAGCATAAAGGATTCCTCTCTCACGAACCATCAGTCCATGACGATCTTCCTTCAATTGATTATTGGCCGCACCGGCAACAATCTTACATTTTAATTGTGGGATAGTTTCATCGTTTAAAGAAGCACCTAAAGCACATGGAGAATAGACATCGCACTCAGCAGAGAAGATGGCATTCGGTTCAACATACTTAGCACTTGGGAAGGCTTCCTTCATCTTCTGAATTCCGCGCTCATTGATGTCTGTATAGATAATCTTGGCACCAGCAGCAGTTAGCAGATGAGCCAGCTCAAAACCAACTGAACCCACACCTTGAATAGCAATGACTTTATCTTGAAGACTGCGAGAACCAAAAGCACGAGTAACAGAAGCTTCGATACCTCTAAAGGTTCCTAGAGCAGTATAAGGAGCTGGGTTACCAGATCCGCCATACTGCTGGGCCACACCCGTTACATAATTTGTTTCAGTAAAAATATGCTCGATATCTTCCACACTGGTATTCACGTCTTCAGCCGTGATGTAGCGGCCATTTAGCGATTCAATGAAGCGGCCGAAGGAACGGAAGAGGGCTTCTGATTTATCTTTCTTAGGATCAGCGATAATAACGGCCTTACCACCACCAAGATTTAATCCTGATACTGCTGCCTTATAAGTCATGCCCTTAGATAGACGAAGAACATCGATCAAGGCCTCTTCTTCATTAGCATAATTCCATAAACGAGTTCCACCTAGGGCAGGTCCAAGGGTAGTATCATGAATAGCAACAATGGCCTTAAGACCACATGACTTATCTTGAAAGAACACAACTTCTTCATGACCCATGGAATACATTTTTTCTAGCGTATACATTGAGACTCCCTGTAATCACCGTTTATAGGTGATAAAAGTAATAACTTGAGTTAAAATTTAGTTTGAGAAGTTTCTTATAACCCTGCTGATTTTGACAAGGAAGAATCATATGCCCATCGTGTCAATTCCCGACCGAGGAAAGGACTTTGAAGTTAACGAGGGTGAGGTACTCTACGATTCTCTCCATGATCAGGGTGAGGAATTGCCTCATGGTTGTCTCTCGGGCTCTTGCGGCGCCTGTCGGGTTGAAATCATTGAAGGGTCTGAGAATTTAAGTCCACCGGGTGCAGTGGAAATCGATACCGTAAAATCCCTGACTGAGGAATTATCCCTGGAAGGTAAGAATGTCCGGCTTTCTTGCCGGGCACGGGTTTTAGGCAATATTTCTTTTCGCCCGATCAAATAGAACTAATAAGCTTCTCTCTTCGCTGTGCCCTGAGCTTCTGATTAATCGCAGTGGCAGCACTTACAGCATTATCCCAAGCGGTATAAATCTGCTTTCTGGTATTGGCCTTGAGATCACCTGCCACATACAATCCTGGCACCGTAGTCTCTCCCGAATCCTGGGCCATGACAAACCCCCGCTCATCGAGTTCTGCACCTAATTCTTTGGCTAGCTCATTGTAGACAATCATCCCGAGAGAAACAAAGCAGATGTCAGTGTCGACTCGCTGATTATCTTCCATGATAAAGGCTTCCAAAACCTTACCCTTATCCTGTCCAATGATGTCTTTAATGGGTGTAGTGATGACCTTGAAACCATAAAGCTTTATAAGCTTTTGCGTATCTTCAGCAAACTGCGGCTCATCCCCATTGGTCAGGATAGTCACCGAGGTCTGATAGCGCTCATGAAGCATAATAGAAACCCAGGCGGTGGAATTAGTATGTCCGATAACCGTTGTTCTTTTATTGAGCACATGATGTCCATCGCAGATCAGACAATAATCGATGGTCTGAGCATTGGCATAATCAAAGACCGTCTCGATGCTGCCCTTAATGATTGGCTGCACATCCATCACACCCGTGCAGAGAATGATGAATTGTGAGTAATGTTTATTCCCTTTGGAATCCAGGATCTCAAAATATCCATCTTGATTGCGTAGAATGCTTGTGACGCCGGTATTTTTTTGCAGATGGAGATTATGTTTAAATTCCGATTCACTAACCCACTTAACGGTTTCTGCATTGGGCTCTTCAATGCCTCGTTTATAACCCAAGTGGGCCGGCATATTCTCGACCTTTCTCACCCAAAGAGCACGTGAGCGCTTTTTATCTTTGGGAGAGCCAGGAAAATACAGGCATTCATCATTATTGAGGACAGTACGAAGCATCGCCATGGTGCCGGCCGATCCTCCCCCGATGACACAGACGGGATAGATCTTAAGCTCCATGGGACCTACTTAGCGCTAATGGCCTTTTGCTGTTCTTGATTTTTATTATCTGAATCATAACGATCCCTTAAAAACTCACCATTAACCATCTTGATTTTGACTTCCTTGATCTCGGAGCTCTTCACTCGCACTAGTTCAAAGGAGTAGCCTTCCCAGATGATCATATGACCTTTTTTAGGAAAGTTGTTTCCGAGGTGCTCCATTAAGAAGCCGTTAAGGGTGGAATAGTTATCATTTAAAGGAATCTTCACATCAAATTCATTATAAAGATCTCTGAGTGAAATTGTTGAAGGAACCAGAATGCCTTCAGCACTCTCCACTCCCGGAATTCCATCTTCTTCATCGTCATGCTCATCCTGGATTTCTCCAAAGATCTCCTCCATGATATCTTCCAACGTCAGCATCCCCACCACAATTCCATTCTCATCTTTAACTAGAGCAAGATGGACTTTCTTTCTATTCATATGATCAAAGACTGCTTGAATCTTCATATGTTCATACACAAAGAAAGGTGGCTTCACATATTTTGCGACATCAAAATTTTGCTGATCTTCCAAAGTGGCAAAGGCCAAATCTTTTACGTGGAGAAAGCCCAAAACAGAATCCAGATTCTCGTCGTAAACAGGATATCTACTGTGAGCGACGTCTTTTACTTTTTTGATCACTTCTACAAAAGAAGCGGCTTTCTGAATGGCCTCGATATTGGTTCTAGGCACCATGATGTCTTTAACTTTAATTGATGGAAATTCTAGAATGGAAGTTAATAGCTCCAATTGCTTAGAGTCCATAGTTCTTTCTTCTTCGGCCATCTCCACCATAATTTCAATATCATCTTTAGTNNATAATGGTGACACAAATAGGAGCAAGCTTTTCAGATTTCCCTCTGGCGAAGGTCTTCGGCATGATTTCTCCGAAGAGAAGAATCATCATAGTAGTCAGACCCACGCTAATGGCCAGGGCCTCATTATCAAATATTCCCTGAGCGATCGAAGTAGAGAGTGAGGCAATAAAAATATTGAAGAAGTTATTCCCAATTAGAATAGTCGTTAAGATTTCATTGGGCTTAGATATCCACTGCTTCATCGCCCAGGAATCAATTCCATGCTCATCGGCGATTTGCTTGGCCTTCTCATGAGGTAAAGATAGCAGAGCTGCTTCAGCACCAGAGAAGAAAGATGAGAGAAAAAGAGATAGGACGAGAAAGAAGATCTCTTGATCAGCACTCATAAATCATTACCTGATTTAAGAAAGGGGAAAATATTAATGGTATAAAAGGATTTATTTAAGCGTGCAGCCGGGGGTTCTATGGGAACGGACTCCTGTTCAGTTAATATAAGAGAGGCAGACAATTATTATAGCACAAGATACATCAAAAGCTAAAGAGCTCGAATAAAATTTGTTTAAATAATCGATTTATCAATGAGATAGCGGCTTCCCCTTAAAGTCATGATCGGAATAAACAATGCGATCATTCATCTCATGGTCAAAATCGGGAAGCTCTGCCATGTTCTTGACCTGGCGAAAGTTCGTCTGACATTTATAGCAGATGGCGACCATACTGAGTCTTTTAAACAACAAGAGATCTACCAGGTAAAGGGCCACTAAGCTCAGACCATAGGTCCAAATAGAAAGAATGGCAGCGATAACAAACAGCACGACTCCAATCTTCCGGTTGAAATCTTTCTGCTTATAAAAATCTTGGCGTGAGCAAACCGGGCACTCTTTAAGAATCCCCTCTTCGTGCTGATGAGTAAAGTTCACAGGCGTGACATGCTTACAGATGTGACAATCTACGCTATGTGCGTGGTGCTCAGGAATCACTTCGATGCCTGAACCACAATTGCTACATGTAATTTGTATTTCCATCATAGAGGAAGTCCGTGCTTGGCCATGAGATAAACTGATATTAGTTCGCCCACAATAACAAAAAACTCCACGATGTAAAGCACCCCGGTGGCACTTTGCGTAGAGCGTAGTTTACATAAGCGGTAGGTAAAAAAGCTCAAGATAAGAGGAGCGGCGTAACCCCAAAGATACCGCATAGATATGAAGAGCCAGTTAAACATATAACCGTCTCCCAACTGAGTGCCTTCCTCGAGATAAGGGACTGCCGTGGAAAAAATAATGGCCAGTGAAGAAATCAACTTTAGGAAAATCACCGTCCAGAAAATATAAAGACAATAGATGAGAGGCTCTTCAGATAATTTGGGAACTACCAGATAATAATGACCTAAGATCATGGCAAAATTACTAATTCCCAAGAGACCCATGGATAACGAGAAAAAGTTAATCCACTCGGGTTTAAAATCGAAGGAATAAAAAACCAGAGTGGTGAAGGTCATAATTTGCACAGCATACAAAAGCCACATCAATATACTTTTAGTATCGCGATGAAAGACGTGACCAATCAGATTAGTCACGATGAGTATCCCATAACATATCCACTCGCTACTCGAGAGCCCGGGTTCCATAAAATAATCTACACCCAAGGCCATTACCAGGGATCCCAGAACAATGGAAGTTCCTAATTTATAGAAACCCACTCCCGTGAGATTGGTACTCACTACGGGAGACAAAATCTGCGTCCCGAATGCGAGAGAAAGAAGGAAGAAATGGATGACGATTTGAGTGATGCTATTCATGCTGGTTACTATATAGGGAGTTAAAGAGATCATCAATAATACGATGATTAGGAGGAGGAATCATTCCCTTAAAAGGATTACTTAGATCATCTTTTTTGATGGTCAGCCACTTTCCCTTATTCTCCAGCAGTGGTGTATCCGGGAAAAGAAAGACATAGAGAAGAATCGTTCTCTTAGGATATTCATTGGAATAAACTCCCATTAGGCGACCGAGCTTTGGATCAATCCTAATCCCCACCTCTTCCTCGACCTCTCGAACGACCGCTTCCAGAGGCACTTCATTTGCCTCAATACCTCCACCGGGAAATTCCAGAAGACCATGGTAGGGACCATCATCCTCGCGCGTCTGCACCCAGACATCTAACTCCGAATTATTCCAGCGGTAAAATAAACAAAGGGCAACAGGCATTAAGGTCATGGAGTATTTTCTTTCGGCACTCGATTCATGTAGGTTTCATATTGAGTGAGCTCAAAGACGAAGCTTCCCAAGAAGGTAGCCCACCAAGGCATAGTACTATCGGTAAAATGAATGACTAAAAACCAGAAAAGACCTGCTGGTAAAGACTTGGGAATAATTTTTAGAAACTCTGGAAACTTTTGAAAAGGTTTCAAAATCAATGTCTGAAGATTAACCACCATCTTGAGCATCGAGAAGCGGTAGCGACCATTCTGAAAAAAGATTTCTAGGTTCTGCGAAGCCGTCCAGTTCCAGATATATCCCAGAGTAAACAGCATAATCGCCGGAAAGCTGGGCCAGACAAAATAAAGAATCACATCAAGAATTAAAAGCAAAAGAAGCTCAATCATTTTCCGCTGAGTCGTGAGGAAGGGTTTCATTCTAGGTATCCATCTCGATGCAAGAAGGTGATCTCGGGAAACTGAATGGTAGATGGTGCGTGCACAATAAAGTTAAACACCGACATAAAGTCTGAAGTTTTTAGCATCTTATCTCGTCCGAACTTAGGCCCCATCTTATCCCACAGAGGAGTATCAATTGCCCCTGGGAAGAGGTTCGTAAAGCGCAGCTTGTGATCCTTCCACTCTTTTTTTAAGCTCTGGATTATTCCCAATTGGCCAAACTTAGAAGCATTATAGGCGCTCACATTGGGATACCCATATTGAGAAGCCGTGGAGAGAATGGAAATAATATGAGTCTCGCCTGGAATCAGGAATGATTCGAGATTTTTAAATAAGAGAAATGGGCCAACGGTATTGGTAGCAAGATGAAGCTCGAAGGCTTCCATACTCATTTCAACCAAGGGAGACATTTCACATATCCCCGCATTATTGATCACGAGATGCACATCAGAAGTGAATTCTCTAACGGTTTCAAAAAACTCTTCCACCGACTCTTCCGAGGTGATGTCGAGTTCCACATCATAGAAGTTCTCATGCTCGAGATCTGTACCTGAGCGAGAACCACCAAAGACGGTATAACCGGAATAGATAAGGGATTTGGTTATTTCAAGACCAAGACCGGAGGAGGAACCTGTGACGATAGCACATTTCATAATTCCTCCTCCGCTCCTCGATTATTTAGCGATACCTACAGCACGTGTTTCACGAATCACAGATACTTTAATGGTACCTGGATACGACATCTCTTGCTCAATCTTGCGAGCAATATCACGAGAGAGCATGATGGTTTGCTCATCACTTACTTTCTCATTTTCAACTAACACGCGTACTTCGCGTCCAGCTGAGATGGCGTAACTTCTATGAACACCTTCAAAGCCATTAACAATTTTCTCAATATCCGAGAGACGAGANNAGAACTGACTCAGGCTTCTCATCATCATGGTGAGCACGAATAGCGTGAACGATATCCGGAGACTCTCCGTATTTCTTCGCAAAGTCCGCTCCAATAACAGCATGAGATCCTTCCGCCGAAGCGTCCAGCACCTTACCAATATCGTGCATAAGACCCGCGCGGCGAGCTTGCTTCACATTCAGTCCAAGTTCAGCTGCCATATTTCCGGCGAGGAAAGCCGATTCAAGAGCATGTTGGTACTGGTTCTGAGTATAAGAAGTACGCCAGTTAAGAGCACCGATAAGTTTTAGGATTTCAGGATGGATACCGTGAACTCCGATTTCCATCTGGGCCTTCTCACCTAATTCACGCAGGCGAGATTCAAATTCATGCTTACACTTCTCATAGAATTCTTCGATTTTTGCCGGGTGGATTCGACCATCGGCGATCAAGCGCTCAATCGTCATACGAGAGATTTCTTTACGAACAACGTTGAAGGAAGAAATCGTCACAATTCCTGGAGTATCATCGATGATTAGATCCACACCACAAATCTGCTCGAAAGCGCGGATGTTACGACCTTCGCGACCAATCAAGCGACCTTTCACACCATCATCGGCAATCTCAACCGAAGAGATGGTTTGTTCAGCTACGTATTCACCAGCAAAACGCTGAATGGCAATTCCCACGATTCTTTTCGCGCGTTTTTCGGCTTCTTCATTGGCCTCTTCTTCGATGCGCTTAACTAGCTTAGCCGAATCGAGGCGTGCCTCTTCTTCAACCGCTGCGATAAGTTCAGCTTTTGCCTGATCCTTAGTAAGACCCGCTACCTGAGTAAGTTTATTGGCGAGTTCTTCTTGGATTTCATTATTCTTCTTAAGTTCAACATCAAGCTTCTGCACACGAGTTTCGATCTCGCTTTCTTTTAGCTTCACACGCTCAGCATCTTTCTGAGCTTGCTCGGTCTTCTGCTCCAAAGCGACTTCTTTTTTAGTAAGCCCTCTTTCAAAATCAGTCAGATGCTTCTTTTTCTTTTCCATCTCAGCTTCTAACTGAGTGCGCTCTTCTCTTACAATTTGCTTAGCTTCGGCTTGAGCTTT
>DFXX01000080.1:0-954 GCA_002381765.1 Bacteriovoracaceae bacterium UBA4097 | reverse complement strand
ACGGCCATCATTATTGGATCCATTTAGTACCCCTTAAAATCTCTTTTGCTGAGTTACGTCCCAACAAAAGCTTTCCGTTATTATAAAATCCATGTGGCAGTCGTGACTTTCCACCGGAATCTTCTCTAAAACTTGTTCACTCCAGGCGAGCCCTATCTTGATAGATATTCGTTCTTCCAAATACCGATCAAAGTAGCCTTTACCACGGCCCAATCTTGCCCCACTCAAATCAAAACCCACTCCTGGTACAAACAGCCACTCGGGCTCAACCAATGCGTAAGGTGGATCCATCCAGGTGCCACCCTTAGGCAGACCATGAGGAATTCCAAAGGCCATTTCTCCTTCGCTTAATACCGGGTAGGCAAGAGCTAAAGGAATTTCATGGAGAAGTTCCTGATACACCGGCGCTATCTCAGCTTTTAGCGGAAGATAAGCGGCACCTATTTGACTCGTGAGTTCAGGAAAGGAATGAAAGAATTTAATGATTTGCTTAGTGAGTAAAAAACTCAGTAAAGACAAATTATCCGGCGACAATGAAGAAAGCTTTCCCAGCAAATCTGCTCGAACTCTTCCTTTATCCACATCAAGTCACTTCAAGAATTTGAAGTGCATGCTCTAGAGACTCTTCCAGTTTAAGAATGTTCTTTTTATACTCATCCTCTAGTTGCATTTTTTCGGTGGCTATTTTTAGCGCCACTAAAACTGCTACATCTGTATCTCTTAGCATAGGCCGACTGCTCTTCAGCTGCTGAATTTCAGCATTGATGAGATCAATTACGGCTATGGCGATATGGCTGTCGTTTTGTTCAGGTCGAACTTTTACCTTGCAACCTAAAACATTAAACTCTGCTTCCTGACTCATTTGGGTCATAGAAATAAGGTAGGTTACAACCGGATAAAAGTCAATGAAGCCCCTAGGGGATCCTTCGTCATTTCAAAGATTTATCTGGCTTC
>DFXX01000121.1 GCA_002381765.1 Bacteriovoracaceae bacterium UBA4097 | reverse complement strand
CATCCTGCATTTGCGAGAGCCTCATCACCATTGTCTGCATAGCAGTTAGAGAGCTTAGCATTTCGGCCAACTGTTCCTGTATAAGCTGAAAACCTCCAATGGGTCTTCCAAACTGCTTTCTATCCTGAGCATACTTTAAGGCAACTTCATAAGCTCCTCGTGCACACCCAACTGCTTGCCAGGCAACCCCTGNNCATTTTGAACAATTCTTAAAGAGAGCTTATTTTCAATCTTTTCGGCCTTAAAACCTGGAGTATCAGAATCCACAATGAATCCCTTGACCCTATCGTCATCAAGATCCCGTGCCCAAATAATGGTAAAATCGGAGAAGGTAGCGTTCCCAATCCATTTTTTCTGACCATTTAATACCCAGTGATCTCCATCACGCTTACAAGTCGTAGTAAGCCCACCAGCAGCTCCCGATCCAACATCGGGCTCCGTAAGACCAAAAGCACCCAGCAATTTGAAGTCTCTCATGAGAGGAAGGTATTTTTTCTTTTGATCTTCAGAACCACAGAGATAGATTGAACCCATCGCAAGGCCACTTTGCACTCCAAAAAAAGTAGAAAACGATGTATCAACTCTGGCCATTTCCATGGCGAGAATTCCTTCGAGTACATGGGAGAGGCCGGCACAACCGTAGCCCTTATAAGTCAATCCCCCTAAGCCCAACTTCCCTACTTCAGGGATCAGGTGCATGGGAAACTCGGCTTTTGACCAGAATTCATCTGCTATAGGCTTAACTTCCTTTTCCATAAACATACGAATATCTAACTGATACTGCCTTTCTTCAGGCGATAGCATTTCGCTCACACTATAGAAATCACCATCAACCATGGGAGCTTGTCGTGGCCTTTGGCTTTTGGCCGCACTCATAAGTCTGGAAACCATGACTGGATCGAGATGAGATATAAAACGAAGAAGATCGGCAGCATCCACTGATTTAGCAAATTTAGAAAATTTTTGGATTTTATTGAATACTGAAGAAAATTCCGATTCCTGAACATCCATGTGAACTCCTTAGACTTTGGCATAGTGTAAGGAGAAAGTCCTGATTTCAATTCCCATGGCAATAAAAAGGGATCATTTTAATTTTTCCAAAAGAATGGACTCAGGAATGCAACGCTCCTTTTCAAGAATGATTGAGACGGATAAAGGATATGCAACTTACAACGAGGAGATTCTCTCAATGAAAAAACTAGTTCTGCTTTTATCTTTAATTGTTTTTGGATCAGTTGCTGAAGCCACGGAAATCAAAGTTTTTGAAATGCCTTCTGAAGGCAATCATCACTTGAACTCATACTACACTGTCGACCGTAACACGGGTGAAGCTAAAGTCAATCTTTCGGTAATGAAGCAAGGACGAGGACGTGGTAATCACCCTCAAACCAAATACTTCAGAACGCATGTCCCAGGTCTGCGTTTTGACTCTGGTCTTTCGGCAGTTGTATTCGATTATGAAGGACAAGAAATTGAATGTGCTAAAGTAACTCAGAGAACTATCTTCCGACTTGATATCATTCGTGACTCAGGATGTAATCTGATCGCAAGAAGAACTTCTCGCTACGTCACTTCGGGCAATCGCACTGTAAAACGTCGCTTCTATGAAGTGGTAATTAAGATCAAAGAATAAACTTTATAATCAATTAGGGAGTAAGCTTATTACTCCCTAATTACTAAATTCCTTTAGTTAAGATTAGAGGCGTAATGCCTTTTTCCTCATGGTCCCTTAGCATCTCTGGGACTACTCATTATGAGGAAAATATGAAACTTCTCATTTATCTCATTATTCTTTCACCCCCAATCATCCTGGCCAACCCCATGGAAAAAAGTAAGTATGATCCAGCGGTCGATAGGCCTGTTGTACCTGCTACCAATGTTCCGATAGAAGAACTTCAAAAATCACCTAACGAAACTCCTAGTCAAAATCAGTCGGAAAAGTTCAGGGGAACCCTCAAAGGGAAGCAGGAGTATGATGAAGATGTAACGAGAAAAAAGAAAAAACAGGACAAAAAATGAAATGGATACTAGCTTTGCTCCTCTATCCAGTTTTCGCCTTGGCTGAAACCAATACCGGTAAAACTATCTCTGGTCCAGAAACAATTGGCCATCCCAGCTATCCCACTTCTGGACAAACCCGGAGTCGATCAAACGATATGACCGGGGAAGATATGTCAAACTCAACTCTTATGGGCAGTGATCAGGACCCTAGGGTTCCCATGGAAAACCCGACTGCTCGAGACTCTAGGGCCAAGAAAGATGGCATAAGACAAGGCCCTTACCAAGATAAAAAACGTCTCCATAGGGAGGAAGGCCCAGATGGGTTGGAAGCACAAGAAGCCGCAGAAGATGGATTTGATATATCAAAGGAAGCCATTAAGCGAAAACAGCGGGGCGAATAATTCTATTTCTAGTCAATTATTCATAATTTAAACTTAAGTTCTCCTTAGAGAGGAGCATTGCTCCTTTGCATTTGAGTTGAGTCTAGGTAACTAGGCTCAACTTAAATAATTCGCTTCATCAAGGAGAAATCAATGAAAAAATTCGTACTTGCACTTGCTCTAGTTGTTTTCGGATCAGTTGCACAAGCTTCTGAGGTTAAAGTATTTGAAATGCCTTCAACAGGTATGGATGATCTTCATACTTTTTACACTATTGAGCGCAATACTGGAAAAGTCTTTGTTACTCTTAAAGTAACCAGCAGAACTCGCAGACAAGATGGAATGGGAGAGATGTCTTATTACAGAACAGAAGTTCCTTCACTTCGTTTTGATGAGAACTCATCTACCATCGTGCTTGATCATGAAGGCCAGGATGTTGAGTGCGCGACGGTAACTCAAAGAACTGTTTTCCGCCTTAATATCATTCGTGACTCAGGCTGCAGCCTTGTAGCAAAGAGAACTCGTAAGAATTTCGAAGTCATTATCAAAATCAAATAATCATAAAATAGAATAATTCTTAAAGGAAAACCATATGAAAAAATTAGTACTTGCACTAGCTTTAGTAATTTTCGGGTCAGTTGCTCAGGCGACTGAAGTTAAAGTCTTTGAAATGCCTTCATCAGACAGGGACTTACTTAGTTCTTTCTATACGATTGAAAAGCACACTGGAAAAGTTTTCGTAACTCTTCAAGCAACAAGCAGATATCGCACCAATGACGGAATTGGAGAAGTTTCTTATTATAAAACAGAGGTACCTTCTCTACGCTTTGATGAGGATGCAGCTGCCATCATTCTTGATCATGAAGGACAAGACATTGAATGTGCGACTGTTACACAAAGAACGATCTTTCACCTTAACATCATCCGTGATTCGGGTTGCAGACTTGTTGCTAGAGCAACCAACAGAAACTACGAAGTTGTTATCAAAATCAAGTAATTCTATCATTGGACCTGTGAACTTGTATCACAGGTCCATTCTTTCAAGACAAAGCCTGATTTAAATCAGGGGTATTACCTATTCAGCAATCGTGAGCTTTACTTCGATATTTCCTCTCGTCGCATTTGAATAAGGGCAAACCTGGTGAGCCTTATCTATCAGCTGCTGGATAGTACTTCTCTCAAGACCAGGAATACTTATTACGAGCTCTGCTTGAATACCGAATCCCGTCGAAATTGGACCAATTCCCACGTGTCCCGTGATAGATACCTCGGACGGTAGTTTAATTTTTTCTTTGGCCGCTACGACCTTCAAAGCCCCAATAAAACAGGCCGAATACCCAGCTGCGAACAACTGCTCAGGATTAGCACCAGGAGCGCCATTGCCACCCAATTCTTTTGGCGTTGTAAGGTTTACCTTGAAAGATCCATTTGAAGTTTCCGCTTTCCCATCTCTTCCGCCGGTAGCAGTGGCAGTTGCGGTATAAAGAACTTTATCCAGATTTTGCATTAGTACCCCTTTTGTTAAAAAAGAGGATAACAGCAGCAGTGAACTTCAGTCATTCACTTAGGGATAAATTAAGTAAGAAGACCTACTCATATAGTCTTCTCCATCTTGAAGTAACCATCTTGCCATAGTTCATCAAAGTAAATATTTTTGATTCAATTTCATTTTTCAGTGGGACCCTATGATCTTCGGCTCCTACATCTTCCAACAACCGCTTAAGCTCTAACCTCTTCTGTAAGCGCAATTGGGCCCTATTGTAGCGAATCAAGTCTTCTTCACTCTCTAGAATTAATTCTGGAACAACTCTGCCTTTTCCATCTGAACCAATAGATACAAAAGTGAGGTGGGCCAATCCAACCAACTCTTTCTCCTGAGTTATTGGGTCCTCTTTATAAAGAGTCACGTCAATTTCCATGGATGAGCGGCCGACACTTACCACCATTGCTCTCAAGGCCACATGTTCACCACTAAAAACAGGTTTTATGAACTGGATATTATCGATATTAACCGTAACGGTCTTTCTCCACTCGGCATAATTTTGAGCACACATATAGGCGATCTTATCAATCCACGACATGATGACTCCTCCAAAGAGGGTACCATGAGGATTGATCTCATCTGGCATGGCAATCTTTCTTGATTCACAAATAGAAGCTGATACGGTTTTATTCTTTCGCATTCTGGTCCCCTTCTCACGGCCTCGATTATACAAAAAGAAATGCCTTAAAGAAGTGGGACCAGGTTAAGAATGAGTTAAATAAAGTCGCGATCCATTAAAGTCTTACGTCCCTCTGCTTGTGCTTTCTGAACTGCTTTATCAGTAAGTTTTCTAACTTCTGTTGAGAGAGCATCCATGACATTGGCAGATGTATTAAGATCATATTTATCTTTCACATACTGCTTGAGCTTAGAAGCCACGATCAAGACTTCAGACTCCATAGGACTACTCTTGCTACTTGAAGCAGAAGCCGATGGTTGAATAATGGTTCTTCTCACTTGATGTTCAGCTTGAGCATCTGGTTTAGAGGGAGAGCGCTCTTCTTCTGCCCAAGCATTCTTATGATTCATGATAGGAACATGAGTATCCCAGCAATCAACTGAACAGAATGCTGTCTTGCTACAAGTACTCACACTACACGCTTGATAGATAGTATTATAGCCGATCTCTTTTTTACAGCTGCCACACTTTCGCCAATAGGTTGCTTCCATGAGTCCTTCCTTTATGACTTTGTTATTTTGAATAAGTTCGATCCACCATATTCTGGAGTTGTACCAATTTTTTTGAGCCCACATTTCGTAAGTACTCTTTCTGAAATTGAGTTTTCAGGATTCGTGGTTCCATAGATCTCTGTTAACCCTAATGTTTCAAATCCATAATTCAGGAGTGCGTTTGCTATTTCTGTCGCAAAACCTTTCCCCCAGTTTTTTGTGGGCAAGCGGTACCCGACTTCATAACGATTTTCATTTGGATCAAGGGCCAGATGCATGAGAACCCCAAGTCCCACAAACTCTTCTGAGTCCTTTGTGAAGGCCATGAAGGCACCAAGCTTGGGATGCAGATCCATATATTCCATATACCGATTAAAGCTATTTACTGCATACTCACGCTTTCCTGTGGGTCTTGAAGTGTAGTACTTCATGACCTCAGGATCTAGCTCCATTTGGCAAAGTTCTTCAAATGTATTTTGGGATAATTTGTAGAAGTTAAGTCTTTTGGATTGCAGAATGATCATTAGTTCACCTTATCGTCTCAAGATAAGCTTTATTTTCTCCCGACTTCTTCAAAAGGCATAGACAAAAAAAAAGGCCCACGGAAGTGGGCCTTAAGAGATTAATCATTCAAAAGTTCAGGAAGCCTAGCAAAGGTTCCTGTAAAATTCGTGGCCTTCTTCATGGTCCACAAGAAGTCAGGACGGGCATCAGAAATCCACTCTCCACCAATGATGTTCCCAGAAGCATCAAGATCAAGCGTATACTCATAATGTCTTAGCTCGTTAACATGTTCCGCCTTACCAAGCACCGGCTCCCAGCTATTTTTTTCGATCTTAAGAACAAAGCTCATATCAGTCTTAACTTGAACTCGCTTCACTGTCCCTGGAGCAGAGTCACTGCCAGCAGGCAAATGTGCTCTTACAACAGTCGTTGTGTATTCATTCACAGCATGATTCCAAACTTGTCTTCTTCTTTCTACGTCGGCCACAAAGCTCGTCTGCTCAAGCCCCACCTTATTGGTAAGAACGATATGAAAAGCACCAGCATTTAGGTCTTCATCGCAGTTAGGCCCAAAGTTGAAGTTACAACGCTTACCCATTTGATGAGTCGTCTCTACATCATGCTTGAAAGCATAGTAGTAACTGATAAGAGCTTTAATATCAGATGAACCAAAAGGAACTGAAATGCCGTCTGGGTTAACCAAAGTCTTAGGAAGTGGCTCATTATGATTAATAGCTGCTGGAGACCAACCATTACAGATCCCATGCCAGATTGGAGCACGAGGAGATGATCTTCCATCGACTTCTTTCACTAGTGGATAATCATAATTACCATTTAAAAGATCTAGCTTTTCAGAAGGTGCAAGGGCGGCTATTTCAGTCTGACTCATTGTCAGAACTTGCTGCTTAGCAGGTGAGTTTAAATCAAAACCAATGGGACGAGTCGAGTTCCAACGGTAGTTAATACTTCCCCGTCTGCGCGGCCAGTAATCATTGGCCCAAAGCTTTTGGGTGCTGCCAGGTGAGCCGTAAAGTGGAAGCTTCTCAAAGTTTTTCTCGAAGTTTGGACTCATGATGTTAGGGCTAGAAAAATCACGCCATTCTCTATTGATGCCCGCAAAGGCCCATGAAATACTAAGAAAACAAAGACCTGCTAAGAAAATATTTCTCACACTACCCTCCCTAAAAATTTGGTAGCTGCTCAATAGCCTGCTTTCTTAGCAGTTGCATAGTGGCACTGTATGAATTTAGGAAAAAATGCGATTTGGTGGAATTTACTAAGATAATGCGGTCAGCCGATTTTAATCGCGGGTACGAACTTCTAAAAGTTCAACCTCGAAAAGAAGGTTAGAGTGGGGCCTGATGAACTGGCCGATTTGTCTTTCTCCGTAGGCTAAATGAGAAGGAACAAAGAGTTTACGTTTACCACCTACTCGCATTCCCATGACGCCCTGGTCCCAACCTTTGATAACGCGACCAGTCCCTATTACAAATTCAAAAGGTCTACCTCGATCATAGGAAGAGTCAAACTTAGTGCCGTCTTCTAGAAATCCCACATACTGAACAATTAGCAAGGCCCCTTTAACAGCAGCTTTGCCTTCACCCATGACGATTTCTGTAATTTGCAGCTCATTTGAATTCATGATTAAAATTATGCGAAGTGAGAATCATTAGTCATCATCTTTTGTTACTGTCTTCTTATGAAACTTCTGAGAACGAAGAATGATTATTTCCCCCTTCTTGGCCACCTCTTAGACAGAAAAATCTTTCTGCTTTCTCTTGCCTCTGCTTTTGCCCTCATTGGACTCTTCCTGGAGCTAACTTCTGAGATGTATGAAGAAGAAACTATCAATATGGCAGATGCCAAAGTTATTACCTTTGTGGCCTCATTAAGAGACAGTACTTTAAATGGCATGGCAGTAGATCTCACCGCTTTGGGCTCGTTTACGGTGCTGACGAT
>DFXX01000030.1 GCA_002381765.1 Bacteriovoracaceae bacterium UBA4097 | reverse complement strand
ATATGAGGTACGTGACACCTTTTTGATTCTCTCATACTTTAGATCCACACATCTTGATCTCGGAAGCTGGTGAGAATCCAGCACTGTCCCGCAACTGTAACCTCATATGAGGAAGTCAGATACGAGCAAGATGGAGCAGACATTCCCGGGGAGGAAAAAATGTCGGTAATCTGTTTCTTGTTATTCCTGCTTGGTTTTTCACTTCCTGCTCATTCTGATGAAGTCCTTGATGCTATCGAAGTTACAGCAGAAAAAGACTTATCCGATTTTCATTTGGGTAGTTCGGAAAAACTTAATCCTCAAAGCTTTGAAAGACAAAATTCAGCGCTCTTATCAGAGTCATTGGATGACGTGAGTGGAGTTATCTCGAGTCAGAATGGAGGACCGGGAAGTAGAGTATCTTATTTCATCCGGGGTACTGAAGCTCGCCACGTATCTTTTACTATCGATAGTCTTAAAATTAATGATCCTTCCAATACCGATCGCCAGTTTGATTCTGCCTTTCTCATGACTCCCTTTCTGAAGGAAGTCACCCTCTATAAGGGGCCCCAGGCCGTCTTATTCGGCTCAGATGCGATGGGGGGATTAATTGATATGAAGTCAAGAAAAGGAGAAAATGCTCCTGAAACCAGGCTGAGTATCAATGCAGGAAGTTTTGGCACTCTTGATTCTTCTCTCTCAAAAGATTGGAAGAAAGGAGATGAGCATCAAGGATCCCTTACTTGGAGTTCTTTGAGAACCGATGGGATTTCGCGCTTGAATCAAAAAAGATATGGAGCGAAGGAGAGAGATGGTGCGCATATTACTCAGCTTACTTCTTCTTCACGACATCGCTGGGCAAAGAGTTGGGAAAGCGATTTTCTCATCTCGTTTTTGAGAGGAAATAATGAGCTCGATGGAGTGAATGAAGATAATTCGCAGGATGCAGCTCGCAGTGATCAGTATCTTATTCAACAAAAAACCAATCATGAATTAAGCTCCAATTCTGCAGTTACACTGAGAAATGGTCTTTCTCGTCATCAAAGAGAGATTAAAACTGAGGCCAGTGGTAGAAATTCCTATGAGAGTAACCTCGTGCAAAATGAACTCACATATATTAAGGAAAATAAACATTATCAGTTTCTTTTGGGACTTGGTCATGAGCAGGAAGAGTATCTTGATAGCTCTCTTGAAAAAGAGGCAAATCTCTTTTCCACCTTTATTCAAAGTGCTATCAAAAAAGATTCTTTGAAATTCCAAATGGGTATGCGGCTTGAGAATCACAGTCGCTATGGAGGTTTTCAAACAGGTTCAGCCGGTGTTGAATACTCCTTTGCTTCACAGGCCCTCTCTTTGCAATACTCTCAGGGATATAAGGCCCCTTCGCTTTATCAGCTGTACGGGCCAGATCTCTTTGGGCAGCAGATCGGATACAAGGACCTTGTTCCAGAAAGAAATCATTCTTGGGTTGGGAAGTGGTCATATTCATTAGAAACACTGAGTATTGAGGCCTCGGTTTTCAGAAACAATCTCGCAAATCTTATTACCTTTACCAATCAGGGCTTTAGAAATCAGAATGACTTTATCTCGGAAGGGATTGAGTTTGCTCTTGATGGTACTTTAGGAAGCTTCCGAGTAAGACCAAGTCTTACCCATCAAAGTTTTCGTAATACAGATGGAGAGATCCTTAGAAGACCAAACCGACAATATAATCTCAAGCTCGCTTATTTTGCCTTAGAAGCACTTGAATTCTATTCAAATATTCAATTCTTCTCAGAGCGCACGGATATTTCAGACAACGGAAATTTCGTAAAGCTTAATGAGTTTGAAACAGTAGAATTGGGTGGCCGTATTGAAATGGGTTCTTCTTCTTATGGAATATTAGTTAAGAATGTATTTGATCGAAATTATGAAGAGGTTTACGGATATAGTGTCATGCCAAGGTCGGTTTTTCTTCACTATGGAAAAAAGTTCTAGTGGATGTCTTTATCTGATTTTTCAAAGCAGCAAGAGCCATCATGATGCTCAATCTCTTCTTCCATACTTCTCTCATACTCAGCAATTTCTTCTCTAGATAATCCTAGAGAAGAGGTCAGGGTTTGGGAAAGGGTAGGACTCTGTACCTTTACATCCAGGCCCATTTCTTCCATTTGGGCCGCATACTCATAGGCCTTCTCAGAATCCCCAATAGGGCATTCGAAGAGAATCTGGTCGGTTTGTACGTCCAGTACCTGGATTTTGAGCTTTTCTTTTTCCATAGCGAGATGGTAGTTATCACGGGTACAGTTGTCAAAGGATGAAGAGTCATGGGTCTGGTTCTCTGGATAGATGAAAATACTTTTGCCACAGGTTTGATTGAAAAAGTCTTTAATAAAAGAGATTTAAAGATCTATACCATCTCGAATGTTTCTGATTTTGGATATTTAATCGAAGATTTAAGACCCGAGGTTATCGTTCTGGATAGTAAAACGGGCCTTAAAGATGTGGAAGCTCTGAAGAGGCAGTATGAAGAAACCAAACAATTTTTGGATATTCCCGTTATCCTGATAGACCCCACTTCTGAACTGGATTTCATTCAAAAGAAGCTTGGCGAACTCGACCGCACTATTGATCCTTTTAAAATTCCCGACTTACTAAAAGAAATTCTTAAGGCCTAGAGAAAATGGCGGTGAAGGTATTCACCATCTTTCCAGTAAGTTTTAGAGAGTAAGACGTACTGATCTTTATTCTCTGGAAGACTGCCATCTCTGGTCACGGTAATATCCTTGGAGTTCTTTTTCTGCCATAAGGCCTCTTTTTCCTCAAAAGAGAACCAAGGAATAGAAGAGAATAGTTCTGGTGAAAAATTATTAAAATCTTCCCCTAATTTAGTATCTGGTGGAAGATCCACGATCCCACCTTCGTCTACTAAGCCCAATTCCTTGGCCGAGCAAAGCATGCCAAAGGAATCAATTCCACGAAGATTAGCTTTCTCAATTTTCATTCCGTTAGAGAGAGTGGCCCCGGTCTTGGCCAGAACGGTGATCATACCTTCCCGGGCATTGGCCGCTCCACAAACAATTTGATGCTCTTCTTTACCGTCGAAGACTGTGCAAAGTTTGAGCTTCTTAGCATCGGGATGAGCTACTAGCTTATTGATTTTAGCAGTTACAATCAAAGCTGACATAGGGGCACCTTTTTCAATTGAATGCTGAAAAGTATCGCATACCTTTTGGTAATTTATGATACTTTTTAAATATGAACAGAGATAACTTTATCATTACAGTGGGATTACTTCTAGCTTTACTAGTCTTCGGCTTGACGCTTTATTTCAGAAGCGGCGCTTTCTAAGAGGGCCCTTACAACGGTTTTTGGAGCATGATGTCTCTCAGATTGCGAAATGAAATAACTGGTTAATTTTTTATCCATTACCGAAAGCAAGACATCTACCAATTCATGATAGTGAGTATGAATCCACTGTGAAGAGAAATGATTGGGAACTTCCAGAATAAGAACATTGTGAGCGATGACCATGGGTTTTACTTGCTTAAACCATTGATGGTGAACTTCCGGTCCTAAGACATCACATAATTGTTCCGAGAGAATTGACCAAACGTAGGAAGCCTTAACAACTGGATGGGCCAGGTTAAGGTTCTTTTCTTTTAGTCTCGACTGACTCTCGGTCCATCGGGTCTTAAGACTGCTCTTACTTTTAATCACTCTTGTTTTCTTCATCGGGTGCAAAAGGTTAATTCTACTTTTACATTCCTTCAAGGCATTTCTTATACCGATGGACGATTTTGTTCCCATTCTTTAGCTTCTGCAGGAGCAAGAATATAGTTTGAAAGTCCAAGTTGTTGGAAGATAAAATCCGGAATTCTGATGCGATAAAATATTCCCTGCTCATGGGAAACAGTATTAATGACGTTTGCATTCGCTCGAATGCGAGAATGGGCCTCTCCCGCCTCATACGGAATAAAGAGATCATAGTGTTCTTGTTGAGAGAGAAAGTAGTTGATGACGTATTCTCTTAAATTCGTCATATCTTCTTCATTATAGGAAGAAACTAAAAAAGAATTAGGATGATTGCGCATGATGATTCGCGCTCGTACCGGATCGTTCAATAGATCTTTTTTATTAAACACAATAACTTGTTGTTTTCCTTCGATCTTCAATTCTTTAAGAACTTCCTGAGTCACTCTGAGGTGTTTTTGATAATTAGGATCTGAAATATCACAGACGATTAATAATAAGTCTGCTTCCAGGGCCGATTCAAGAGTGGTTTTAAAACCCTGAATAAGCGTATTGGGAAGATTGGAAATAAATCCCACCGTATCAATCATGATCATGGGTGGTTTAGAATCGGGGTTAAGAGTTCTGAAGGTAGAATCCAGTGTGGCAAAAAGTTTATTCTCTTCCAGTACATTCACTTTACAGAGTCGATTCATAAGCGAGGATTTACCAGCATTGGTGTATCCCACTAAAGCAGCGGTTACGGCCTGGTTCTGTCTCTTCTTCTTTTGCTGCTCACGGGATTTTTGCACATCTTCTAGCTGGCGCTTATAGTTTTCAATTCGCTCCCGCACCATTCGTCTATCAAGCTCGAGCTGCTGCTCACCCTCTCCACCAACTGCACGCCCACCACCTCTCTGTTTACTAAAGTGTCCCCACATACTAGTTAGCCGTGGAAGTAGATACTGCAGGCGTGAGATCTCAATTTGGATCTTAGCTTCTTTAGTCCGGGCGTGATGAGCAAAGATTTCCAGAATAACGGTATTTCTATCTACCGCTTCCATCTTAGTAATTTCTTTTATATTTCTAAGCTGAGAAGCAGTAAGTTCAAAATCAAATACGAGAAGGCTTGAGCCTTCTTCGCGAGCAGCATCTGCAATTTCTTGAAGTTTTCCTTCACCCAGCATGGTTGCTGGATCGATATTTTTTCGGTTCTGGATATATTCTTCTCCATCAACGATACCAAGAGTTTTCAAGAGTTCTCTTAATTCACGAAGGGAGTTATTGGTTTCAAGTACAGTTGAGTGATTATCAAATTTATCGCAAACAAGGGATACCAATGATGCTTTCTGACCTAAGGGGAGGGTGTAGTCGTCTTGATTCATTTAATCTCCGTCTGTAGGTTGTCCAGGAGTCGAGTTGACCCTAACTTATAAACCCCCAGTATTGTAATTTTGTTACTTTTAGTTAAATCCGATGAAAGAGTATCGGCATCTCTTATCTCTAGATAATCCCAATGGGGATCTGCTTTAATCTTTTGTATGGTAGCTTGAGCTTCTTTAATTTTCTCTTTTTTTCCACTTATGAGAGAGGTAATTTCTCTTAAGCTTTGGGAGAGTATAAGCGCAATCTTCTTTTGCTCTGACGTGAGGTACTGATTGCGGCTAGAAAGGGCCAGGCCCGAATCTTCTCGAATGATTGGCATTCCGATTATTTCTATAGGAAGAAGTAAGTCATTGACCATTTTTTTTATAACTGCCCATTGTTGATAATCCTTTAACCCAAAAAATGCCCTTTTAGGTCTTATAAGTTCAAACAATCTATAAACTACTGTAGTGACGCCATCAAAATGTCCTGGTCTTTTTTCTCCTTCCAGGATGCCTGTCAAATTGAGTACTGAAACAGTATGTCCCCCGATCTCAGGAAAGACTTCTGCTGGATCTTTAGGAGCGTAGACGATGACTTTTGAATTGGGAAATTTCTTGACGCTATTTTCGATGAGATTTAAGTCCTCCTTGAGGGTTCTTGGATAACGAGCGAAATCCTCATTAGGTCCAAACTGCTTGGGATTCACAAAAATAGAGAAGTAAACAGTTTTGAATTCTTTAAGCGCTTCTTCTAGTAGGGAAATATGACCTGCGTGAAGATTCCCCATGGTTGGTACAAATCCCACTGGAGCAGATTCTTGTTTTCTTAACTCTTGGAGCTCACTTGTGGTGTCGATTAACTTTAGCATTATTTACTCTCAAACCATTTTACTAATTTGATACCGACTTCTGTCTTTTTGAGTTTATGAGGACCATCGATTTGGGCCAATGTCACAAAATAGTACTCACCCTGGACTTGTTGAAACCCTATGATTTCAGAACTACCAATAAGACCATTAGAAACCTTATTGCCTACCATTAAGTCCACCGGCTTTCGAATCATCTTTTCCATGAAAATATCTCTGGTGGTTTCTGTCTCGGCTGCAAAACTCACAACTCGTTGATGTGGTTTTTTTATCTCAAGGATTTCTTTTAAAATGTCTGGAGCTTGGTGAAAGGGAAGACTCTCTCCCATGGATTCTTTTTTCATCTTATTTTTGACAGTATCAAATTCAATATCAGCAATGGCCCCAGTAGAAATATAAAGACTGGTTTCTGGAAAGAATCTGACTGCAGCATTTCTCATATCCCGAGTGGTAGGTGCTTTTACTAAGTGGAAATGTGGGTGACCCAGAAGATTATCAATTTCGCTGCTACACTGATGACCTGCTAGCACCGTGACCTCATACCCTTGGGCCAGAAAGGCTTTGGCTATGGCAATACCCATCTTCCCACTAGAGGGATTAGTCATATAGCGAACGGGATCGAGAGGTGCGGCTGTGGCACCGGCGGTAATAAGTATCTTCTCTTTCTTTGTATGAAGGGGATTAATCGTTTCTATGAGATCGGCCACTGCATAGACATCAGGAAATTTTCCTGCACCCACATCTCCGCAAGCAAGAAGTCCTGAAACCGGACTTATGACTTCCACATGATCCAGCTGATTTAGTGCCTTAACATGTTCCTGGACTCTTGGATGCTGCCACATTTCGGTATTCATAGCAGGAAATAAGAGGACAGGCTTTCTCCCTAGGGCCAGATAAAGCGAACCCAAGAGATCATTATTCAGTCCAAGAGCAAGTCGAGAAAGTGTGTTCGAACTCAATGGGGCAATAATAAGTTTATCGGCCCATTTGGCGAGCTCGATATGAAGAACGGTGGATTTCCCCGTTAGCCTTTTTGGATCAAAATCTTCCTGAGGAAGATAGACTTCATCTACTCCGAGATAACGAAAAGTTTCTGGCTTAATAAATTCCAAGGCACCAGTGGTCAAAACGACCTTTACTTGATGGCCATTTTTAACCAAGAGTCTAGCGACATCATAACTTTTGAAGCTTGCGATAGAACCTGTAACGCCTAATACATATCTCATAATGGCTCAATTTGAGTAGTCATCCAATGGTGAAGGGCCAAGTGTATCAGATCTGGTTGCTCCTGGACAGAGAGACTGAGGCTCCAGAGAGAAGACTTCCCACCAGTCAGTATTACCTTTGAAATCTGATGTTTAGATATAATTTCTCGAGCAAAAGAGAGATAAGCGCTATAACTCCAAGACATGGCCTCTACCGTGGTCTTTGGTAAAATCTCTGAAAATTGAGGTGCCACTACAACCTCTTTTAAGAGCTCTCCGCCTCGAAAAGAGAATCCATAGGCATCACTGCCGGGGAGAATATAACCACCCTGAAAGCCCGCCTCATTAACAATATCCATAGTTACATAGGTTCCGGCATCAATAATAAGAGTGGGAACTTTTTCCTTTTTATAGCAATAGTGGGCCAGAATGAGACGGTCTTCACCTAGGCTTGAAGCATAATGAACAGGCATTCCTGCAAATCTTGATCCCTTCCAATAATCCTTTACTCGCGTTAAAAGAAAGCCCTGATGAATAAGTGGAAGGAGTTCATCTTCACGAGGCTTCACTTCACACAGAACCATTGAGGTATTATTAGGAGTCATCCCGAGTTGATCTAAATAGAGACTAATTTCTTTCCAAGGAACGACTTTAATTAATTGCCAAGTATTCTGCATTTTATGAAAAAGGCCAGCATGAGGATGAGAATTTCCAAAGTCTAAGGTGATCAATCCCTGCATTAGTCCCTCTTCCCTTGAAGATAGAATTGAATAAGATCTTTTTTCAATTCGTAGAGATCTGCGATAGGTTCACAAAATTTAGGAGGAGTTTTAGGGCCCATTTTCAAGAGATCATTGATGACGAGGACCTGACCATCGGTGTCCTTCCCGGCCCCAATACCAATTGTTGGAATACTTAATTCTTTTGTAATTCTTTTCGCGACTGCTTCATCTACCATCTCCAAAACAATGGCGAAGACGCCAGCTTTTTCCAGTGCTCGCGCTTCATTAATAAGTCTCTCGGCCGATGTCTCATTTTTTCCATGAGTGTAATAGCCACCAAGTTGATGAACCGATTGAGGAGTAAGACCAATATGTCCCATGACTGCAATACCTGTCTGAGTCAGGCGCTCAATAAGTTTCAACTGATAAGGAAATGCACCCTCAAGTTTTACGGCTTCCGCTCTCGTATCTTGAAAGAGCTTAGTTGCTGACTGAAGGCCTTGGCCCACCGATGAGTAGCTGCCAAAGGGAAGATCAACAATTAAAAATTTATCTGGTGCCCCACGCCTTACGGCCTTGCCAAAAATAATCATCTCTGCCAGTGTAACTTCAACCGTTGTTTCATAACCCAAGATCACATTGCCGACGCTGTCACCTACCAGGATCATATCTAATTCAGATTCATTGAGCATTTGAGCTGTCTGAAAATCATAACAAGTCAGAACCTGAAGCACTTTGCCCTTGGCCTTGCGAATATCTCTAACATTATGTTTTTTCATTTATTTTCCTGAGAAATCTTTTGAAAGGTCTTATTAAGTGGATCCTCACTCCAGCGTGAGCGAATTTTTTTTCTGAGAGTCTCTACATCACTGTTTTCAATTTGTTCATCAAAAGAGCCTTCTTGAATTTCAGTGAGAAGACTTTTTAAATTAGATTGAAAGGCTGGTGTCATCAATCGTTCATAACCTTTTTCTGATCCAATCAGAGCGTTTGGACTGATCAAATCAAAAAAGCCCTGAGGTCCTTTATCCACCATCGCATTTACGATAAGTTTAAGTTCATGCCAGCATTCAAAGTAGGCAAGCTCAGGCTCTGTACCTGCTTCCACTAAGTGGGAGAACATCTCTTTGGCCACATAGGGAATTAAGGAGCAGAGAAGACCTTGCTCAGAGTAGAGATCTGCCTGAGTTTCTCTTTTAAATGTCGTTGGATACGGACCAAGGTTGATTCCTAAGGCCTTTGAGAGCTCAAAAAGCCAATTCTTAACAGGATCGGTATTTCCAGTTAAATGCTCCAAAGAATATACAGCTCCTAATTTACCTTTAATCTCATATTGCTTTCTTAATTCAGAGCCAATGGATTTAGGGGCAAGGAGAACATGTCTAAGATGAGGAAAATGTATTTGGAATTCATGCTTTAAGAGTGAATATCCATGAGCATAAATGATCACACTTCCTTCACGAATAAGATGACCGTGAGTAATCATAAAGTCATGATGAGTGTGATCTGGAGTAAGTAAAGCGAAGGCTTCACCAGAATAAAAATCTTCTGTACCGATTTCAGTCGTATCAAAACCAGCGTTAACTGCAGATTCAAAAGATGCGCTGTCGGCCCTAAGAGCGACTTTAACTGGGAACAATGAATCTTTAAGGTTTTGGGACCAGGACTTAGCTTGATTTCCAAAACCTATGATGGTTATCCGCATCATAAAAATTACTAGTTTGAAACTCCTGATCAAAGCTATCATGATCACTAAAGGGTAGCCAACTGTTATAGGGAGTAGGGATGAGTGAAAGTCGGAATAGGGCCTTTATGTATGGTGAGTCAGTTTTCACTACGGCACGCATGAATGCTGGATCCTTTCTTGATTGGGAATATCATTTTGAACGTTTAAGTCGTGGGGTTGAGTATGTCTATGGGCCTTTTACTGATGGTGACGATTGGTTGGCACTCCTCAAGAATCGCTTAGAGAGCAGATGGTCACAAGAGGACGGAGATAAGGTTCTGAGAATTACTATTTATCGAGAGCAGGCAAGGGGACTTCGTAGACTTGGACTTGCCTCGGTTACCGATTTAAAAATTCATGTATCGGCCCTGCCCTATGATTCTCAAAGGACTAAGGGAAAGACTCTAAAACTAAGAACCACCAGCGCCATTCCCAGACCTCATTGGTGGCCAAGTTATCTTAAAGCAGGAAATTATCTGGAAGTCATTCTAGCACAGAAGGTCTTTCTTCGGCCTGGGGATGATGATCTCTTATTTACCTCGTCTTCTGACACAATTCTCTCTTCGTCTGTGGCCAATATTTTTGTAGTCCGGCACAATAAACTTTATACTCCCCCGGTGGGCCCAAATGTGCTTGAAGGGATTATGCGTCGGAAGGTACTCGAGATGGCCCCAGATATCTTTGATGAAGTTTTAGAAACCGAGACCACACTTGATCAGTTATATAAAGCCGATGGAGTTTTTGGTACGAATTCCGTTCGAGGCCCTTTTTTAGTTGATAGGGTCGATGATCATGAAATAAATTTTGATCAAGATTTTCTACGAAAATTTGAACTTTTAAGGGATAGAACTCTGGCATGAAAAAAAAGTTAGAAGTAAATTGCCCCCAATGTAAAAAGAAGTTTGAATACTACTCTTCGGAGTTTAGACCATTCTGCTCAGAACGTTGCCGCTTGATTGATTTAGGGCAATGGCTCGAGGAGTCTTATACTGTACCAGTTGAAAAATTAACGGAAGATGAATACTTAACCCTTGAGCAGTTAATAGATGAAAAAAACAAAAACGAAGACAGTTCAACTTAATAAAGTCCTTCAACAAATGATGGAGTGGGCTTTTGAATGCGGAGATATCCTTAATTCTCATCTTGTGGATTCCTATAAAAAACCACTGAAGATTCTTGATAAGGGTAAGCACGGTCTGGCCACCGAAGCAGATCTTCTTTCGGAAGCCTTTGTCATGAATAAAATAAAGCAGCACTATCCTGACCATAAGATTCTGTCTGAAGAAGATTCCTTCGCCCGCGAATTGAAGATGGAAGGGGTGAAGGGAGAAGATTACCTTTGGTTGATTGATCCCCTGGATGGGACCAATAACTTCTATAATAAAGTACCTTTCTTCGCCGTGAGCCTCGCCTTAAATAAAGGCAAGGAAACCGTGGTGGGAGTGGTCTTTAATCCCGTGAACTGCGAGCTTTTTTATGCCATCAAAGGCAAGGGAGCCTTTATGATTAGACTCATTGGGGATCGGCAGATAAAAATTCGACTTAAAAACAACAATAAGAAGAAGGTCTTTAAGGAAGCGCTTTTGTCGGCCAATCTGGCAGGTAAAAGAGTGGAAAAAGACTTACTAAAAAGCTTTCCCGAAGTCCGGGCCATGCGTCGTTTGGGAAGTGCTGCCTTAGAGATGAGCTATGTGGCAGCAGGAATGCTCGATGCTTATTGGGAATATAAGCTCCAACCCTGGGATATGGCAGCAGCAGGACTCATCTGTCAGGAAGCCGGAGTTAAAATATCAAATATTACTGGAGGAAAGTACCACCCTTTCTGTCCGTCGGTTTTAGTCTCTCATCCTGCTCTTTATAACCCGCTTAAAACGATCCTAAACAAGTAATTTTTTCTTTACTTTGACAAGAATTCCTATGGCTTAGATAATAGATGAATAGCAGTATGCCTGCCTGACAAGATCATGATCCATGGAGGGGTTGTCTTGGATTCTCTTATAAATTATTTAGATAAGTTTGGCCCAGAACTTCTGGTCATCCAGTTTGGATTTTTGGTCATTCTATCGACACTCTTTCTGTGGCTTTGGTTTTCCAATAGAAGAAAATATCACAACTTAAAGCACGCTATTCCGGCCAATGTTGTGAAAAGCTATCTTGATTCAATCATTCAAAACTCTACGGCTTTGAAGTCGTCTCTCTTTAGAGGAGGTGGCCTAGAAGTAAATGGAGTTCCGTCGGTCATGCCATTGCATAATCTGACTGGGGGGGATTCTCTTGCGGTTAACGGTGCTCCCTCAACGGCTTTGATGGAAGAGCTCAATCAAAAGAAAGCTCAGATTGCTGCTCTCGAGGCCCAACTGTCTTCATCGCAGAACGCACAAAGAGAAGTTGAAGGGAAATTGACCGAGGCAATGAGGAACTTATCAAATGCTGAATCCAGAATAAAAGAACTGGAAGCCTTATTGGCGGAAGCCAGAGCAAGTGCTGGTAGCGGTGGTGCTGCTGATGAATCCTTAAAATCTGAATTAGTGATGGTGTCTAAAGAAAGAGACGAAATAAGAGACAGGCTCAAAGAATTTGAAATCATCTCTGATGATCTGGCCAATCTTAAACGACTTCAGCAAGAAAACGAACAACTTAAGAAATCCCTTGGGCTTAAAGATGGCCCATTAGTCCCTGAAGCCGCTAAAGCTCAGGCCCCAGCAGTAGCAACGAAGTCGGCTCCAGCCGCAGATCTCTCTGATCTCCTTCAGGATATGGGTAGCTCTTCACAGGATAGTTCTTCAGAAAATAGCGATGAAGCTCAAGTGATTGAGGAGTTTTTAAATGCTTCTCAAGAATTAGATGAGCCTGCTCCGTCTGAATCAGAAGAGGATACTTCTGAACAAGAAATGATGGCAGCGATGAATGGATCAAGTGAAGAAAGCGAAGAAGATAAAGCAAACTCAGAAAGAACTCCTGAAGATCTTCTTTCAGAGTTCGAAAAAATGTTGGGGTAAAAATGAAATTAGCCTTTGGTCTCTGCCTATTGGGATTAACAACCTTTGCTATAGGTGCAGTCAGTGAGAAGAGATCTATTGAGCTATTGAAAAATCCTCAAGGGAAAAGACTCCTCAATAAAGAAGATCCCATTTCCTTAGAGCGTCTGGAAAAGATGTTCGGAATGAATCCCAAGACTCCAGGTCTAGCAGAAATGCTTAAAAGAACGACTCTTAAGCAACGTGAAAAAGCAGTTCCTACCTTAATCAAAGTCATGAAAGAGGGGAAATATCCTGAACAGAATCGCTGGCAAGCAACTATGCTTCTGGCCCAAGTGATGGGAAAGAAATCCGCTCCCTTTATTGCTAAATTCTCTGATCATCCTCACTGGATGATGAGAGTTGCTTCTTTAAAGGCACTTCTGGGTTTAAAGCAGAATGAATATCATGCCGTTTATGCCAAGGCACTGACTGATCCTTCACTTATTGTCAGAGTTCAGGCCCTAGATAACATCTCTCAAATGAAGATCGATGCTTTGAGTCCTAATGTTTGGCGCATGATGTATGATGACTCCAATTACAGTGGGGATGTGGGAAAACGTAAACGAACTTCTATTGTTAGAAATATCATACGAACTCTTGGTGATCTAAAGTTTGAAAAAGCCGCAAAACCGATGGCTCAACTTATTCAAAAACCAAAATACCAGGACCTAATTGAAGATCTTGATTATTCATTGGAAAAGATCACGGGAAAAACATCTCCTGATTCAACCGATGGAAGAAGAAAGTTCTGGTCGCAGACAGCTCTCATTGAGCAAACAAAGAGTCTTTAAAAACCAGTATTCTGAAGCTGTTCCTGCTCGCGGGCGCGATCTATTTCTTTTAACTTATTGTCGATGGCGACCAGTCTTTCAATTCGATAGAGAAGGGTCTTTTCTGAGGTTCCATCGGTGGTGACTTCCTTCCAACCTTGCAGGAAATCCTGTTCCACAAGTTGCCTTTTATAGATGGTGACCTTGGTCACTTCTCTCGAGGCGCGGAAGCCTTTAACTACATTCACAATGAGCTTATATTTTGCTGCCTTCACTGCATCTGATGAACCAAAGGAATCTGCAAAATTTGTCTCAAGAGTATTATCCATCCAGCGCGTTTTAATAAATCCAGCTTCCTGGTTTTGTTGCGCGATATCATACTTTCTCATAACCTGAATGACTGCTTGCCAGGTTTGATTGAAATCAGCTTTATAGACTTTGGAGGGAATTTCAAATTCTTCTGTAATTTGACGAAATTTCTCGTAACTAGCACATGAACTTAAAAAGAGTAGCATGACGAATATTGGATAAAATTTCATGAATTTTATGTTATCAATGAATCAAATAAAAAGAAAGGCTGGACACTTATGGATCACAAGAACACCTTTACCCAAGTACTACTCACTGAGGCCCGCGCCCTTGAATTGGCCGCTTCTAGATTTACTGAAGTTGAAGCACTGAAGCTTGTGACACTTTTTGAACTCCTGGCGCATACTGGAGGAAGCCTAATTATCTCAGGCGTGGGAAAGTCAGGACTTATCGCTCAAAAGATAGCCGCAACTTTTTCTTCACTTGGACTGCCTTCTTTCTTTCTTCATCCAACCGAGGCCATGCATGGAGATTTAGGGAGAGTAACTAAATCCGATGCCATTGTGCTTTTAAGTAAATCTGGTACCACAGAGGAACTTTTGAATATGCTTCCTTATGTTCTCGTCCCTAAGGAAAGAATCATTGCCCTAGTTGGGAACGTTAATTCACCGATTGCTCAAAAGTCCGGAATCATCATAGATGCTTCTGTAGAAAAAGAAGCTTGTATCAATGATCTTGCCCCTACTACTAGCACCACCGTTGCTCTTGCCTTAGGAGATGCAATGGCCGTTCTCTACGAAAATGTGATGGGAGTTTCTAAAGAAAAGTTCGCCGTGAACCATCCAGCAGGACTTTTAGGAAAATCTCTCTCTTTAACCGTAGATCGTCTGATGATTTCAATGCCTGATTGCCCATCTGTAGATGAAAGTGCGACCCTTCAGGATGCTATTTTGGCCATGACTCAAAAACCAGTTGGAATGTGTGCTGTGATAGAAAATAATGTCTTAAAAGGAATCTTAGTAGAGGGTGATATTCGCAGGGCCTTTGCTAATAGTCCGGATGCAATCAAGACTCCCGTGAAATCTCTCATGACTCCTAGGCCTGTCTGCTTAACCCCTCAAACCCTTGCTTTTGAAGCCCTTAAATTGATGGAAAACCCTAAGAAGCAAATTTCAGTTGTTCCTGTGGTTGAAGACGGTCATTTTAAAGGGGTTCTTCGCTTACATGATCTCTTTAAAGCTGGTTTTCATTCCTCTCTCGCAACCAAGTAATCAATAGAAGTAAAAGGAAGCTTCCCAACATGGGATAGACTCCATAAAGCTGGTAAAGGGTATTCTGAGGATCTGATATCGGGATATTAATATCAAGATAACCTTCTTCCCAAATTTCTAAACGTTTTGATTCAGAACCATCAGGATAGATAACGGAAGAAATTCCGGTATTGGTACTGCGGATGATAGGAAGTCTAAATTCAAGAGCTCGCCACTTACTTAAAAAAAGATGCTGATAGGGCTCAGCTGTCTTTCCGTACCAGGAATCATTGGTGTGATTCACGATAAAATGATTATCTCTCCACTGATTGAGAAGACCTCTTAAAAAATTAGAATCTAAAATTTCGTAACAGATGGGGGTAACGAATCTGAATTTTTCTCTGGTCTCCATAAGTGGAGTCCCATCTCCTAACGCAAAGAGAGAAACTCCCGGGAGGAAGGCCACTATTTGATGATTGAGTGGGCCAAAAGGGAGGGTCTCACCAAATGGGATGAGTATATTTTTGTGATAGCTAGTTTTAACTCTGCCTTCGCTCAACAGAAGTGAAGAGTTGTAAACCGTTTCATAAAGATCAAAGGGTGAAGTCGATCGGTTCTGGTCATACCCTCCGATCAGCATCTCGGAATCTTTTTCCAACATGATGTTTCTAAAAACTTGGTCAAGTCTGGTGTAATTTCCAAAAAATGTATTGGGATAAGCAGTCTCCGGCCAAATAATGAGATCCGGCTTCTCCTCGCCCTCAGTTGAGAGTCGATAGTATTTTTTTATGATGGCTTCATAAGAGTCTTTTTCACCCTTCTCACTGGAAACCTTCATAAAGTTACCGACATTGGCCTGAACCATACGGATCGGCAAATCCTTTATCTTCTCGGGGTTTTCCAATGGAAAGAGAGTATTGATGAGAATAAATGCAGTAAAGACAATCCAGACTTGAGAGCGGAATTTCCTGGCTGTTAATTGAGTAATGGCCTCAAGACATACCCAATAGGTCATAAAGCTAAAGACGACAACCCCGAGATAGGGAGTAAGACCAAGAAAAGGTTTTAAATGCAGCCAGGGGCTTCCAGCATAAGAAGGAAACTGCTGAGGAATGTATCTTTCTAAAAAAGTAATGATAAAAGCGGTAATGAGAACCCCGCATTCTCTCTCCCATTGCCAAGCAGGCTTAAATTTTCTCCAGAGAGCATAGAGCCACCAATGAGGCTGGAGAATAAAGGAGAAGAAGACCCCTGTAATGATAGAGGCTGCGTAAGGCAAACCACCAAATTCGCGAATGGTATGGGGGATCCAATAGTAGCCGACTACATTCAGACCCAGATTATAGCATAAAATAAAGAGCAGAGATTGTTTGAGATTTTCACTATTTTCTAAGTTCCATAGGAAAAGAGGTAGAGAGATAAACAAGAGAGGAAACCATCCATTCCCAAGAAAAGAAGGATAACAAAGGGCATAGAGGCCACCGGCCGCAAAGCATAAAAGGGCGGAGAGGAGAGTCGATTTCATCTCATCATTGTATGTGAAATATTAGCGGTTTGCTACAGAACGAGCAGGTACAGTGTTAAGTTTCTGATTAACACTATCAGCAAGATCAATGGCGCGACCAGCATCAAGCTTACCAGCACCTAAAATCTTACCTTCAAATGTCTTCACTTTTAATGAAGAACTTAGAATGATGTTCTTCACTTGATCATACTTCATGTTTGGATACTTTGATTTAATCATAGCGGCCACACCAGAAACAAAGGCAGTTGCTTGACTTGTACCAGTCATATAAGCAGTTGCATTACCAGGAATGGCCGAACGGATGCGATGACCAGGTGCCGCGATATCAACAGAATTCTTACCGTAGTTAGATGAAGGAATGATAGCTAAGTTATCATCATGAGCACCAACGGTAATGATATTAGAGAGACCGTAAGAAGCCGGGTAGTAAGCATGGCGCTTATCATCGATGTTAGAGCGCTCATTACCGGCAGCAGCAATAACCAGTATACCTTTCTTCTCTGCTTCTTTAAGAACACGAAGCTCTTCAACAGAGGCTTCAGGACCACCACCAGAATAGTTGATAACATCAACATTGTTATCAACAGCATACTGAAGGGCCTTGATGGTAGCATCTAGGTTGGCCTGGCCAGAAGCTTTTGGATTGTAATACTTAAGAGCAAGAATCTTTACTTCAGGGAAAACCGACTTAACGATACCTGCAACATGAGTTCCATGGCCGTGCTGATCGATAGGAGAATTTGTCTGCTTACCGTTAGAAAAATCCACTCCGTAGTTAGAGTTAGACTTCTTTCCGCCGACTACATAGATGTTCTCAGCTAGAAAAGCATGGTCGCCCTGAATGCCAGTATCGATAACGGCAACGATAACTTCTTTGTTCTTTTTAAATTTCTTCCAAGAATCCTGAAGATTAATGCTGGCAAGATTTTTATCAGGATCGATTCCCCAGCTAGCGAAACGGGAAACGAGAAGCTCTGGTCCATAAACCATAGTCGAAGCCGCAAAACTTACAGAAAGGTGTAAGCTTAGAGCTAGAGAGAGTACAGTTTGAAGAGCCTTTTTCATTCCCATATCCTTACCACAAGTTTAATTCGAACAGATGAAACTCTTGGATTCCTTGTAATCTATACAGCAAGCTGCTTGCCAGAGTAAGGCATGGGGATTCAAGAACTTAAAGGATTCAGGGTGTCGAGGAAGGCTAGGGGTGTCTACTATTTTGACGATACAGAAAGCAGACAAAAAAAAAGGCCCCAAATGGGGCCTTTGAACAAAGATTGTTTAAGCTTGTCGGTAGATCTGAGATTGCTCTCTTTCTCTTTCTTCCGCATGTTGGATGCAAAGATCGGCCCACGGCTGGTTTTCCAAACGCTTCATGCTGATCTCTTCCTCACATTCCTCACAGTGCCCGTAGGTTCCGTCCTCGATTCTTTCCAAGGCCAGGTCAATCTTCCTAAGCTTGGCATACTCACGGTCACGGATAGTGCAGTTTAATTGCTGCTGGATCAGGGAGCTCGCCAAGTCAGTTTCATCGGGAAGATCCTCGCTGGCGACATGTAAGTCGTCAGATTTATTGAGTAATCCAACATTGATAATTTGCTGTCTTTGCTTGAGGAGCAGTTCTTTGAAGTGCTCTAATTTCTTTTTATCCACAGGATCCTCCTCGTAAGGGTCTAAGGTATGGCAAACCCTATTAAAACCCACCTCTCTATTCTACGGGCTTCGGTGGGTACGCTCAAGTGACCATTCTTATCGGCAAGATTTTACTATAAATTCAAATGAGACTGTCATTATTAGGCCAAGATTATGCTTAAAATTGACAAAGGTTGTTGGAGATAGCTAAGGTTTAACTCTAGGGCCTTTTAAAAACGAGGATTTATGCTGCTGAGCGATAAAGCAATTGCTGTTGGACATATCCCTTCTGGACTCTTTATTGTTGCCGTTAATGATTCGGCTACTGGAATGACCGATGGCTATCTGGCCAGCTGGATTCAGCAAGTCTCTTTTGAGCCCTTAATTTTAGCCGTGGCCATCAAACCCGGCCGCCCAGCTTACGATATGATTAAGTCAGGTAAGCCTTTTGCCATCAATGTGGTGGGAGATCACGATAAAACATTCTTAAAGCACTTTTGGAAAGGCTATGACCCGGCCAATAATCCCTTTAATGAGTTGGCCCATGAAATGGGAGAAAATGGAGGAGTCATCTTAAAGCAGGCCAAGTCTGCCATTGAATGTCAGATGATCTCGGCATCTTCTCCAGGGGACCATGAAGTTTTGTTTGTTAAGGTGCTTTCTTCATACATGAATGCTGAAGAGTCACGTCCAATGGTTCACATTAGAAAGTCTGGAGCAGACTACTAATGCTGAAAAAAACTTTCCCGCTTATTTCTTATTCACTCTTGGGTGTCTTACTTATCACTGTGATAAGTTGCGGAAAAAAAGAGGGGCAAAAGAGTTCCGGGACAAGCCTGGATTTCTCAGCTCCTCCAATGACATCAGAGGTGGAGCTCTTGCTTCAAAAGCAAGAACTTATTTGCGAGCAAGGTAAGTTCTGTCCTAACTATATTGCGAAAGTGGCAGTCGTTCATGGATCGGAACTTCGTATTTGTACTGGTTTCCTGGCCGATTCCAATATTATCGCTACCAGCACCAGTTGCCTGACAAATATCCTGAGACTAAGCAATCAAGACTGCAGCCAGGATGTTTTCTTCTATCTTCCCAATAGCTTCAACCGCTCTACTTTTAGAGTTGGTTGCAAGAAAGTGCTGCAAGTCTCCCAATTGAATTCAAGCGATCCTTCCCTGTGGCGGGATGATGTGAGTTTTCTGGAATTACAAGAGCCAATTCTTTTCAGAAGGGCCCTGCCATTTAGTCGTGATGGATTTGAAGATAGTGCCGTCTATACCAGTTGGGCGATCGAGCAAGTTGATAAGCATACAGCTTTTATTAGAAAGCTTGATTGTGAAGCCGTTCATAAGAGTTATGTTAATCCTCTTGCCTCAGATGTCTCTTCTCCTAACATGATGTTTGCTGGTTGTGATCTAAAATCCGGCCATAATGGAGCTCCTATTGTAGATGGGAGAGGAAGAGTTCGTGGGATGGTTTCTCAACAAATGAATTCAAAGCTTAGGACCTATATTGAGTCAACGGGACTTCTTTCTGAGCCATTAAGACCTTTGTTTCATGCAACAAATTTCGCCTGCGCCCCTCTGCTTTATAACACAGATGTATTAAATGAAAGAGAATGCACCAAAGAATTAAATTATCAAAACATTGATAGTCTGAGAGCTAATATGCTTAATATGGAAGGAGTACTTGAAACTTTGAGATCAAGTTTAGAAGAACGCCTTTCTCAAAAGAATCAATACTTCAACGTGGGGGTTAAGCTCTCTGCAGTTGGTGATGCTGAAATTATCCAATATTATCCAAAATGCTTTAAAAATGTTTCCAGTTGGATTTCAAATCTCAATATAGCGAGAAGTGTTTTTAGTTTTCCTACTTATCTACCCAAAATTACCTTTCAAAAAGTCATGAATGGTTTGGGGCATATGCAAGCTAAGGAAGTAGAGAACGGAGAAAAAAAGCATTATATGCAGTTCTCTCCTAAGAGCCTTAATAATTACGGCTATTCCAGGGTTTTCCTCTGGAACAACGATGATATTAATCAAACCTTTGATGGTGTTTCAGAAGCCTGTCTTTAATCTTGCTTTAAATCCCGCCAGCTCTTTCCTTCTCTCGCTTTTGAATTGATTTGATAGTCTTTTACTGCCTGAAGATGATCTTTATAGTTTTTGGTAAAGACATGAGTTCCGTCATTCTTACTCACAAAAAATAGAAACTGATGCTCTTCCGGATCTAGGACCGCTTTAATGGCGGCCAGGCTAGGATTAGAGATGGGGCCCGCTGGCAAGGCAGGTATCTTATAGGTATTGTAAGGAGTAAGTTCAAGGAGATCTTTCTTTCTGATATTACCTTTGTATCTCTCCCAAATTCCATAAATAGTGGTGGGGTCCGATTCAAGTCTCATGCGCTTCTTTAATCGATTAGTAAAAACTCCCGCGATAGCGGGTCTCTCGACCTTGGCACCGGTTTCTTTTTCCACCATAGAAGCAAGTATTACGACTTGATGCTTATTGAGAAATGGATGACTAAAATCCAAGTCTTCCGTTCGCTTATGAAAGAGATCGACCATGGTTTTAGCAATCTGCTTAGCGGGCGTATTTCCTGCAAAGCTGTAGGTCTCTGGATAAAGATAACCTTCTAGAGATGGTGCCTTGATTTGTAAGAGAGTGATGAGGTCCGGGTTTTTTACAGCTTCTAAAAAACTGGCTTCACTGGTTATGCCGGAGCTCTCAAGGAGCTTAGCAACCTCGTACATATTTTTCCCTTCAGGGATGGTGACACTCTTAAGATTGGGCTGACCATTGATGAGAATATCCATCACTTGGGTCATGTTCGAGCCACGAGGAATCGTGAACTCACCAGCACGCAGCTTGGTCATGACCCCCAGATATTTGGCGTAATAGTGAAAGAGTCTGGTGTTTGAAATGAGCTCTTGATCATAAAGACGTTGATTTACTTTTCCAAAGGTCTCACCGCTGCGAACGGTAAAACTCACGTCAGGTCCATCATAGGTCTGATTAAAAATAAAAGCGATATGAGTCCCAATCATGAGCAGGGCCATGAGTGGAGCAAGGATAAAAGTAAAGATCAGCGTTTTCTTAACCATATATAAGTCCATCGAAATGAGTTGAAAGAAGATTATAACCGCAAACTACCTATCGTGCGGCGAATAAAATCTTCTAATATTACACTAGCGGCTACAGCATCAATTTGAGACAAATCTACTTGGAAATTATATCGAGGAGAATTTTTCATTCTCTCTTGGGCTTCATAGGTGGAAAGGGTTTCGTCTTGCTCGTGCACAGGCAAATTAATATTCTGGCGGATAAAATCCACGAAAGTCTGGGCCCTGGCCGTGGAAGTTGTCTTTTTTCCATCTGTTAAGAAAGGCAGTCCAATTATAATCTCGTCAACACATTCATCTGAGATGATTTGTTTTAGTTCTTTTAGAACGAGGGCCTCGCCCTTATTGGCAATTCTGCCATAAGGAGTGGGATAGGGATCACGATTGACGCAATAAGTGGCAATCCCAATAAATTTCTCACCAAAATCCATCGCTAAGAGAGTCTTTAAATGCAAAGGATGATCTGAGGGGAGTCGAAATTCGTTCATAACTTAAAACTACTACAGGAAGGTGGCACTTGTCCCGCCATTCAGACGGCCAGAAGGGTCAGCTGTCCTTTTTTACTTTCTTCAGATTTGCCATCTTCAAATTTAACCCCTACACCGAGGAGTCGAACAGCTCTGGGATCCTGGCACCACCGCTCCTCTAACAGCTCAAGAAAACTTTCCTCAGAGAAAGGAAGTTGCCTCTCAATGGTGGTCTGCTTAAAATCGTAATACTTGATTTTAACCTGCAGGTTCTTGATGATCCTGTCTTGGTAGCGTTCAAGATCATTTCGCAAGTCCTGTATAAGTCTTACAACATTAATCTTCATTTCATCAAAACTCTTAATGTCTCTGTCGAAAGTCTCTTCGGTTCCAACTGACTTTCTTTCATAATCCAGTTCTAATTCTCTATCATCATGACCTCGACAAAAGTCATAAAGAGTATCTCCGAACTTTCCAAACAGATGAATCATCTCACTGCGATTATAGATTTGGAGATCCCGGCATTTTCTGATGCCCATTTCATGAAGCTTCTTGGCCGTAACCTTTCCTATCCCCCAAAGTTTTTCGACGGGTATATCTTTGATAAAAGTATCTACCTCATGAGGAGAGACAGTAAACTGACCATTTGGTTTATTGAAGTCACTGGCCATCTTCGCCAGAAGTTTATTGGGAGCAATTCCCGCCGAAGCCGTGAGCTGGGTCTTTTCGAAAATTCGTTTTCGTATCTCTTGTGCAATAAGAGTTGCCGATCCATGACAGCGATGAGAGCCCGTCACATCTAAGTAGGCTTCATCCATAGACATAGGCTCCACGAGATCGGTGTACTCATGGAAGATTTCAAACACTTCCATAGAAGCTTGTTTATACTTTTGCATATTAGGTTTAACTAAGACCAATTGCGGACAAAGCTTTAAGGCATGGGCAGTGGGAAGAGCAGAGCGAACACCGAATTTTCGCGCGAGATAGTTAGCGGTACAAAGTACACCTCTTCGGTCACTAGAGCCACCAACGGCCATTGGAACATTTCGCAGTTTTGGATTGTCCCGCATTTCTACCGCGGCAAAGAAGGCGTCCATATCAAGATGAATGATTTTCCTCATAAGGAGATTGTACGGAAAAAATACGGATAAAGCCATGCCAAAATTTTTGCCGTAGATATTGTGAGTCTAAATAGAAGAAATTATAGACATGAGTAGGGGAAAACAAAAAATTGACTTATTTAGGTTTCAGGATAATATAGTCAGGAATCAACAGATATATTCGAAATCTCGTTATCGAGACTACAATCCCTAAAATTTTCTTAACCATGATGAATCAGTACAAAAGAAAACTTTTATAACATTACAGTGGAGTCAAAATGCACTTGAGCGCCTTGCGTGAAAAAGACATCGAAGAACTAACCAAAATGGCCGAAGAGGCCCAAATTGAGAACGCAGCGGGACTCAAAAAACATGAATTGATCTTCGCTCTTCTTACAAAGAAAGCCAAAGATAATGAAGAAATTTTCGGGGACGGTGTGCTTGAAATCCTTCCAGATGGTTTCGGATTTTTAAGATCTCCTTCTTATAACTATCTGCCAGGCGCGGATGATATCTATGTCTCTCCTTCCCAGATTCGTCGCTTCGGTCTTCGTACCGGGGACACCATCGAAGGTCAGATTCGTACTCCAAAAGAAGGGGAGCGCTACTTCGCTCTGCTTAAAGTTAATCATATCAACTTCCAGGATCCGGAAAAGCATCGCTCAACGGTTCTCTTTGATAACTTAACTCCCCTTTATCCTGATCAGAGAATCAATCTTGAGTCTAAGCCCACTGCTTATTCAACTCGTATTATCGATCTCTTTGTTCCACAAGGATTTGGTCAACGTTGTTTGATCGTGGCCCCGCCTAAAGCTGGTAAAACCATGCTGATGCAGGATATGGCCAACTCCATTTCTGATAATCATCCTGATACCAAACTTATCGTTCTTTTAATCGATGAGCGTCCGGAAGAAGTTACAGATATGAAGCGCAATGTGCGTGCCGAAGTTGTTTCATCTACCTTTGATGAACCTGCTACTCGTCACGTTCAAGTGGCCGAGATGGTGATTGAGAAGGCCAAGCGTTTAGTAGAAGCTAAGCAAAACGTGGTGATTCTTCTCGACTCTATTACTCGTCTGGCCCGTGCTTATAACACCGTGGTTCCACCGTCTGGTAAAATTCTCTCAGGTGGTGTTGACTCAAACGCTCTACATAAGCCAAAGAGATTCTTTGGAGCTGCTAGAAATATCGAAAATGGTGGATCTCTTACCATTATTGCTACCGCTCTTATCGATACCGGTTCAAGAATGGATGAAGTTATCTTTGAAGAATTCAAAGGTACTGGTAACTCGGAAATTCAACTTGACCGTAAGCTTATGGAAAAACGTATTTTCCCATGCTTGGATATCAATAAGTCATCCACTCGTAAGGAAGATCTCCTTATGAATGATAAAGATCTTCAAAGAGTATTTGTTCTTCGCCGGGTACTAAACCCTATGAATACTATGGATTCCATGGAATTTATACTTGAGCGAATTAAAGATACTAAGACGAATATCTCGTTTCTTGATAAAATGAACGGATGATGAATAAAACTACCTTGAAAAGAATTATCCTACTCCTTGCGAAGCAGTTTACCTCCATTGGTGGTCAAGCTGTTATTGAAGGAGTCATGATGCGCTCTCCGAATGCCTTTGTGGTTGCCGTGAGAAAGCCTGATGGTTCTATCCGTCTTAGACGGGATCAATGGTACGGATTATCCAAGAAATTAGACTTCATGAAGAAACCTTTTCTTCGTGGTGTTCTTATGTTGATTGAGACCATGGCCAATGGAGTAGTTTCTCTTAACTATTCCGCCAATATTGCCATGGCCGAAGAAGAGCGTGAGAAGGCCCTGAAGAAAGGTAAAACGATTGAGGAATTCGAAGCTTCCCAAAAGAAGAAAGAAAAAGTCGATATTACAACCTTTCTCACCATGGCCATCTCATTTGCCTTTGGTATTGGTCTCTTCGTTTTTGTCCCCCATGCCGTAGCCTTCTGGATCGGAGATGTCCTGGGTTATAACTGGACTCTGGATAGCTTTGCTTTCCATGCGGTGGATGGTGTGATTAAGGCCATGATCTTTGTGAGCTATATCTGGGGAATATCCTTTATGAAGGATGTTTATCGGGTTTTCCAATATCATGGGGCCGAACATAAATCGATTGCCACCTTTGAAGGTGGACTGGATTTAACGGTTGAAAATGCCAGAAAGTTCACCACCCTTCATCCTCGTTGTGGAACCAGCTTTATCTTCTTTCTCATTCTTATTTCCATCATCTTATTTTCCGGAGTGTTTACTCTAGTTCCTATTGGAGCAAATCTTCCTCCGATTTTAAGACATATTGTTGCCGTATTATTTAAAGTGGTACTCATGCTTCCTGTTGCAGGGATCAGCTATGAGCTTATCAAGGCTTCCGGAAAGTGTTCAGATAAGTGGTGGGCGCGGGCCATGAGTGCTCCCGGCATGCTCCTTCAGAAACTGACTACTAAAGAGCCGGATGATGAGCAATTAGAAGTAGCCCTTTCAAGTATTAAAGCCGTTCTTTTTTTAGAAGAGAAATATAATCTAAAAGAAGCAAAAAGTCGGATTATTCAACTGGAAGAAATCGATATCAAAGATCTCAACGAAATTGAATCATCCAATTCCACACTCAAAGAATTCTTAGAATAGAAGCCTCAAGGGACTGCCAGTGTTCGATAAACTAGAAGCCGTAGTAAGACGATATGAAACTCTCACCGAAAGACTGGGAGATCCCTCGCTCTATGACAGGGCTTCTGAGTTGCGGGAGATTAATACCGAGCGCGCTAATATTGAACCTATCGTTCAAAAATTCCGAGAGTATAAAAAACTCGTGGCCGATATCGAAGGCAATAAAGACATCATTCATAATGAAAAAGATGAAGAGATGCGTGAGATGGCCAAGGAAGAATTAGGCGAGCTGGAAGCTAAGCTTCCTACCGTCGAGCATGAATTAAAACTCCTGCTTCTTCCTAAAGATCCCAATGATGATAGAAACGTTCTGCTGGAAATCCGCGCAGGAGCTGGTGGAGATGAAGCATCGATCTTCGTGGGAGATGTTTGGCGAATGTATAAAAACTACTTTGGGGCCCAGGGCTGGAAATCAGAGATGGTATCAATCTCTGAAGGAGACCGTGGGATTAAAGAAGTCGTTGTAAACGTGTCAGGAGATAAGGTTTACTCCCGACTTAAATATGAATCTGGTGTTCATCGCGTTCAACGTGTTCCCGATACCGAAGCTCAGGGGCGAGTTCACACTTCAACTATTACCGTTGCTGTTATGCCCGAACCTGATGAAGTAGGGGACGTGGAACTCAATATGAATGAGATCAGAATCGATGTGTACCGCTCAGGTGGATCTGGTGGTCAGTCGGTGAATACCTCCGATTCAGCTGTCCGACTTACTCACTTACCTACTGGTATTGTGATTGCCATGCAGGATGAGAGATCCCAGTTAAAGAACAAAGATAAAGCTTTCAAAATCCTAAAGGCAAAGATCTATGATCTACGCCTGCAAGAGGCCAATGCCAAGGAAGCTGCTACCCGTAAAGGATTAGTCGGTACGGGTGATCGCTCAGAGCGAATTAGAACCTATAACTATCCTCAGGGTCGCATCTCTGATCATAGAATTAATTTTACCATCTATAATCTTCCTAACTTCATGAACGGCGATATCGATGAAGTTATCGATGCGCTCATCGCTCATAACCAGGCGATCCTCCTTCAGGGAGCAGAAGAATAAAGACACTAAGAGAAGATTGGACTTCATTCTTCTCAAGGCATTCTGAAGTCCTCTCGCAAAATTATCCAGGCCTTAACCTTCAGCGCTTTCTTATGGAAGTGAAAGATCTCCTTATTTTAAGATCCAGAAATCCTGCGCTGGAATTAGATGATTCTGACTACTCTGTATCGACTCGAATTACCCAAGACCTGGTGACTGATTTTCTCAAGGGAGCACCCTTTGCTTACCTTTTAGGAATTAGTGAATTTTATGGTCGGGAGTTTTATGTTAACAGACATGTGCTTATTCCTAGATCTGAAACTGAACTGCTGGTTGATAAAATAATTCACTCTCAAAAAGTCCCTTACAAAAAAGTTCTCGATGTGGGAGTAGGAAGTGGTGTCATACTCCTAAGTCTTCTTGCCCAAGGGATTGCAGAATTTGGAGTGGGGATCGATGTATCCAGAGAGGCGCTGAATGTTGCGAGGACTAATGCTAAGAGATTGGGACTTGAATCAAGGTGTGAATTTATTCTCACCGATAGGCTTTATGGAATTGAGGAAAAGTTTGATCTTATCGTCTCAAATCCTCCCTATATCAAGGAGGATGCTCATAAGAATCTGGTTCATGCGAAAGTTAATGAATATGAACCGTCCCTGGCCCTCTATCTGAATGATCAAGATTATGAAAGCTGGTTCTTTGCCTTTTTCACTCAGGTTCATAAATCCTTAAAGCAGGATGGGAGCTTCATGATGGAAGGTCATGAAAATGAACTTAAGCAGCAAGCCAATCAGTTGAGAGATTTGGGATTTAAGGACGTCCTTGTTCTTCAGGATTACACGGGACGGGATAGATTTTTAAGTGCTCGTTCTTAGATAGAGTATTGATGAAAATAATGATATTTTAGCTATATTCTCCCTTTAATTATTTAAGGATTTTTATGGATAAACTTATCATTCAGGGCCCTTCTACGCTTAACGGCATAGTGAATATATCATCAGCCAAAAATGCAACTCTTCCCATTCTTGTGGCCACCCTTCTTTGCCCTTATCCGGTAAAATTTAAGAACATTCCGGAACTCATGGATGTTCGCACGATCGTTAAGCTCTTAGAGAGTCTAGGAGTAGGCGTTACTAAAGATGGTGAGGAGACAACTCTAGATGCTTCTCAGCTTAAGAATCAGCATGCTGATTATTCTCTGGTTAAAACCATGAGAGCGTCCGTTTTGGTACTTGGTCCACTGCTTGCTCGTTATGGAAAAGCGACGGTCTCTCTTCCTGGTGGATGCGCCATTGGTGCCCGACCAGTCGACATACATTTGATGGGAATGGAGAAGTTAGGAGCGAAGATAGAGATCGAGAATGGATACATCAAAGCTGAAGCAACTAAGCTTAAGGGAGCAGTCATCACACTTCCTTTTCCTAGTGTGGGCGCCACTGAAAATCTTATGATGGCAGCTGTTTTGGCCGAAGGAAAAACTATTATCGAGAATGCGGCAATGGAGCCAGAAATCGATGACCTCGCTGATTTTCTCATTGCTCAAGGAGTAAAGATTGAAGGCGCAGGTTCTGCACGCATAACCATTCATGGAATGGATATCTCTGAGCTTAAGCCCGCTCAGGGAGCTTATAGAGTGATTGGCGATAGAATCGAAGCTGCTACATTTATCATTGCGGCTATAATGAGTAAGGGAGAAGTTACAGTTCAAGGGTTCAATCCTAAGCATCTCTCTTATGTGCTTGAAACCCTGGTGAAGATGGGAGCAAGATTAGAAGTCGGTAATGATTTTGTAAAAATTATTAAGACCGATAGACTCAAGGGAACGGCAGTGGAAACTGCCCCTTATCCAGGATTTCCTACCGATGTTCAGGCCCAAATGATGGCACTCATGAGTACAGCAGAAGGGAACTCCCTTATGACTGAGACCATCTTTGAAAATAGATTTATGCATGTTCCAGAGATGTCCCGCATGGGGACTAAGATTACCCTCAAGGGAAATTCTGCCTTAATTGAGGGGGTGGAGAAATTAAGTGGTGCTCCTGTAATGTGTACCGATCTTCGAGCTTCAGCAGCTTTGATTCTGTGCTCACTCATCGCCGATGGTGAGAGCGAAATTCAGCGCGTCTATCACCTTGATAGAGGTTATGAGAAAATTGATGAGAAGCTCACCCAGCTAGGAGCAAATATTCAAAGAGTAAAGGGGTAAGTCATGAGTGCTGATTGTATCTTCTGCAAAATAGTTGAGGGGGGCATTCCATCCACTAAAGTTTTTGAAAATAATTCAGTGATCGCTTTTGCTGATCTTAGACCTCAGGCAAAAAAGCATTATCTATTTATCCATCGCAAGCATAGCAAGAATGTTAATGAGATGGTCTCTCTTGATCCAGAGCAAGTTAAAGATATTTTCCTCGCCATTCAGGAATTCTCATCCAAAGCAGGTCTTGAAGAAAAAGGCTTCAGAGTTGTAACAAATTTAGGTGCTCATGCTGGTCAGACCGTCTTTCATACACATTTCCATTTATTGAGTGGTGAGCCATTAGGTGGCTTTGGAAGTTAGATCCATATGCTTTCTAACTTTTTTGATCCTTTCCAGAAGAGCATTTTGAATATCTTCTTCAGTGGTTCTCTCTAAGAGCTTTTCAAGTTGTTTCTCCATAATCATAAGCACGGGTAGATGGGAGCTTGAAAACTGAATCAATTGATCATAGCTCAGGCCAATATAGGTCTCGATTGATTTATAGGGCATCTCTACCCATCCATGATCTATTCCCATTAGGCAGTTTATTTCTTTTTGAAACCTTTGGCGAAGAAGGGCATCGATACCTCTTAAGGCTTCGATTGCGGTGGAGGGATCATTGATACTAGGAGAAGTGGCCTTAAGTCCAATATCAACTAACTTTTGAATGCTAAAGGAAGGGTCTTGAGCATTGGTGCGTATTTCACCAATAGAGATGGTTTTGAGAATGGAGTCTTCATACTTCTTATCCCAAGGAACTTTTCCATAAAGAGTTACTAAGCATTCTCCTTCCTGCACATAAAAACCCGGGGTCACATAATATTTTGCATACCACTCAATGTTTTTCATGTTTTTTCTTAGTTTATCCCATTTGACCGCTTGGATATAGCCACGACGTGAGGAGCGTATGTCTATAGAGAATGGGAATTCTTCCGTTGAAGGTGAGCTTCCTTTCTTCTCGTCGTTATCTACAACAAGATTCTTTAGAGTGTGAATTCCTTCGTCGGTTATGGAGGCTATGATTTGCGTGGACTGCAAATTTTTCATGACATGATAGACATAATAAATAAGAAGAAAGAGACAGCTCAAGGCCAGGAAGATGGCAAAAGTCATGGCCAATCTCGGAACTCTTTTGTCATTCAAGGTGGAGAGAAGAAGGAGAGAGTAAGTAAAAGTTCCAAGGTAGAGACCCAAAACAACTTGAGCAATAGTGGAGCGAGTAAAGTTTTGTACGATTCTTGGATTATATTGGGTAGAAGCCTGTTGCAAGACCACAATCATGATAGAAAATAAAACTCCCACCACCGTCATGACCGAAGTGGAAATTGATCCCAATATGGTTCTGGAGTCTTCAAGTGAAATATTATTAAAGAGTAGGTCTGCGAAGACATTGGAGCCAGGAGTAAATCTCAAGTCCTTAAGAACAACTAAGGCCCCAACGAGAAGAAATGTGATTGCGCTCGGTAATAACCAAAAAGAACTTTTAACCTTCTCTAGCAGAAAGGTTAAATGAACTCTCATCTATACCTGAAGACCATTGAAGATCGAGGCCATTAATGTTCTTTGCAATTGATTTAATTGCGCTGTTCTTGCCATAAGAATCATAGGGCTTCTTTCAATCTGGGCGGTTGCTACAAACTGTCCAAGAGAAGAATTGAATTCGGTTACTTCAAAAACTTCATGAAACTTTTCCAGGTAGTTCTGCATAAGTTCTTTTTCTTTGGCACCCCCAGTATGGAAGTTCGCTTTTTTAGTTCCTGTTAAAAGTGATTGCGTGAGTTTAGGACGATCCTTCTTCTCATTATTCTCATCCTTCTCTTCAGTCTGAACGATATCGTTAAAAAGAATAGTAAGATCAGTGGAGCCGATATTTCTTTTACACCAATACCAAAATTCTTCGAAAAAGGTTATGCGGTCTTTTCTCCAAAGTTCTCTGAAGTGATTAGTGATTTTGTAGAGATTCTCGATAGAGTTGAAGTTTTGATGCAGCGTCCAGCGATTGGTGATCTTAAGATAGAGATCTTTAAACTGCTGGGCCGGCATATCTTCGAAGGCCGAATAGTTCAGATTCTCTTCCTTAGCTTCTAGAATAGGGTAGAAAGCCTTTTCTTTTTCCAGAACACTGATTAGGGAGCTGAAATGCTCATTATCATCCACAAAGAGGGCCTGCAGGTTCTGATCCGGCAGATCCGTCACATCGATCAGACGGGACTGTAGTGAATTCTGGCGCCAATCAAGATCCTTAATCAGCACCTGACTGCTAGAGCGTATAAAACCGAGCGAAATGATCATGCAAAACCTTCCTTTGAACAAGGCATTCTAACAAAGCCGACTTTAAGTTACAATGGACTCATGGTGCAGCAATCGATTCTTTTATTCATCTTTCTTCTTTTCATGCCAGTGCTTCATGGGCAGGACGAGAGATACTACCGGGAAATGCTCAAGGGCGGACTCCCTAATTATGCCGAAAGAGCTCCCGAGGCAGCTTTTCATCAGTTCAATGTTAAGGGGCCGGCCTATAGAATCGATCTGAATGATGACAACATTGAGGAGACACTTCAACCTCAGAAGAGGGATGGAGTTGACTGGCTTGAGATTAGAGATTCTTCGGAAAGAATACTCTTTCAAGAAAAGCTTCTCGCCATGGGATCTGAAAGTGTTCTCTATAAGATCAAGTTGGTGAGAATTTCTGCTACTGCCAAAGCCATAATTCTCTTTTTAGATGAAGGAAAGACCCATGGGCAGGGGTTTGAATCCACTGCAAGAATATATCTTATTAGCTTTGATAATAATGACCTCTCTACTCTCAAAATGACTAAGGGCCCCCACTTCTTTCACGAGAAAGAAGCTCAGCGTGATCAGTACCTGCGAAGAGAATACTTGGTGAATGTCTTTGATGTGGATAATGATCAAGTCCGCGAAGTTGTCGTTGAATTTAATAAAATTCAACGAATCATGAAATATATTGGAAAGGGCGTTTGGCTGAGATTCTAAGAAACCTTTCTGATTTCTTCTTCCTGTTTTTTGGCAAGCTCTCTCTGTTTGCGATACTTCTCAAGCACTTCAATATTGGATGCACTCTCGCGAGTTGCCTTTTGTCTTAGATGGTTCATTACGAGCATCCAGGTAAGAATGGGCAGACTCATCAAGAAAACCATTCCGAAAACAGTGGAAGCCCCTGAGGGTGTTTCCGCTTCAGGTAATTGCGGTGTTGGGGGAGCGCTCTTATCATTTCTCACGGTTTCAATCTTCTGAATGTCCTGCTCAAGATTGAAGAGTGATTCAGTTCCTTGAGGAGCTTTCTCCATATGCTCGGTTTCTATCCCTACAAAATCTTCAACAGCGGGGCTTCTGCCGTTAGCAAAAGATTGGCCTGAGAAAAGCAGAAATATAAGTCCAAGTGTCTGAAAGTTCATTGTCACGCTCCTGAACCTCTTATCGGGAGAGTGAGATTAATTCTTTAGTCTAAAGATCTCTCTGAATAATCCGATAAAAATTAGTGTAATCCCGAAGTCCCAAGGATGGATCAAATGAAGATCTTTTTTGTATTTACTATATTGGCCTTCACTTATGTTTTCTCTCTCTGGAAATTCGGAGGGCTCAATACCGCCGTGATGACCAAAATTGAAGAGCAATATCAATACGAGCAGAAGGCCCTGGGGCTTGCTCGCGAGAACCGCTTACTTAAGGCCCGCATCTCAGGACTACAGTATGAGGTGTCTCAATTGGAAGCTAAAAACAGATACTTCGCATCCCAAGGAAAATCCAAAGCAATTTCACCTGCAAATCCTGCTCGAACCATCGCTAGTATCGCCCAACCAAATTTAGAAGATCTTGTTAACTATGAAATTTACAAATGGACTCCCGAAAAGCTTTTAGCGATTGGAGAGAAAGAACTTCATTTTAAGAATTATGAAAAATCGGCTCAGTTCTATCATGAGTTGATTAGCCGCTTTCCTAAGCATCAAATTGTGAGTGACCGAGTTCTTTTTGGAGCTGGGGTTGCTGCTTTTGAGACAGGCAGTCGCTTTGACTGGTCAGAAAAGCACCTCTCTCGATTGGTAAAAGAGCATCCCAAATCTCAGTTTTATAGAGGGGCGAAGTTATGGCTGGCGCTGGCCCAGTACAATCAAGGCGAGCATCAGAAATTTCTCGCAACGGTTGAAGAATTTAGATTGAAATACCGAAATACAGAAGAATGGAAAATATTAAGTAGGTACTATGAAGACATCTCTTACAAAGTTAAAAAGTAGTTTTATCGTTGCTCTGACCCTCACAGCTTTGCCTCTTATGGCCAAGCCCGTGGCACAGGTTTCAGACATTTCAGGTCAGGTCTTTGTGATTACACCTGAAGGTAATACTGCTACGCTGAGACTCAATGATCATATCAACGAGAAGTCTGAGATCATGGTGGAAGAAGGTGCTACTGTTACAGTGAATGATTACTACGATGCCACTTATCATTTGGTAGGGGGAACTCATCTAAAATTTTTCAATAAGTCAGTTCAATTAAAGCGGGGTAAAACCTGGATACAGTCTTTGAGCCCACGCCATTCACTGGCATTGACTACTGCCAATGGACATGTGGATTTTTGGAAAGGCGAATTTATTACGACCTTTGATCAACTCACCTCTCGCTCGCAAGTTCTAGTTGTGAATGGCGATGTTGAAGTTTCAAATGTTCTTGATAGAAATATGAAGTATGCAGTTTCGGGCGGAAGCTTTTCAACCATCGACCCAGAGATTGAAGGGGGGCTTCCCAGAAGCCCTACCAAAGTAGGACTAGCATCTCTGAATTCGGCTTTATCAGAATTTAAAAAATTGCCTCAGGGTCTGAAGAAGGAAGGACCTTCTCGAGTGATAGCTTCGGTGACAGAAGCCCCGGAACCTGTTAAAAAAGGTCAGATCATTTTCATTTCTACCAATCGTCTGCCAGCCTCCGTTGCAGGCAAGGCCCATAGCTTTTATAAGAAGAGTGTGGCCCAAACTCCTAAAAAAGCAGAGCTAGCCCATGCACCAATTAGATTCTATGGCCTCGCAGCCAATGGAGAATCGTCCGTAACTGCTCCTAGAAAACCTGCATCCATTGCACGGCCAGAAGTAACTAATATTACGAAGTCAGGTCTAAATCTTGATCCAGAGTTTTCCGAGAGTCTTAAGAAAGAAGTAACGCAACAACCCAAATATTCGAAAGAATTGGAGAGTTTGATCAAAGATTTGAAGAGTTTTTAGCGTTATAGGATTTCAAACCTAATTAAATAAAATTTAATTATTTCTTAAGTTGCTAATATTAATGATTTTTTTCGGGACCGGACGAGAATAGTAATATTTAAGATTTCTTGAGTTTCTGTTCCACCTTAAATTGTCTTAATATGCATTTATGGAAAAGACACGAATGCATGTAACAATCATTGACGACAACAAAGACCTTCTGGAAGTTCTCTCGAGCTCCCTCTCTGACTCCTTCACCTTGGAGACCTTCAGTGAGCCGGAAAAGGGATTGGAATTTATCCGGAACAATCACACCGACGCCATTTTGCTGGATCTACACATCCCAGGTAAAGATGGATTCCAAGTCTATGAAGAAGTAAAACGGGCCAAACAAAACTTGCCTGTTCTCTTTCTTACTGGTGACTCGGATATGAACGCTCGGGTAAAAGGTTTAGAAATTGGTGCAGATGATTTTCTCATCAAGCCAGTTCAAACTGAAGAGTTGATTGCCCGAGTGAAGAACCGTATCTCTCTTTCTAAGAGAAATCTTCAGAACAACAAGGTTATCAAGTTCCAAGGACTCACCATCGATCTTGATGGTCACCAAGTGATCTTGAATAATCAAGCCGTTCGATTAACTCCGAAAGAGTATCAGCTTCTGCTTGTACTTTCTCAGAATCCTAATCGTGTGATCCACAAAGATGATCTCATCCATATGTTATGGAAAGACGTTCATGTGGAAGTGAATAACCTAGATACTCACTTTTCGAACTTACGCCGAAAGCTTAAGCCATTCTCGATGCATATTAAAACGCTCAAGAATCTGGGTTACGTACTTCGCATATAGTTCATTAATCCCTCTTCAAAAATTCTATAAATAAGCTATCCTTTGATAATCAAAGGATAGCTTATGTTTTACACAGCAGAATCAGCACTGACCTATGATGATGTGCTAGTCGTTCCCAATTACTCAGATGTTCTTCCCACCGAAGTCGAATTAAAGACAAAGTTTTCCCGTAATATTTCAATGAATATGCCCATCGTCTCCTCTGCGATGGATACGGTGACCGAATCGCGTACGGCGATTGTGATGGCCCAGGAGGGAGGGATAGGTGTGATTCATAAAAATCTCTCAGCAGAAGAGCAAGCCTTCGAAGTGGAAAAGGTTAAGAAGTATGAATCCGGAATGATTCTTGATCCTTTTACCGTGAATCCTGAGCAGTCTATTTCTGATCTTTTTGAACTCATGAAAAAATATAAAATCTCCGGTTTCCCGGTGGTGGATAAAGATAAAAAACTTGTTGGTATCATCACCAATCGAGATCTGCGCTTTATTACCGACACTTCACAGAAAGTAAAAGATGTCATGACTTCTAAGAATCTTGTCACTGCTCCTGAAGGGACGAACTTCGAGAAGGCAAAGGAGATTCTAAAAAACCACCGAGTTGAAAAGCTTCCTGTGGTGAGTGCTACTGGACTCTTAAGAGGGCTCATTACTATCAAAGATATTGAAAAAAATATTGCCTATCCCAACGCTAATAAAGACCAGTATGGTCGTTTAAGAGTTGCCGCAGCTTGTGGCGTAAGCGAGAAGGAAGTTAAGCGTGTGGAGGCCCTTATCAAGGCCCAGGTAGATGCTATTGTTATCGATACAGCTCATGGTCACTCTAAGGGTGTTATCGAGATGGTAAGAACCGTAAAGAAGATGGCCCCCCATATCGATGTAGTGGCGGGAAATGTGGCCACTGCTAAAGCTTGTGAAGATCTTATTGCTGCTGGTGTGGATGGAATTAAAGTAGGAATTGGACCTGGCTCCATTTGTACCACCCGAGTAATTGCTGGCATTGGTGTACCTCAGATGCAGGCGATTTTTGATTGCCGTATTCCGTGTGATAAGGCCGGTATTCCCTTTATCGCAGACGGCGGTATAAAATACTCAGGTGATATCGTGAAGGCCCTGGCGGGAGGGGCATCTACCGTTATGATTGGTTCTCTTTTTGCTGGAACTGATGAAGCTCCAGGAGAGATGGTTCTTTATCAGGGGCGTGCTTATAAGATGTATCGAGGCATGGGATCTATTGGCGCCATGGAGCTTGGATCGAAAGATCGTTATGGTCAAAGTGCAGTTGAAGAAGTTTCAAAACTTGTTCCTGAAGGAATTGAAGGGCAAGTTCCTTATAGAGGATCTCTTGCAAATAATCTTTTTCATCTCATCGGTGGTTTAAGATCCGGTATGGGGTATGTCGGAGCACCAAATCTCTCTCTACTCAAAGAGCGTGCTAAATTCCTAAAAATTACAGCTGCTTCGCTGAAAGAATCTCATCCGCATGATGTGATCATTACTAAAGAAGCTCCTAACTATCGCCAGGTTTAATTATGAATAGCTCAATTTGGATTGTCGACTTCGGTTCTCAGTATACTCAGTTAATCACGCGAAAGTTCAGAGAACTGGGATTTACCTCTGAGATTATTACCCTTGAAGATGGACTTGAGAGAATTAAGTCCACTCAACCCAAGGCACTGGTCTTATCGGGTGGCCCTCAGAGTGTATTTGAAGACAAGACAGATTACAGCGCTTTTTTAAATAAGACCGATCTTCCTATTCTAGGAATTTGTTATGGTATGCAAATACTAGGGCAATATTTCGGGGGAACTGTAGAGAAAGGAGTTCAGGGAGAATATGGGTTAGCCGCTCTTCGAACTGTGCCTGGTTTTGCAATACCTGGGTGTCCGGCAGTAAGCGATGTTTGGATGAGCCATTCGGATCACTTGAGTGAACTCCCAAAAGATTTTAAGCTCATCCTTCAAAGTGAAAATGGTCTTACTGCTGGGATTAAGCACGAAACTCTTCCCATCTTAGGTCTGCAGTTTCATCCGGAAGTTCATCATACCGTTCACGGTAAAGATATTTTAAAATTCTTTCTTTATGAAGTGGCCAAGCTGGAACAAGATTGGTCTTCTCAAACAATGCTTGAAACCTCAATCGAGAGTGTAAAATCAATCAAAGGGTCAAAAGTTCTTTGTGCTTTCTCTGGGGGAGTTGACTCCTTAGTTGCAGCTACTCTTACTCATAAAGTTATCGGAGATGATCTCTACTGCTTCTTTGTGGATCATGGTCTACTTAGACCTCAGGATATTCATCACATTAAACTTCTGCAAAAAGAAACTTCTCTTAATATAGAAATCATCGATGCCTCTGAGCTTTTCTTAAAGTCTCTTCACGGTCAAAAAGATCCTGAACAGAAAAGGAAGACAATAGGAAAAACCTTTATCGATGTCTTTGAAAAAAAGGTCCATGAATTTGAAAAGAGCCATGGAATAAAATTTGATTACCTCCTTCAAGGCACTCTTTATCCGGATGTTATTGAATCCATCTCTCCTCATATAAAGGGCGGAAAATCAGTAACTATTAAGTCTCATCATAATGTGGGGGGGCTTCCAGAAAGAATGCATCTAAAACTTCTTGAGCCGCTGAGATTTCTCTTTAAAGATGAAGTCAGGGAAATGGGTCTGGAACTGGGACTAGAGCATGAGTGGGTCTATCGTCATCCTTTCCCTGGCCCGGGAATTGGTGTACGAGTCATGGGTGAGTTGCACCGCGATTCTATCCAGAAAGTTCAAGAGTCCGATCAGATTCTGTTTGAAGAATTAAAGGCCAGTCATCTCTACGATACAACCTGGCAAGCCTTCACTGTTTTACTACCTGTTAAGACAGTAGGAGTAAAAGGGGATGGGCGAGTTTACGAAGAAGTGATTGCTCTTAGAATGGTAAATTCTCAGGACGGTATGACGGCTTCGGTGACGGAGCTTCCATGGAGCTTTCTGAACAGAGTTTCTTCTCGAATCTGTAATGAGGTTAGGGGGGTCACTCGAGTTGTCTATGACATCACTTCTAAGCCTCCTGGAACAATTGAGTGGGAGTAGTCTCTTATGGGGCTCTGCTTTATATGCGTGAAATTGCGATGAGTGAAGATTGTTGCGTGATAGCATAATTGCTTTATCCCTCGTCAGGGTAGAGTCATTATGATAACTCTTCCCTATGAAAAACGTAGTCTATCTTCTGTTTTTAATTAGTTGCACTCAGAAATACGCGGATTACGATCTTATTCGTAAGGTGGATTTCAATCACAAGAACTACCAAAGACCGAGCATTGTTAAAGCTGTCGTTCCCGAAGGAAAAGATCATCTTGATGCTTGTTTTAATCAATGGCTGTTTTTCTCAAACTCAGAGAAAAAGAAAGATTCTTCCATCCCCTTTGTCATCAGAAGTCTCTGTCCAGGGAAAGACTATCTCATTAATGCTGAAATGAAAGAGACCTGGTGGACGACAATTCTCTTCACCAGATCTTGCGTAGAAGTAGAAGCTGTTTGTGCCAAGTAAGTCTCAAATTCTTTCCATGTATGAGTGAAAGCTCGAGATACTATTAAATTCAGACTTCGGATTATTGTCTCGGGCCACTTGTGTGACACTCATGCCCGCTGTTTGAGCGGCTTTGAGTTCCTCAGTGATGTCAGAAAAGAAATGTATTTCTTCTGGTTTGAGATTCACCTCAGAAGCGATCTTCTCATATGAAGCCTTCTCTCTTTTTCCACCAACTTTTGTATCGAAATACCAAGAAATGAGTGGAGTGAGATCTCCTTCAGAAGAGTAGCCAAAGATTAACTTCTGGGCCTTGACCGAGCCAGATGAATAGATGCCTACTTTAAAACCCGCTGTCAGAATTTTTTTGAAAAAGGGTTGAACATCTGGGTAAACATGACCTTTAAAGTGATTATTGATGTAGCCATTATTCCAGATAAGACCCTGGAGCTCTTTGAGGGCCGGATGCTTTCGATCTTCCTTAATCCAGAAGAGAAGCTGATTGATAATTTCTTTCAATCCAAGATCCTTATTCTCTTCTTCCTTAACAGTCTTTTTTACCTCATCGATGGCAGACTTTACCGCAGGAGTTTCTTGGTGCTCTAAGACAAATTTCTCCATGGCTTCACTAGAATAGGGGAAGAGAACTTTGTGGACAAAGTTAATGTCGGTGGTAGTGCCTTCGATGTCGAATAGATAGAGTTTAATCATGAGTTATACTTTTGTTCTTTTCCGCTGTTAGTGTAATTGGCCACCCAGCCTTCAGGAGATTGAAAAACTCTGATGGCCTTCACATGATATTTAGGAGCGAGATCAAACCAGTGGGTATATCCCTTCGGAACGGAAATAAAATCACCTTTTTCACATAGAAGTTTAAAAACTTCCATAGAGTCAGGCAGATGGAAATAAAACTGGCCTTCTCCATCTACAAAAAATCGAACTTCGTCTTCAGCATGGGTGTGCTCGGAGAGGAACTTTGCTCTGATGGCCTCGATATTTGGTGTATCTTTGTGAACATTAATGACATCGGCATTCACATAGCCGTGCTTTTTCATATAAGGACCTAGTTCATGCTCATAGGCCTTAAGAATTGTTTCCTGAGAGTCATCATCCTTTAAAGGCTGAGCGGCCTTCCATTGTTCAAAGATGATGCCTCTTTCATTCATAAAGCTCTTGATCTCGGCGGGATCTCTCACTTCCTTTCGGATGGGATCAAGAATTGTCAGAACGGCCATTAAGTTCTCCTCATGAAGTCATAACATTCAAATAAAAATTCAAAAGTCTCGATGTGTCTCTTGGTAGAAGGAATATCCTTTCCCCAAGTATAAAGCCCGTGACCCGCAATGAGAAAGCCATGCAGGTGGGGATACTTTTTAAAGTACTTATCCATATCATTCAGGATGACCGGCATCTCCTGAGAATTTGCTACGATGGGAAGTATTTCTTCCATCTCATGCGTCTCATTACCTGAGAGGCCTTTGATGATTTCCAGATCCTTAAATCTTAAGACTCCCTCAGCTAGATGAGTGTGAGAGAGCATGGTTCCCAATAACGAGTGGGTATGAAGAACGCAGTTTACTTCCGGATATTTTTTATAAAGAGCAGTGTGAATCTCGGTTTCTGCCGATGACTTAATTCCTACTCCCTTGAAATTATCGAGAATTTCACCATCCTTATTAATCAGAATTAAATCGGATAAAGTGAATTTATTCTTATCGACTCCCGAGCGAGAAATAATATATTCGTTTCTATTTTCAGAACGCACGGAATAGTTGGTGGAGGTGGCCGGTGACCAACCTTTGGAATTAAAAAAAAGAATGGCATCCACCAATTCCTGGGCGAGTAAGCGATTATTCCCATCAAGCATGAAAAGCTCCTTCAGAGGTCTTTCGTACCCCGAACTCCATGATTTTTGAAGGATAATTCCGATAGATTTTAGAAGGAAAGAAAGTTTTTGTCACGGCAGGCCATAATTCTTAGATCTTTGTTTAGATGCACAGCCAAGTTTTTGTCTTTTCCCTCTAAAAATGATTAGCTAACCTTAAGATCAGAGACATTTATTTAAGGACTATTATCCTATGAAAAACCCTTTTCTCGGGAGTGATTTTCAAAACACTCACAAGGATAGCTTTGCCCATCTTCACTTACACACGCAGTACTCATTACTGGATGGGGCGATTCGTTTAAAAGACTTATTCAAAAGAGCTAAAGAGCTTGAGATGCCGGCCATCGCTTGTACCGATCATGGCAATATGTTTGGTGGAATTGATTTTTATACCAGAGCTATCGCTGCAGGAATCAAACCAATTCTTGGTTCTGAAATTTACTTCACTCCAGGATCTCGGCATGATCGTCGTGCTCCAAAAAACTTAAAGACGCTTGATTCTCAAGATGAGGTCGAAGGAAAACATCAGATTCATCACTTGATTCTGCTCTGTAAGAATATGACGGGGTATCGGAATCTTTGTAAATTAATCTCCAAGGCCTATCAAGAAGGTTTTTATTATAAACCAAGAACAGATATTGAATTACTTAGAGAGCACTCAGAAGGGCTCATCGCTACCACTGCCTGTCTTAAAGGTGAAGTTGGATACAATCTTTTTACTGGCCAGGATGAACGGGCCTATCAAGCTGCCTTAAAGTATCGAGAAATATTTAAAGATGATTTCTATCTTGAGATTCAGGAAAATGGCATTCCTGAACAAGCCGATGTTAATAAAAAGATCATCGCCTTCGCTAAAGAAAATTCTATTCCTCTCGTGGCAACCAATGACTGCCATTACGTTACTCGCGAAGATGCGGCAGCTCAAGAAGTTCTGATGTGTATTCAGACTGGTAAGACCTTTGAAGATGAAAAGAGAATGAAGCTCACCACCACTGAGTTTTATTTTAAATCTGCTCAGGAAATGCGAGAGGCCTTCAGCTATATACCCGAAGCTTGTAATAACACTCTGAAAATTGCGGATGCTTGTAACCTGGAGATCACCTGGCAAGATAAGCAAGGCAAACAAATATATCTCCTTCCTACTTTTGAAATTAAGACAGAAGAAACCGAAGAAGAATTTTTTACTCGTCTCTCCTGGGAGGGGCTTGAGGAGAGATTTGAAGGTCCCCACTTCAAGCATTTGCGCGCTAAAGAAAATTGGGAGAGTGAACTTAAGCCTCAGTATAGAGAGCGACTAGAATTAGAAATCAATCTGATTAAGCAAATGGGCTTTACTGGTTATTTCCTAATCGTATCTGACTTTATCATCTGGTCTAAGTCTCAGGGCATTCCGGTTGGGCCCGGCCGAGGCTCCGGAGCAGGCTCACTTGTGGCCTATGCTCTAAAGATTACCAACGTTGATCCACTTCCTTATAATCTTCTCTTTGAGCGATTCATTAACCCTGAACGAATTTCCATGCCAGATTTTGATATCGATTTCTGTCAGGATCGTCGTCAGGAAGTAATTGAGTATGTGACAAAAAAATATGGGGAAGAGAAGGTCGGACAGATTATCACTTTCGGTACTCTTTCGGCCAAAGCGGTTTTAAGAGACGTCTCTCGTGTATTTGCCCTTCCTTATGCTGAAGCCGATGCCTTGGCGAAACTTGTTCCCGAGGAATTAGGTATTGGTCTGCAAGAAGCCATTGATAAAGAACCTAAGCTAAAAGAGATGGAGGATAATGATCCGAAGATCAGACGAATTCTTCAAATCGGTAAGAGGCTTGAAGGTCTTAATCGTCATGCGGGTATTCATGCTGCGGGCGTAATTATTACCGATGAGCCTTTGGTAAATTATTGTCCGCTTTTTAAAGGCTCCAAAGGCGAACAGGTCGTTCAGTTTGATAAGGACTTCTCAGAAAAAATTGGAATGGTTAAGTTCGATTTCCTTGGACTGAAGACCTTAACGGTAATTTCCAATGCCTCTAAATTAATTCAGCGCGATTGTGATCCCACCTTTGATATTGAATTCATCGATTACGAAAAGAAAGAAGTCTATGAGCTCATTTCTGCAGGGGATACGGTAGGGGTCTTCCAACTTGAATCCTCCGGTATGCAGGATCTTTGTAAACGCATTAAGCCGGACTCAATTGATGACATTACCGCCATTAATGCTCTCTATCGACCCGGCCCGATGGGCTCAGGCATGCATCTTGAATTTGCGGAAATCAAGCATGGTCAAAAACCAGAAATCTATGTTTTCGAAGAATTAAAGCCAGTTCTTAAAGATACCTACGGGATTATCGTATATCAGGAACAGGTAATGAACATTGCCCGAGTTGTCGCTGGTTACTCCTTAGGACAAGCGGACATGCTCCGTCGTGCTATGGGTAAAAAGAAGATAGATGAGATGGCAAAACATAAGCAGATCTTTACTGAAGGAGCTGTAGAGCGAGGCTTTGATAAAGATAAGGCCATTGCACTCTTTGAATTGATGGAGAAATTTGCTGAGTATGGATTTAATAAATCCCATGCAGTTGCTTACTCTCTATTGTCCTATCAGACTGCCTATCTTAAAAAGTATTATCCGGCGCAATTCTTTGCTGCTCTCTTAGGAACAGAATTAAACAACAAAGATAAGATCACTAATTATATTCAGGAAGCTAAAGAGTTCGGAGTCGATATTCTTCCTCCGGATGTAAATGAGTCCTTATGGCTATTTAACGTTATTGGAACCACCATTCGTTTCGGACTTGGTGCCATTAAAGGAGTAGGGGAAGGAGCAGTTGAGGATATCGTAAGAGAGAGAGAAGAGAATGGAGCCTTCAAGGGATTCGTAGATTTCTGTGAAAGAGTGAGTTTAAAGTCGGTTAATAAGCGAGTTATGGAAGCACTCATTAAAGTGGGTGCCTTTGATAGCTGTGAAAAATTCAACCGGCGTACCTTACTTGAGAATCTTGAGTTTATTACAAATTTTGCTGAGAAGAAGCAGGAAGAAAAGCTGATGGGTCAGACTTCTCTCTTTGATATGGGAGATTCCGGGAGTCAAACTTCGGAAGAACAGCTTAATATCAGTGAGTCTCCTGAGTTTGATGAAAAACAAAAGCTTTCTCTGGAAGCAGAGTTACTGGGAATCTATGTTTCCGGTCACCCACTCATGAGATTTAAGGATGTCATGAGTAAGCTAACTTCCATGACCATTGCCCAAATCCAGGAACTTCCTACCATGGCAAAGCCAGAAGGCTTCAGTCCTAAGATGAGGGATGAGAATGATCCAACAAAAAGGACCATGGTTATTGCTGGTATGATTTCTGAGGCCAAAATCATTATGACCAAAAAAGGTGATAAGATGGCCTTCGTGACTTTTGAAGATCTGACTGGAAAGATTGAATGCCTTTTCTTTCCGAAAGTATTTGCTGAGTATCAGGAAATGCTAGCTGGTGATGAACCGTTGATCATGCATGGAGTTGTGAATTTAGCCGAAGATCCTAAGAAGTTTTTCCCAAATAAGATTAGCTTTCTTAAAGATGAATCAGATGATCGAGTGACTTCAGTAAGAGTGAATGTTCCACTACAGAAACTGAACTCTTATTCTTTATCTCAGATGAAGCAAATTCTTCTGAGCTATCGTGGTGCTGTTCCTATACATTTCATTTTTGAGGGACCTGAAGGAAGAGCTCGTCTTCCTCTGGATGATAACTATATGGTTAACCCTAGCCCGCAGATGGCCGCTAAGATTAATGATTTATTAAATATAAATTCCGTTTCCTTCATTATCGATGGAAAAGCCGAGGAAGTTACACAGTGAAATTAGGGCTCTTTTTATTTTTAATCTTTCCTGCAGTTTGCTTTGGGCAGCTTGCTCATCGGGTACAGATATCGCGAGAGATGACGGAGGGAAGTCACTCCGAAGCCCAGAAGAAGATTCTTTTTGAAGCTTCCTTACTGGGACTTGAGAAGTACTCAGGAGAGCTTGGCTTCAAATATGACGAATTCATGGCCAAACTGAATGAAGGATTTGAGACCTATTTTGAAAAGTATAAACAAGGAGCCCTGGCACAAAAGTTTGGTGCTGACTTTGAATCGAAGTTGAATAAAGAGCAGCTGGAGTCAGCATTAAAAGGCATTGAGGAAAATAAATCTTCTGAATTTATAAAGTACTCCAGAGTTCTGGAGCTTTTGCAATCCTACACCTTTCTCTCGTTTAATATTTCGGAGACTCCACCCCATGTCATCATGGCAACCATAGATTTCACACTGAATCGAACTAAGATGGAGCGACTTTTTAGAAGAATCGTTGCTGGAGATACTAAACAGTTCAGACGCTTATGGATTGTTACTGATATCAATCCGGCTGGTTTTAATTGGCAAGATTTAGGTCTCTCTCAGCCAACAAGTTTCACCGATCCCTTAAGTGAGGCCTGGAAAAAGTGGTGGGAAGAGAATCTACCAACGAATTTTGAAGATACCGATGTTTGCAGTAGTGAATGTCAGACCTACCAGGCCCAATGGGAGTCGCAACCGGCCGATAAACCACTAATGCCTAATCCACTTTATGATGATGGAGTATGGCTAAAGGTCTCACTGAATCTTAAGAAAGTTCAAAATAGCTATGAGTGGGAAGGCAGGGTAACTCTTTTAGATATCAATACCAAACGTCTTCTGGGAACTTCCAGTGTTAGCAAGGTTAAGCGCAGTTTTGAAGAAGAAGACCAAAAAACTTTTAATTCAACTTTGGCCAGCCATCTCTACCAATCGCCTCTCGGAATATTCTCTTCTTTAAAAGGACCGCTTAAAAATTCTCTTAAGCTTAATCAATCCTCCTATCTCATAATAAAGGGTCATAAAAATCTCACCGATGTCATGGAACTTAAGGAGCTCTTGAATACTCGAGGAAGTTACATAGGTATTAAAGCTTCTTTGGAAAGCTTCCAAAAAGATGAGGCCAGACTTTTGTGCTTCTATCAAGGTGAGGCAAAAGTGTTTAGTGATTTATTGTCTCAGCTAAAAGAGTTAAAATCATTCCATAGCTTCGTGTTAAGTAGCGATTTAACCGGCCCAGTACCGGTGCTGAAGCTCTTGGCCGAGTAATTTCAAGGATGAGTTCATGCTTTTTTTTCGTTCGAGCTTACTGCCGCTGCTGGCCGCAGCCTTCTTCTTAGATGCCTGTGCCCCCATTACCAGGCGCAGACCGATCGATCGTGCTAATCCTGTTAGAAAGGTTTCTGAATTCAGCCCTATTAGAAAAAAGATAGCTCTACTTAAGTTTTATAATGAATCACCAATGGGTGGAGAAGATCTTGCCATCACTGCCACAGAAGAATTTCGTCGAGAGATGTCTAAATCGAGGGATTTCATTGTGGACCCTGAAGGGGAAAAAATCTTTGGTAATTCAAAAGAGATCTATGCTGGGGGGGGAGTTAAGCTTGCTCAGCTTGCCCGCAAGGCCAAAATGTCAGGAGTCAATATAGTCATCTTTGGACGAATTAAAGAGGCGAGAATTCGACAAAAAAGTGATGAAATTGGCTTTGTGAGAAAGGTCAAATCCCTTGCTGAAAGTTATGTCGAAATAAAGGTCTATGATGTTCTTTCTAATAAAGAACTCTTTTCGGATACGATCGATGGTAATATTTCCGATGATAATTTTAAGTTCTATCAGGCGGAAACTGAAGATAATATGACTTATCGGCAGGATCTCTTAAGGTATTCTGTAAAAGTTGCCGTTAGAAAGTTTATTCCTAAGATAATCAAGATTGGGGCTAAACTAGACTGGATGGGAAGAGTTGCAAAAATTATTGGCACTCGAATCTATATCAATGCTGGTAGAACCTCCGGGATCAACTTAGGCGATATTCTTAAGGTAATTACCGAGGGCCAGGAAATCTTTGATCCCGAATCTGGTGCTATAATTGGAGTAGCAGAAGGTGAAGTGAAGGGAACACTTGAGGTCACTGACTATATAGGAAGTGACGGAGCAGTTTGTATCCTTCATTCCGGAGGATCAGTGACAGAAGGGGACTTTGTCCAACTTTACTAATGACAGAAGCTACAACTAAACTCCCTTTTCTAGTGGTATCGAGTTCTCCTTATATGAGGGGGATTCTTAAATTCGTTCTTGAAACCTTACTGCATACAGAAGTGGTAGAGCTTGAGTCCGAAGAAAAAGCCTTACTTTTTCTAAAGAACCTGGAAGCTGCTCCTAGTATGATTGTCTATGATTACGTCCCAAATGCTTACTTGATTGAGGACTTCTTAGGATATCTAAGAGATCACTCAAAGACGGTGAGTATTATCGTACTGGTGGATAAATTAAAAGAAGAGAGTAAGGAATTACTTAGGGAAAATCAGCAAATTATGCTGATGGATGAGTCGGGTCTTCCTAATAATCTAGTGGAGGTGGCCAAAGCTGCTTTCGAGGAAACGGCCTATCTCAACACCGAAGAGTATTGTCGCATAGATGTGAAGTTTCTTTCTATCCTGGACGGCATTAACAAAAATCTTTTTATTAGAATTGGAAATGATAAGTATATTAAAATTTTCAATGAGGATGATAATACTGGTCTCGTTGATATCAAGAAGTATCAGGCCAAGGGGATATCATATCTCTATCTCACCCGTGAAACTGCACTTTGGGTAATCAATCAGATCCAAAACCAAATTGATATTTTCCTCAAATTTAATAATTTTAAATTTGTTCTAAGAGGGGCAAGCGATACACCCGAGAAAAGATTCGAACAGAAAATTTTAAGAATTAATGATGAAGTTCATATTGATAAAGAATTCAGGGACTCCATTTCAAAGACCATTGAGAAGATCAGGGCCGCTGTCGAGAAAGAGGCAAAGATTGAAACAATACTCAAATCTCTGAATGATAAACCCGATCATCACGCCTTCTTCATGCAGAAGTTGAATCTTACAAGTATTGTCGCCTGTGTACTCGCTAAAAAACTCGACTGGATATCCAAGACAACAATGGATAAGTTGGTATATGCGGCAGTCCTTTGTGACATTACTCTGGTGGTTAAACCCAATCTCTTGAAGATTAAAAATCTTCAAGAATTTGAAAGCATCAAGCATACCCTCTCCGAAGATGAGCAGAAAATTTTCTTATCCCATCCTAGAGATGCTGCTCAGTTAATTAAGAGATATTTTGCAGGGGCACCAACAGATACAGATGCTTTGGCCTATCAGCATCATGAGTTGCCCGATGGCTCAGGATTCCCCGGTGGGCTGCGTGCAGAAAAGATTTCTCCACTTTCTGCTTTATTCATTGTGGCCAATGATTTCGCCTACTACTTTCTTCTCGATGATGATCCGAGTATGGACGATTTTCTTTTGAAATGTCATAGTCGCTATGATTATGTGAACTTTAGAAAAGTTTTCAAAGCACTGGATAAGGTAAGAAAAAAATGAATTTTTTGAGCAGTTTGGTTTTGTTGGGAGTGGCCCTTTCATGCACAAGCAACAACTCCAGATTCGACAAAGAAAAAGTCTGCTCTGAACTGGCCTTAAAGTATCTTAAAAATCCCAGAAATAAGAATAAACAGCTTCTAAATAGTCCTGAACTTCAAAGAGCAGTTAGTGCCACCAAAAAGAGCATGCAACTTTGCTATGAGGACTTTCGTAATCGATCCGAAGTGGATGAGTTTAGAACATGTCTAGTGGTCGGAATAGATGAGGCCGGAGAAAAAGAATTCTTTAATTTCTCCACTCAGGAAGTTCAGATGGATGAGCGCTTTATGGACTGTGCTAAGGCAGTTACTGGAAGTCTTCCTTACTCAACGTTTGGGAGTAATTATATTCTGATCCAGGCCTATCAATTCTATCGAAATTAATTACTGATATTCAATAGGATCAACGATGCCAGCTTCTTTGAAGCCCCTGAGCCTTAAAGCACAAGAGTCGCATTCACCACAGGCCTTCTCACTACTTTTATAGCAAGACCAGCTTAAATTAAAAGGAACATTAAGCTTCTGGCCCGTCCCAACAATCTCTTTTTTCTTCATAGAGATAACTGGAGTTAAGATTTTTATATTTCCAGCTTTCGTGCCTTCTTCAATGACCTTATTGAATGCCTCGTAGTAACTTGGTCTGCAATCAGGATAACCGGGAGAATCCTCATGATTGGCCCCAATGTAGAGCCTACTCGCACCAACCACTTCTGCCCATGAAACAGCTAAGGACAAGATGATTGAGTTTCTGAAAGGCACGTAAGAGTCAGGAATAATCGATAAGTCACCCTGATAAGTTTTTACCTGAATGGCATCATCGGTAAGAGAGCTTCCGCCGATTTGTTGGAGGAAGGTCATATCGATGACTTTTCTTTTCTCAAGAGGAATTTGGTAGTGGTCCGCTATCTTATCGAAGGATAGCCTTTCACGGCGGGATGTTTTCTGACCGTAATTCATGTGAAGAAAGTAGACTTCCTGATTTTCTTTCAATGCAATACCAGCACAGACCAGAGAATCCATGCCTCCGCTTACCAGAACAATGACTTTTTCCATTAGGCCTTCTCGCAAACTTCTTTAATGAGATCCTCTATGACTTTCACTTTTTTAAGGGCATTGATTTTCTTCTCCCCCAATGATCCTTCAGTTTCTCTCACCATGGTGTAAAATTTAATCTTTGGCTCTGTTCCTGATGGACGAAGAAAGAGTTTATTTCCGCTGGCAAAAGTGAAGCTCAAGACATTGCTTTTCGGAAGTTCAATGATCTTATCCTTCTTCAAAATAAGATCACTTGATAAAGATGATGAGTAATCTTCCTTGGCCACTATTTCTTCTCCAGCAAAATGCGAATCGGGATATTGTCTGAAGTGCTCCATGATGCGAGAAATCTTTTGGGAACCTTGCATGCCTTCATAATCAAGAGCTATGAGAGATTCAAAGTAGAAACCGAATTGATCATAGATCTGATCCAGAGCTTCAATGAGATCTTTATTCTGCCGCTTAAAGTAAAGTGCAACTTCGGAGATAAGTGCGACAGAGCCAACTCCGTCTTTGTCCCGTCCTTCAGCGTGTGGCATATAACCAAATGATTCTTCCGAGGCAAAAACAAAATTGAATGGCGCTTTCTTTTCTTCGTGTTGACGAATAAGACCTGCCATCCATTTAAATCCAGTGAGAGTATCCTGAACGACACCACCAAAATGCTCTACGATAGCATTTTGAATCGGGGAGGTAACGATAGACTTAATCACGAGAGCATTCTTGGGTAGGGTCTTTCTTTCGGTCTTAATTTTGAAAAGATAATAAACCATAAGGGCCGCAATCTGATTTCCATTTAGAAAAGCTGGACTGCCTTTATGATTAACTACGACACCCAAGCGATCTCCATCTGGATCTGTTCCATAGGCAATATCGGCATTATGCTTGATCATATAATCGACTGCCATGGCCATGGCCTTAGGATCCTCTGGGTTAGGGGATTTTACAGTGCTGAAGTTGCCATCAGGTATGGCCTGTTCAGGAATACTGTAGGCATTGGTGAAACCAATTCTTTTAAGGATTTTAGAGAACGGAACATTGCCTGTACCATGAAGAGCCGTGTAGACAACTGAGAGTTCTTTCCCATGCTCTTTACACATATCCCGATTCTGAATCACTTGATTCTCAATGATATCATAAAAGCTCTCATCCACCCTCTCATCAGTCCATTCTGCTAGACCTTTTGCGAGAGCTTCTTCAAAACTCATATGTTTTATATCGTTCCAATTGGTGAGCTCATTATAGGCAATGATGATTTCTTTATCCACTGGAGGCACCACCTGACCCCCATCATTCCAATAGGCCTTAAAACCATTGTAGATGGGAGGGTTATGACTAGCCGTGATCATAATCCCACCCTGGGATTTATAATACCTCACGCCATAGGAGAGCATGGGAGTCGGAGTTAGTTCTTTAAAGACATAGGCCTTAATATTATTGGCCGCAAAGACTCCTGCAGCTTCCAGAGCAAATTCTTTTGAACAATGCCGGGAATCATAAGATACGACAGCCGAACCTCCACCGAAATGCTTGATGATCATATTGGCCAAGGCCTGAGTGGCCCTGCGGACATTGTACTTATTCATTCTATTTGGACCCATGCCCATAGGTGCACGCAGTCCACCTGTTCCAAACTCAAGATCGCGATAGAATCTTTCGGTTAACTCCAGCTCACTCTTAGGGAGATCACTTATGAGTTTTTGAATTTCCGAGCGATCATGATCGCTAAAATAAGTATTTTTACTCCAGAGAGTCGCGTTCTCAATAATCTTGTGGTCCATGATTGTTTTCCTTTAGGTTCATGAAAAGGCTTCCACAAACTACCTAGGAGAAGGCCCAAATGTCAAAAATAACGCAAGGCAAAGATTCTTTAATCACTTGATACTCTTACGCTCTAGATCTAATATAGGCCCATGGCCAATCCAAAAAACAAACACGCTAAAAATATACCCGGTCCCTTCTACTGTACCGATCCCGATGATGATAGTGGAGAAGGTTGCATTGCTTGCAATGTTTGTTACTCCGGGGCCCCAGAATTCTTTGCTGAAGATGATTGCGGCAATGCTTATGTTATCAAGCAGCCAGGCACACCTGATGAAATCGCTTTATGTGAAGAACAGATGGATGCTTGTCCCGTAAATTCTATCGGCAAAGACGGCTAAATTCCTTTTTCCCTCTTCCCTTTCGTTTTATTTCTCTTAAGATAAGAGGATAAGATTTATTAAAGGGGAAATCATGAATCCTGGCATTGTTGAGATTGCCGCGACGGTTATATTCGCGCTGGCCATCATACACACCTTTTTGGTGAGTAAGTTTGCTCATATCGCTCATTCTTATCCAGAAGGATCGATGGGTGAGAACTTCTGGCATTTTATGGCAGAAGTGGAAGCTGTCTTTGGTATGTGGAGTGGGATCTTTATGATCGTTCTCATTGCGGTAAATGGGATTCACAGTCCAGTTGAATACCTTGAATCACTTAACTTCACTGAGCCTGGTTTCGTGTTCGTTATCATGGCCATGGCCGGAACTAGACCGGTTATTAAATTGGCCGAGAAGATCATCGTTTCGATTTCTCATCTTGTTCCCCTTCCTAGAAAGATGGCCTTCTACTTTACTGCTCTCGTAATTGGTCCATTACTTGGATCATTTATTACTGAACCTGCTGCCATGACTGTTACCGCGATCATTCTTTTGAAAAATTTCTTTTCAAAAGAAATGTCGACCAAGTTCAAGTATGCAACTATCGGTCTTTTATTTGTAAACGTTTCTATTGGTGGAACTCTTTCACACTTTGCTGCTCCTCCTGTATTGATGGTAGCAGGTAAGTGGGGATGGGGACTATCTCACATGATCAGTCAGTTTGGTTATAAAGCCGTTATTTCTTGTATCATCAGTGCCTTGAGTATCTCCTTCTACTTTAAGAATGAACTCACTGGTGGCTTTGAACTTCGCCCGGATAATACCGAAAAAATGCTTCCTCCTTGGTGGGTTACACTGATTCATGTGATCTTCCTTGGATTAGTTGTCCTAACTGCTCACCATATGGTGGTGTTCATGGGGCTCTTCTTATTCTTCCTAGGCTTCACGGTTGTGACCCAAGAGTTCCAGGACGAAGTACAAGTTAAGGCTTCACTGATGGTTGGATTCTTCCTGGGTGGACTTATCATACTTGGAACTCCCCAGAAGTGGTGGCTTCAGCCCTTGATTTCAACTTTATCAGACCAGGTGCTTTTCTTTGGTTCGACTGCTTTGACTGGTATCACCGATAATGCCGCCCTGACTTATCTTGGATCATTAGTAGATCTTTCTGATACAGCTAAGTACTTCCTAGTTGCTGGTGCGGTAACAGGTGGTGGATTGACCGTTATTGCTAATGCTCCTAACCCAGCTGGTTATGGGATTTTGAAGGACTCATTTGGATCTGATGGAATTTCTCCCCTTAAGCTTTTGGCGGGGGCCATTTTTCCAACGGTTGTTGCTCTTATCTGCTTTGAAATATTGCCTCATCTTTAAAAATTAATGGGTAGTGGGGGAAGCTTCCCCAACTACCCATTTCTAGCTATTAACTGCTCGAAATTACAAACCATATCTTTAGATTATCAACTCACTTTTTAATAAAATTAGCCGATAAGTCCTGTCATAGGGGGACTTGTGGTTCGCTATTCCTTTTACATGCTGATCCTGGCAGGACTTGGTTACTTTTTTGGTAGTATTACCTTCAAGGGGCCTACGGTTGCTATCGAGGATGGTAGTGAAGACGTTGTCAGATTAAAGCCAAAGCGTGAACCAGCTTCTACTTCAGATCTTCAAGCTGTAAGCTCACTATCACCTTTGGTAGAGACTCCTTCGTATGAATTTGAAGCCACCAGTGATCGCTCTTCAAATCTTAGTTATGATCCCCAATATGATGATGAAAACTTTGTGGCAGATGACGGTTCAGGTGCTCCTTCAGAAGAGAGTGAAACAGTTGCTTCAGCTGCTCCGACCTATCGAAATAGAAACAATCGATCACTTAGTAGTAGTTCTGGTTCTTCGCAAAAGAAAAATTCTGAATCTAGTGGTCTTAGTAATCCTTCCTCGATTGGTTATGTGGGAGGTGGGAACTGGTACCAGGCCCCTTCTGGAGAGATCATCACTGGCCCCGATGATACCAGCAGCAATAACAATGGTAATTCAAGCAGTGGCGCATCCGGATCATCTTCCAATTCCACGTTAACTTGTTCCAGTAATTATGGCACCGGTGGTTATAGCGATATAGTCTCGGTAGAGCTCTCTTGTTCAAGTAGCGCTAGTATTAGGTATTGTGTGAGTGAGAACACTTGCTGTGATCCAAGAACCAGTGGGCTTGCCTATACAGGAATTATTACCATTGGGGAGAGAGAAGGCAGTTACTGTTTGAGTTTTTATGGCACTAGTTCTTCTTTAACTTCTAATATTGTTCAACATACATATACGGTTGATAAGTTTCTGCCAGATCTTAATGTAAGTCACTTACTGACTTATTATCAAACCACTGAATTATCCGGGTCTAGTTCTATTGAAAGTAATGACTTCGGAAAAATGAATTTTGATGTGGGACAGATAAATCTCCTCACTCATGACCCAGGTCCGGCTGGTTTGAATACGAATTGTGAGGATCTGGTGCTTAACTATGGAAGCTTAACCACACCGGCGCCACTAGTTCTCGATCATATGGATGCAAGCACATTGTCTCCCTCGGAACTTCTGAATCTTCCCCTACATCGGGGAGATCTCGCCTACGGGGATAACTATGTATTAAGTTTCATGGCCGATCATAGCTCAACTCCCTCATTGTATTCTTGCTCAACCACCAAGATTCGTCTGTTTGATTTTAATTATTTCCAAATGGGAGTGACCCATGGAGATGTGGGGACAGATCATGTTAGAGAGTTTGAAGGTGGATTCTCGGCCTACGGTTTTTTTGAAGAGAGTGATGTGTATAGAAGTCCTGCAGGGGAGAGTTCTGAGAATAAAGGAGGCCAGAAATTAGAGACTGGCCTCTTTAGTATCTTTTATTAATTTAAAAATTTATTTCCCGAATTTTGTAGAGCCAGCCCTCTGGTGCATCAACTCGACCGGCCTGAATTCCCACGAGTTGCTCTCTTAACTGCATAGAGAGTTTGCCTTGTGGATTAGGCATATGGAAAACGGTTTTATCGCTATCCATAAGTTGAGAGACAGGAGCTATGACGGCAGCTGTGCCACATACAAAGGCTTCAGAGCACTTCCCAGACTTGCTAGCTTCTATGAGCTCATCGATAGATAACTTTCTTTCAACAACTTTTATGTTTTGGCCTTGAGCGATGGCGATGACGGATCTTCGGGTAACACCATCAAGAATGGTATCGGTCAGAGCAGGTGTATGAAGGTCTCCATTGATAACCGCAAAGAAGTTCATGCCGGACATCTCTTCGATGTATTTATGCTCGATAGCATCGAGCCACATTGTTTGGTCACATCCAAGTTCGATGGTCTTGGCATATGAATTCAAGCTTGCGGCATAATTACCACCAGTCTTAGCAAAGCCAATCCCTCCCGGAGCGCAGCGGATTTCTTGTCTTTCAATATAAACCTTCACGGACCCACCTGAGAAATAAGAGCCTGATGGCGAAGCTACGATCAGGAATAAGAACTGATTAGAAGGCTTAATTCCCATACCAACTTCGGTAGCAATCATAAAGGGTCTCAAATAAAGGGATTCTCCCAGGCGCTTAGGAACCAGATGCTTGGAGTAAGCACAAATGACTTCACAAGCTTCTAAAAACATATCTTCAGGAACTTCTGGCATGGCCATTCTGCGAGCCGATTGATTAAAGCGGCGGGCATTCATTTCTGGGCGGAACATATAGATATCATCGTTAGGATGACGAAAGACCTTCATGCCTTCGAAGATTTCCTGACCGTAATGGAGTACTTTTGCACAGGGATCTAATTGAAGAGGTCCGTAGGGAAGGAGGCTGAGATTGCGCCATTCTCCTTTTTCATAGCTGGCCTGAATCATGATGGGGGCCACATATTTCCCAAAACCTAAATTGGTATCATTCACTTCGAACTTTTTTATACGTTCAACGGCTTCTGAATGGATTTCCACTTTCTTCATAGGACTCCCTTAGCTTTTTAACTGATATGCCGATACTAGACTAAAGCTTTAATAACACGGAATTCCTCGAATGAAAAACCTTAGAAATCTATCATTAGCGTCAGGTATTGCAGTCCTGATTACAGCTATTTGTACGATAGGCCTAGGTCTTACAGATCGCGAAAATTCTGCTGCTCTTTATCGAACTCTCATTCTTTTGGGAGGAGATGTCAAAAATGGTGGATATATCCAATGCTTCACCTATCTGGCCTTCTTCTGGACTTGGTTTGAGGTAAAAGAAAAATTAAGAGTCATAGCCCGCGAGCGTAAGGCCTTCAAAATGAACTTAGTTCCGACTAGTGAAAAGCATGTCTTCATGCCTTCAGACATCAATAATCTTAAATTCAAACTGATCGAATTTGAAAAAAAAGAAAAATATGTTTTGAGTGATCTCTTAAAAAAGGCCTGTACTAAATATCGCACCTCGGGCTCTCTGTCTGAACTCATCGACATTGTAAGCATTCAAATCGAAGTATCCCAAGAGAAGTCAGAAGGGGACCAATCGGTCATTCGATATCTCACTTGGGTTATTCCTTCCATTGGATTTGTCGGAACCGTTCTGGGAATTTCCCAGGCCCTGATTGTGGCCAATTCCGGGGACATGGATAAAATTACTTCCTTATTAGGGGTGGCCTTCGATACCACTCTGATAGCTCTTATTCTTTCCATTATCATTATGTGGTTTGTTCACCAACTGCAAGAAGAGACCGACCGCTTTCATTCCGACTTAAAAGAATTTGTGATCGAAAATCTGATCAACAAGATTGAGAATTCATGAAGAAGAGACGAGAGATTAATGTCTTCTCCATTTCTTTTCTTGATCTTCTAAGTGGGGCCCTGGGAGCAGTGATCATTCTTTATGTCGCTCTTCCGAAGAATAAAACCTCCGAATCTCCTCTCATTGATCCGGTTCAGGAGATGATTCAGAAAGATTTGGTCTTGACTCAAACTGAACTGACTAAGGCCCGGGATGAGATCAATTCTTTAAAAGAAAAAGTGATAAAGCAAGAAAGCAGTAAACCTTCTTCTGGAAGAAACTTCGACGTAGGATTCAGATTTAAGGGGAAAAATATCGTGTTTGTTATCGATACTTCTTACAGCATGACGGAAGAAGATCGTATGGGACAAGTGAAAGCGGGGCTTAAGATGCTTCTTACTTCACTTCCTAGTGATTACCAGGTAGATGTGGTGCAATTTCCTCTAGGAGAAAGAGCTCCTTTCCGTTCCATGTGGGGCAATACCCGAAAAACCCTTAACGCTAATAAGCAAGACGCCTTTGATTTTATCTATGGGCTTAAGCCCGAGGGGGGGACACCTACCAGGGAGGCGCTGCTCTTTGTTCTAAGAAACTATAGTGATCTTAGTGATATCGTGCTGCTGTCAGATGGAGCACCGAGTTTACATAACTCAAATAAGAAAGATGATATTTACGATATCCTTCGGGTGGTGCGAAATAAAAACACCAACAAGATCCAGATAAATACCATTGGTGTTGGTTCTGATTTTACTCGAGATAAGGCCAATGATCAGTATGTGTTTCTGAGTCTCATGGCAGAAGAGACCGGTGGGTTTTTTGTAGGATTTTAATCAGTCATAATTCATCTTAGCTTTGGCCAGCTTCTCATGACCTCTGCCGCAGCTCTGGGTAGAATGGTTTTCAGTCTAACTCTATCAAGGAGTGATTATGAGAACCATGGCCCTGAGAATCTTCTTTCTATCCTCTTTATTAACGCTTTCTGTTCAGTCAGTTCTTCGTATGGTCTTTTTAGATATGTAAGAGGCCAGTAATGAAAATGGTAATTATCTTTATTTCGTTTGCCGCGGTCTTGATGGTTACATCATGGGCGCAAGAATTTAATCATCGCCTTTTAGGTACATTTTCCGTTCCTCAAAGTCCTAAACCAGTAGCCTTTAATTTATCCTGGAATGAGGATAATGCATCCATTGAAGGAAATTATCAGGATAATTTTTTCTCCAGTAATGGCAGTGTTACCGGAATCAGTGGAAATCAAGGAAGAATCTTCAATATTACTTTCCCCAAAGTAAACAATAAGGCCAAATCATTAACCATCGTAACCACCGCAGCCGATGCGACCTCTGGTGAGATCCCTCTAACTCTTACCCTACGGAATCAGGAAGGTGCTACCATTGCCTCACATAATACGAGTGGGGTCATTAATCGGGCCACGGCTACCGGTCTAGTAGTTCAAAGAGAGGAAGAGGGAGGAGCTTGCACGGGACTTGGAGCTCTTGATGGTACATGCGGAATTTTCCAAGGAAGCTTAATTGAGACTTTTGATAGCGCTAATCGCTGTATACTTAATGATGCCGGAACAGTGGTTCTTGAGATTGCCAGATCAGGGAGACTTCGACTTCTCACAAACTATATTAATACAACCGTCAATCTTCCCGCCCATTCTTTAGGTGATGTGCGGGCAGCTAAAAGTCGATCTATTATCAATAATACTCGCAACTGTGGATCCTTGGCCGGAACAAACTTTTTTGAAGGCAACTGTCAAAGATTAAGCCTGATCGGTTCATTTTCTCAGGGAGAATTACCGGCATTTACGGGAACATATACCATTACCGATGAACTGAGTGGAGAGAAGTGCAGTTATAGTCTAGAGCTTGTTCGTGAAATTGAATACTGATGAGGAAATTCATGAAAATATTTATAACTATGATCTTGAGTTTCTTTAGTCTTTTATCTCATGCTCAACATGATTATGAACTTAATGGCACCTATGATGTTAAGGTAGGAAAAAAAACAAATGCTGTTAAGTTTAGCTTAAAATGGTCTGAAGTGAATAATCTTATTCGAGGCGAGTATGTAGACAATCACTTTGCAGAGAAAAAAATCGAAGCTGTGGGAAGTGTCAATAATCTGGGACGACTCTTTACGGTGGACTTTCCCCAGGAAAGGGCAGGAGTAAAAAGCCTCTCTGTTCTTACCTCTCATAAGAAAATCAATGATACAGCTACCAATGTTCCCATTAGTGTAATAACAAAAGACAGTGAGGGAAACCCTGTTTCGACAGAGGGAGTCGCTGCCAGTCTGCTTGCGCCAGAGCTGGTGGCGCAACGGCAGGAAGAGTCATGTGATGAGGGCTTGGGAGAAATCGCGGGATTTTGTGGAGTCTATGGAGGCGTCATTTCCGAAGAGTCGGACACAAGTAATGCTTGCCAGCTTATGACCAGACCATCCATAAGTCTTGAGTTAAATTCCGAAGGAACTTTTCTTCTGCATCTTGATCGTTTGAGTGAAATTGTAGAAACTCCAAATCATATCATTGGAAGAATTCGCGCCAATCCTGAGTCAACCCTGGTGGATGTACTAAGCCGCTCTTGCCGGCCATTATTTGGAATCAATTTTCCCGGTGATAATTGCAAACGGTTAAATCTCAGAGGGAGCTTTACCACCGAAGGCGATAATAATAGATTTGAAGGCACCTATACTATCGTGGATGAGACAACGGATAGAAGGTGCCAATATAGATTATCTGTTGAGAAAAGATAGTATTATGAATTCTTATTAATCCAGTTCACGCTATAGAGATCATGCCTTCGGTCTTTGAGATTTCTCACCGTCCCTACATTACGCGCTTTGATGAGATCCCCCATACTTAGTTCAGCAATGGCCACCATCTCAACACCAGGAGCAGTATCGGCAGCAACCCCGTCTTTAGCGAAGGGAAAGTCCGATGGGGTTAGGATGCAGCTCTGGGCATAGTTGATATCCATATTATGCACGCGGGGAAGATTCCCGATATTTCCTGAAAGTACTACATAACACTGATTCTCAATGGCCCTGGCCTGACTACAGTATCTTACTCTCAAATATCCCTGACGAGTATCGGTTGCGAAAGGAACGAAGATGATCTTTGCCCCTTGATCCACGAGATGTCGGGCCAGTTCCGGAAATTCTGAATCATAACAAATAAGAACTCCAATGGTCCCTCTATCGGTATTGATGACAGAGAGTTTGTCTCCTCCCTTAATATCCCACCAATCGACCTCTGAAGGAGTGGGATGAATCTTGGCCTGGGTATGGATAGATCCATCTCTTAAAAAGATATGGCAAATATTGGTCATCTCATTTCTCGAGTTCTTAACGATATGAGAGCCGCCAATGATATTGATATTGTATTTCATGGAGGCTTCATTCATGAAATTTACAAACTGCTCTGTGTATTGATTGAGTTTCTCTAGAGACTCCACTGGGGAGAGTTTTTTATTCTCAATAGAAAGCAGGGTCATTGTCACAAACTCTGGAAAGACAACAAAGTCACATTTATACTCTGAGGCCACTTCTACGAAATAAAGAACAATATTCTGGAACTCTTCAAAGGAGCTCACTTTTCTTTGCTCAAAATTGATGGCACAAATTCTCACATTGTCTTTTTCATCGATGCTGAACTTGATGACCTTATTGCCTTCTTCATTGATCATGGGGTTATTCCACTTCATGAGAACGGCATATCCCTGGGATTCGTGGTCTGACGGAAGATAGTTATCAAGAATTGCGATCGGAACGAAACCATTTCTCATCTGAAAGCTGATAGTGGGATCTTTTATTCTTTTTGCTTTTACCGCTTCCAGATACTCGTGGGGTGTTCCATAGGTCTTTTTCTTCTTGATAAAGCCAGGGATCCGCGCTCCAAAGATGATTCCTCTGAGTCCTAATGACTGACAGATTTTTCTTCTTTCATTATACAAGCGCTCACCGATTTTCTTTCCTCTGAATTCTGGATCGACACAGATATCCATGCCGTAGAGGTAATCACCTAAGGGATCATGGCGGGAAGCAAATCCTGATCCGGTAATCTCTTTCCAGGTATGAGGGGCCATGGCCGTTTTTTCTGAAATGATGAAAGTAATACAAAAGCCGATGACCTGATCATTGTATTCAACGACCAATTGACCTTCGGGAAAGTGATTAAGATGGGCAGCAAGAGCATCTTTTGAATAGGGAGCTACTCCCGGATAGGTCTTCAAGATAATATTATTAATTGCGGCTGAGTCGGCGAGCGTTGTATTTCTCACCACAATGAGGTTGGTTCCCATGAAAATCCTTTCGGTTAAAATTTTATCTTAACCCCTATAGTCACTCATGTCATTTTTTCACTCTGAAAGGAAGTTTATCTTAACTGAAATTTGTACATCATAGGGACGCAGCGAATAGGAACACCGCCAAACATGAGACTGGTGAGACCAGAAATTTCCTGGCATCCCATTTTCTGGTAAAAGTCTTTGGCAGTAAGCGTTGCGAGAAGCTCTATTTGCTGAATGCCTTGATTCAGTGCCTCGGCTTGCATAAGAAGAAAGAGCTCTCTTCCTGCTCCCTGGCCAATCATTTTTTGAGAGAGGTAGAGACCTAGTATTTCTGCGGATACTTCTGACATCATCGCCAGGTGAGAGAAGCCTTCAACAATATTATCTTTTTCCACCACCCATATGAGATCTCGATCCATCGCTTCGCACCAGCTTCTGATGCTCTGTTTTCTTCCTGACCAAGCGGCAATTTCGTAGGGGGTATAATGAGCTTTGCAAATGTCTTGAATGGATCGAGAGAGAGAATCAATGATGCCTTGGGCATCTTTATGCTGAGCAGGTCGGATCTTATAAAATGGCCCCTCTCCCGAAAGAGAGGGGGAATTCTTATTAGTAGCGTTGAACAAGGCGATAGATATCAAATTGAGAATGGTCGGTATGGCTCTCGATAGTGCATGGGGTGCATTCATAACCCGCACTTGAGCACTGAGGAAGAGATGCTCGATAGCTTTCACATTTTTGACGAGCTACTGCTGTTTGTCTGTCGGTAAAATGGAAAGTTCTCTCATACTGGCGCTCAACCGTTGGAGCTGGAGCGGGCCAAGGTCTTGGTGTTGGTCTTGGAGTCGGTGCAGGCTGATAACCACCACTTAATAATTGAAATACCCGATAAGTGGATGAATCCGAATGGGCAATTTCTGAGCAAGCACTACAGTTATAATTAGGCATGCGACCATTGCAGCGGCTATCTGCTTCGCGAGCACGTTTGCAGTTTGCGATAGCGACAGCTGTCTTACCATCCCTGAAGTTTACCAGATCAACCTCGCGCCACTCTGGGGCCGGTTCTGGACGAGGCTGAGGGCGAGGAGTTGGACGAGGGTAGGGTTGTGGAGCAGGAGTTGGGCGATACTGAGAAATTTGACAGTAAGCACGTGGATAACGTCCCTGATTTTGGGCCCAGTAAAGCTCGTCATTACAGCGCTTGAGAGCATCCACGCAGTCATAGCCATCAAAGTTTTGAATGAGGCCACCTCTTAAGTCGATCATATCAGCACTACAACCGTACTGATTACCAGGTCGGCCATAACCTTGGGCCTGTACCATTGATGAGAGAAGAGTTGCGAGTAAAACCAAAACTAACTTATTCAAAGTAGCTCCTTTTTTATTTCCTATTTGGATAATTACATAGGGAAAAATATTCCGGCAAGGTGGGGGGACTAAATATCAGGGCCAACATGACTCCAATATTTTTACAGTGTTCTTTATTTCTCTGACAATAAGAGGGGAATTGACATATAAAGGTAAAAAATCAAGAGGAGTCGAAGCTTGAAATATTTACACATCCTGGCCGCAGCAATCCTTATTTCTTTTAATGCTTTTGCCCAGGAAACCGCTGTCGTCGATCGAGTTATTAAGCTTCCTGAAGTTGGATATAATCTTTCGGGAATTACCTACAACTACGATACCAATACCTATTTCATGATTCAGAACAATTCTGGAACGATCTTCGAATATGATGAGAGCTTAAGTACACTCTTGAGAACCATACGAATCAGTAATCTTAAAAACGATGATACCGAAGATATCGTTTACCTGGGAAATAATAAGTATGCCATAAGTGAGGAGCAAAACGTCGTTTACTTCCTCACCATCGAGCCTGGCCAGGTCGAAATCGATGGCGAAAAACTAGCTCGTCAGCAGCTACCTCATCCTCAAAGAAGAAATCTCGGTCTTGAAGGAGTGTGTGTAAGTCATAACACTGATGTACCTACTTTCTATGCTGTTCAAGAAAAAAGATATAAGCGTATTTTTCGTTGGGAAATGGGATCGTCTAAAGTATCACAGCCATTCAATGCAGAAAAAATCTTGAAGCATGTAATGAGCGATCTCTCGAGTTGTACTTTTGATGATGTTAATAATCAGCTCCTTCTTTTAAGCCATGAAGACTCACGCATCATGGTGCTCGATACTTCAGGCAAGGTCGTTAAGACGATAGATATTCCACGAGTGGCCGATCAGTATGAGGGAATTACCTTTGGGCCCAAGCGTGAAATCGTTTTGGTAAGTGAGCCAAATATTGCTGTGATTTTGAAGTGAGTTCTCTTTACTATAGCGCAGGCGAAGCTCTGCGTAAAACTATACAGACTTAGTTCAGAGCGTATGGCTAATAATTCCAACCTTTATTAGACTTAGCTCATGATTAAAAAAACTAGCCCCATCATTTTTATTCTTTTATTAGCTATCTCCGGAATTGCCTCAGGTGCCAGCCGCATCCATGTAGAGGCCGGTCTTCTTGAAAACTCCTATAACCAAGTCCAAATTCCGGGAGATGAAGGTACTCGCTTCAATATGCGAAAATCTCTTCCCAATAGTAGTCCTTATTTCAGATTAGATTATAAAAAATCATTCGATAATAATCATGGTTTGAGACTATTGTACGCTCCCTTAAGACTCAAAGGGGACTACTCCTTCAGTAAAGATATTGCTTTTAATGGTGCAGCTTTCGATCAGGGCCAAAAGACGGACACGCTTTATCAATTCAACTCCTATCGAGTGAGTTATTTCTACCAATGGGTCAAAGAAGAAAAGTGGACAGTGAATATTGGTATTACAGGTAAAATCCGTGATGCTAAGATTGAGCTTAAACAAGGAAGTGTACAAAAGAAAAGAAATGATCTGGGATTTGTTCCTCTTCTTTATCTCTGGAGTGAGTACTGGCTTGCTCCAGATACTAAGCTTACTCTGGACTTTGATGGATTGGCCGCTCCTCAGGGCAGGGCCTTTGATGTAGCACTCATGGTGGGGCAACGTCTCTCACCTTCCATTATAGTAAATCTTGGGTATAGAATGCTGGAAGGGGGAGTTGATAATGATAAGGTTTATAATTTCTCTCAATTCAATTTTTATTTTGCTGCAGTCGAGGTGATGTTTTAAGTACTGAACTACATTTAGTGTTTTACTCTGTACAATATTCTCTGGTAGAGGCATAGCTTGCCCCACTCTGAGTGCGATTCAATACGTGAGCTTTTGAATTCCAAATCAAACCGTTCGCAATTTCTGGTAAAGGATCACTTGTCGCAGTTTGATTCATTCGGTTTCTAAAGTCAGATGTTTTTGTCATCATATCCAATCCCGTCTCGAGCAATATTTTTGAGAATGGCTTGAGTGGGACTGCCCAATCCTGGCCTGGATAGCGCAAAGATTGTCGACGACTAAATTCAAAGGTGGTTCCATCTTTGTTTTCGCTATATTTTACTCCTTGAGAAGATGTTAAAAAGTCGTTTCGGAGTTAAAACTCATAACTATCAAATCTCTCGTGGTGATTCCCTACAGCTCTTAGTTCCCACAGGGGAGGGAATGCTTATTGCTATCTTTATAATGGCACTTCTGAAGAGTATGGACGTTGAAGGTCGAATGGTCCTAGGTGAGGGAGTGACTAGGAGTGAAGAGGTTCCTGTTTGGAAAATTCATCAAGATGATGTGAGTGGTTTCTGCTGGCGACAAACTAACACAGATGAAAGGCCATGACTCTTTAAAGATTATTAGAAAAAATGATGAAAACAAAACTAACGATCTAATTGTTTCTCGCTATTTAGAAATGATAATCTCTTCATGGACTGAAATAACGGCTAGAAACTTGATCCTGGCGTTGGAAGGCTATAACCAGAATGAAGCAGCTGAGATCTTGAGTGATATTGAAGAAGAAAGTATAGGTCAATCTGCTGTTTCAGGTAGGCTCCAAAGGGCCCATTTTAAAGGTATTGAAGAATTGCTTCACTGGTGGAGTGTGACTACAAACTCAGAAAGTCATTTCCATTTAGGAAAGAAGAAAGTGATGTTGGGTATTCTTCAGGAAAGTTTTCAGATCCTAAAAGAGAAAAAAGTAAAAGGAAATAAAGGTAGAATATGAATTTAGAATCGATAAAAAACTACCATATGATCCTCTTTATTTTGTTCCTTTCTACTTTTTGTCTACCTCAGCTTGGGTGGGGGAGAGGGATAAGAATTAGAAAATGGGTAAAGGTTGTAGTTCAAGGACTATTCTTGCAAATCTGCTAGCGCCTTTTTTTAGCATCAAAATCCTCTTGTGCGCGCTCCATCTTCTCTCCGTGTTCATTCATCCAATCGAATAATGCGCTAAAAGGTGTATTAAGCGAATTGCCTAAGGAAGTTAATTCGTATTCTACTCCCAGAACATTTTCATCTATGATCGTTCTTTTGACTAAACCGTTTCTTTCAAGTCGACGCAGACATTGGCTAAGTGACTTCTGGGAAATACCTTGGACAGTTTTTTTAATCTGATTAAATCTGGATGGACCATTTCCGAGGTGGCCCATTACAAGCAGCGTCCACTTATCAGCGACTTCATGAAGCATTTGGCCCATTGTCTGGCAGTCTTGTTGCTTAATCAATCGTTTGGCCATCGGTTACCTCCAGGATACTTAGTTTCAAGATGGTGCCTAATTTACACTAGGTATACAAATGATACCATGCTCATCTGGAGGGTATCTATGAATAAATCAGAATTTGCAGATAAAAAGGTACTAGTTACAGGAGGAACCAAAGGTCAGGGGGCAGCAATTGTCCGCAAGCTGGCAGGTCTCGGTGCTCAGGTCATGACCACGGCCAGGGCATCTGTTCCCGATATACCTGAGAACGTCATCTTTGTTGAAAGTGATCTTTCCAAGCTTAGCGGAGTTGAAGAGGTTGCTAAAGCAGTTGAGGAGCACTTTGGTCGAGTCGACATCATTGTTCACTCTGTTGGCGGATCCAGTTCGCCTGGAGGTGGATTCAAAGCTCAGAGTGAAGATGAATGGCAAAAAGCCCTTACCTTGAATCTTTTGGTCGCAGTGAGACTCGATCGTCTCCTTGTTCCCAAAATGGTTGAACAGCGAAGTGGTGCAATTATTCATATATCGAGCATACAGCGATCTTTGCCACTTTTTGAATCAACCATCGCCTATGCTGCAGCAAAGGCAGCTCTCACAAACTACAGTAAATCATTGGCCAAAGAAGTCGGGCCTCAAGGTGTACGGGTTAATGTTGTCTCACCAGGATGGGTAGCGACGGAAGCATCAGTCGAGATGATGAAAAGAATTTCCACGAGTAATGGAATTTCAATCGAAGAAGCCACATCAAGTGTGATGAATGCCCTTGGAGGTATTCCTTTAGGAAGGCCAGCGATGCCAGATGAAGTTGCCGAATTAGTAGCCTTTCTTGTTTCAGATCGAGCGCCTTCTATACAAGGACATGAATATATTATCGATGGTGGAACTATTCCCACCATCTAAGGAGGACATATGAAATATCAAATTATCGTTAACGATCTGGTGGAAGCGTTTAATTCTAAAGATGTAGAATTATTTTTAAAGTATTTCAAGAGCGACGCTCATGTCTTTGATCGAGGAGAGAAGAAAGATATTACAGGAATAAGTAGTATCAGAAGGTGGTTTGATGAGACCAATTCAAGTTTCGATTTTCAGACTGAACTTCATAGTAGTGAGGAAATAGTTCAAGGATTTCGATTTAATGCTCTAGTCAAAGGAGATTTTCAGGGAAGTCCTATTACTTTTTGTTACGAAGGTATTGTTAATAATGGGAAAGTTCTAAGGCTCGACATTTCAATTGGGAAGAGGTGAAAAAATATTCTTAAGCTCGGATATCTAACAGATCTTAAGGTTGAAAAATTTAAAGTTGTTTTAAGATAAGAAATGCTTAAGAAATACCTTATCTTCTTTTTGAAAAATCTTTGTTTTTTTGTTTTTATTATAGCTGTGCCTATTGCTGGTTTTTTTTCCAGTACAAATAGTCTTAATCCTCTTCTGTTCTACTTAGTGATTATCGCTCCCTTGCTTTTCTTACTCCCGATTATATGGCAATTTTATCCTCCCCATTGGACAAAAATCCTTAGAGTCGGACTACACCTTGTTCTTTCATTTCTTATAGCAGCTCTTCTTCAAACATTAACGAATTTACAGGATTCTGCTCAAGGTCCAAAACGTTATGCATATCATTTCGGTTTTAGCCTGGGGCCTTACAGGATTTTGACTCAGAATGATTTCGTGCAAACGATTCTGAAAGGTGTTGTCAGTGTTTTTCCTTATCCCACTCAGTATTTGTTTTTTATTGTTGAAGATGGATCCCGGGTGTTTAAGATAAAACATGATTTTGACAAAAAAGGATTTGAAAAGGAAATATGCAATAAGAAAGATCGATTTGAATGCTTTAAATCTATTTTCAAGATGACTAATAGTAAAGCCGCTTTCAATAATACTGGATGTATACTAATGACAGCAGTAGGTGCAACGATAATATTCTCTGACAAAAAGAAGGACGACGTGAAATCTATTATTGAGTCTACTCTTCGAGTGATAGATCTAAGTCTGATGATTAACAATTCCATACGCAATGAGTCTCAAATAGAGAACATCTTACCCGATTTTCCTATTACTCAATTTCATTTGATTCCAACTAAGGATAAGAAGAAGTTGAATTCGTTAGAACTGGCCAAGAGAGTAGGATTGAAAGACTTTCTTATTGGGTTCGATCTTTCAGAATTCTCCTTGTCGACCAACAAAAATATTGCTGAGGCTTATTTACTGAAGAGGATTGAGAATGAAATCATTGATAAATTTAATATGAGTATCAATCAGAAGATCAAAAATTTAAAAGAAAACTTGTTAGGAAAGCTAACTAGCAAGAATGTAACTTCTAAATTATCAAAAGATGAAATTTCAAAATTTAAAGAAAGAATCCATGACTTAGTTCCATAACCTGGATTCACGTTTGACTAACCGCGTGTTCTTAAAAGGATAGCTGTGGGGTGTTCCACCGTGAGTGGATGAGAGTCAGAGTCGAAATTTTGAGAATGGTGCGCCCGACTATATGAGTTTCGAACTTCATGCCTTAAATGGCATCATTAAGACCTGATTCCTTACTGTTAGCTGATGTCATTAGATTAAGTCATTCTCATATAGCGCTTCGTAAGCATCATGCGAATTTCCCTGGTCGCATTTATGGAGGGACTATGAACAATCCTCATATCCATAAGAAAAACATCACCGGCTTCGCCATACATTTCGATTATCGGAATGTCTCTCTTTTCGAATGAGTTTTTGGATAACAGATGTGAACCGATCTTTGCCATTGTCGCTCCCCCATGGATTTTAACCTCTCTAATCAAAACAAAGATTTGTACACCAGGAACGGGACCATTTGGACTCGCATTTACATCAACATGCCAGTTAAGATGATCTGCAGACCATTCCTTTTTGCTTGGAAGAGATATGAGAAGTTGTGTCGTAGACGGACTTTCGAGTTTGGAGTTAGCCAGTTTTTCTGAAAAGTCCACGAGTTCATCGCTGATCAACCTATCAAGGCTGGCATCATGGTTGATCATTTGACCAAGCTTAGTGATTTGTTGAAAAAAATGGATGTCTTTTAACTGTGCAGGAACACTCCCGTATTTTTTAATGCCGAGTCTCTGCAGTTCAGAATCAATATGCTTTTGAGCAGAAGTGAGAAGTTCTTTTGGAACAGCATTTTTTATGCGAAGAATTCCCTTAGACTGAAATTCATTTAATTGAACTAGAGTAGGCATCATCATTTAATTATAGAACGAAATTGAGAAGAGTGATGAGATTAAAATGGTGCGGCCGACTATATGACTTTCGAACTGCATGTCTTAAAATCTAGTTTTTAAGACCAATTTTCTTGCGGTTAGGCTTAAGTGTAGGCGACTCTTCAACTGAATCAAGTCTTTCAAACACGACTTTAAACAATTTGTTTGTACCCTGTTCTAATTTCGTTACCCTTTCAGATAGAGAATTTTCCATAGCAAGAAAGCTTCTAAGACGAATGAATGTTCTGATGATCGATATATTTACTCTTGCCGCTTCATCACTTGTTAAGACGCTAGACAGCATTGCCACGCCTCCCTCTGTAAATACCAATGGGAGATACCTTCGCCCACCACGGCCTTCTTTTGAGGTACCAATTTGGCACCTCAAAAGTTCATACTCCTCCTGGGTCAGGCGAAACATAAAATCAGTTGGAAATCTAACTTTATTCCGAATAACCTGACGATTTAAGGCTTTAGTTTCAACTCCATATAGAAATGCAAGATCAGCATCGAGCATTACTTTATGACCTCTGATCAGATAGATCATATTTTCAATTTTAAGAAGTCGATTATCATTCATACCTGTTCCTTATTAAACATTGGGTTTAACAAGGAACTGATGAGATTTTAAGACGATCTGATGCTTGCTTGGAGTATAATTCAGATATGAAATACTATGAAATGCACGAAATTGTTTATCGTCGACTGAAAAATGAAAATGTTTTGTCATGGGATAAATCTAAGACTTTTGAAGAGATGTGGTCCCATTCAACAAATGTCTATCTGGAAAAGTTTTTAACAAAAAGAGGAATCGCTTTTCCGAATTTGAAGGTTCTTGATCTGGGTACTGGCACTGGGACAAGTGCTCTTTTTGCTGCGAAGAATGGATCGCAATCTGTTGGTATTGAAATCTCTTCTTCCGCAATTGAAATTGCAAAAGAAAATGCCAAGAAGCTTGGTTTGAGTGTAGAATTCACCGTTGGAGATGTGCTTGAGCTCGATTTAAAGAAGAAGTTTGATGTTGTCATAGATAGCACAATTCTTCATTGCTTAGTAGGTTCAAAAGATCGTTCCAGGTTTTACAATATCGTTAGACGCCACTTGGGTTCTAATTCTCATCTCCTTGTGAACACGATGATCGCCTCAGGCGACATGTCTTCAAGATTTCCAAAGGAGTACTTTTTTTTTCAGGATGAAATCTTATGGTCACTTGGGATCAATGAAATTTCTGAAAGGAAAGTTATTGATGGAAAGAGTTACTTCCCTCATAGGACATTACTCTCAGAAGAAAAGCAGCTTGAAGAGTTTGAGAAACATGGATTTGAAATTGTTGAAATGGAACAACGAAGTGAAAACGATGGTGCGTATGATTTTGTGGCCTTATTAAAAGTTCGAGAGTAGATGGTGGTGTCTGGTTGTAAGCGATTGAAATTTTGAGAGTGGTGCGCCCAACAAGATTCGAACTTGTGACCCCTACCATGTCAAGGTAATACTCTAACCAACTGAGCTATGGGCGCACTAGGAGTTCTCCATCCTAAAAACATTTGTTCAGTTTGTCACTATACTTTCTTGAGTAACTTCAATGACTTTGAGCAAAAAGTAGGCTAAATTGCCGAGCTATGAGTAAGCGCCTCCACCGTAGTTTTCCCGCCTGGATAGGGCATCATGCCTTTGAGTTTAAATGGTTCTATTTAGGGGCCTTTACCTGTCTCTATGTGCTCCAAACCTTTCAGAGTGAAATTCCTCAAAAAATCCGCCAGCTCACGGAGCTTATGGGTGAGGGGAGATTAGGGGAAGCTTCGGTCTGGATCTTTGTGGGTTTGGCGGTTGGAATCTTGATTTTTAGAACTTTCTCGAGGCTTTTGTTTTTTTATCCGGCGAGGGTTCAGCAGAAGCTACTTAGAATGGAGCTTCTGTCACTTTTAGAGAAAGTTCCTACCACTCGCTATGCTCATCGTGCTCAGGGGCAGATTTTTCAGATACTATTTGATGATATTAATAATCTCAGATCCTTTGTGGGCTTTGGGCTTTTGCAGATCGGGAATCTTTTTATTGCTGGATGGGTATTGATTCCGAAGGTGAATGAAACGGATTCATACCTCTGGCCCGCTTTTATTCCCCTTTTCTCTAGTGTGGCCTTATATACTGTAATTACACTTATCAATCAGAAAATTTTTAAGCGCATGATGGATAAGAAAGGCGATGTTCAGCAGTATATAATTGAAGCTTATGAGGCCAAGCAGAGTATTAAGAATTTTCATCGTGAAGATAGCTTTATTAAAGGTTTTTCTAAAGTTTCAGGTGAAGAACTTTCGCTCTTTTTTAAATCTTCCATTGGCTTTGCCATTAGTGGTCCTTATGTGAAGTTGGGACTTGGTGCTTCGCTCTTATGGGCCTCTCTCTTGATTCGGTCTCGGGGCGGCGGCGCTTCTGATCTGGTCTTCTTTTCGGGCTTTCTTTATCTCTTTTTAGAGCCTGTGATGTTTATGTCATGGGTGGCAGTGGTGATGTCTCAGGGACTGGCCGCCTGGAAGAGGGTGAAGGAGCTTCATCATGAGTTGATTGGGCCATCGAAGCTCGAAAAAGAACTAAATGATGTGGCTTTTGAATCCAATGATCAGGAGCAAATAACCACCGTTACTCTTTGGGATAAGGTGATAGAACTTAAAGTCAAGAAGGCCAAGTGGACGGCAATCGTTGGTGAGACGGGTAGTGGAAAGAGCTATCTCTTGTCGAATCTCGCAACCATCATGATTTTGAAAAATAGAGTCGTCTCCATGGTTCAGCAGGAGCCTTACCTCTTTAATGATACCATTCAGGAAAATATCTTCTTAGGGCAGGAATTAACTGATGAGAAGCTTGAGAAGGCCCGCGAGCTGTTGAGAATTTTCCAGCTCGATCTTCTGGCCAATACCCTGGATGAAGTCTTGAGTCTTGAGGTGGGAGAAAACGGAAAGCGCCTCTCAGGTGGCCAGATGAAGAGGGTGGCACTAATTCGCTCACTTCTCTCTGGGGCAGAAGTTCTTATTTGGGACGATCCCTTTTCTTCAGTGGATATCATTTTAGAGAAGAAGATCATCAATCGCTTAAAGCAGAGCCCTGAGTGGAATAAGAAGACCTTCATTATATCCAGTCATCGACTTACCACTGTGAGACTCTCGGATGAGGTTATTTTTCTTGAGAGAGCACGCGGTATTGGAACTCAAGGCAGTGTAGAAACAACATTAAAGGATCATCAAGTTGCGCAGTTCTTTAAAGAACAGCTGGTTGAATTACCTCTGGCTTAGTACAGAGAAACCACTGATCATATTCATCTTTGTTAATTTAATCGTATCATCCGTCACCGGGTATTTTACTCCGCGTTTGATTACTAAGTTCTATGAGTCTTTAAACTCTGAAGAATCGTTTAATTACTACTTCTATCTATTGGTAGGGCTCTTCATAGCCGAATACCTTAACCGGTTTTTATTTCAGATCAGCTCTCACCGTTATATCCAGATTCTGTTGAATGAAGTTCGCCAGAAAAGTTTTGCTCTTTGGCTTAAGGCCCCCTTCAAGAAGAAGGCTAAAACGAAGCATGAAGAGTATCCCATGGGTGAAGTTCTTGCTCGCCTCATGAATGATACCGATGCAGTGAGAGAGATTGTGAGTTCGGGAAGCTTTGCCATCTTTATCGATATTATTTTTATTCTTTCATGTCTGGTGAGTTTTCTTCAGCTTAACTCCACCACCGGGCTTTCTCTTTTTATTGCGGAAGTTGTGGCATGTCTTTTACTCCTTAAGGGAAGTAAGCTCATGTCTCGCCTTTTTATGGATGTGAGAAGGGTCACGGGATTTATGGCCCGGGTAGTGACTGATTTAACATCGGGTCTTAGAGAGCTGTTTTATTCACCCAATAATCTTTATGCCTCTCGCAGAGGTGAGAAGATCTTTGAAGAGTTTTTAAGTAAACAGCTTCATGCAAACGTCTTTGATGCCGGTTATTATTCAGCTGCTGAATCCTTGTATCCAATTCTCGTGGCCCTGGTGATGCTGATCGTGCCTTATGCTCAGATCATTGAAGTGGCAATACTTGCGGCCCTGATCGATCTTATTCAGCGATCCATTACTCCGATTAAGGATATTGCTTCCAAGATTTCGGTCATCGCTCGCGCCAGAACCGGTATTGAGCGGCTTCATCAATTTAATGAGAGCTTTGATCAAAATCAGTTCGAGCGAAAAGGTTATTCGGATCTGGAAGTTCAGAGCCTTAAGTTTCAACTGGATAAATTTCAGTACGAGAAGGGCTTTACCATTTCGGATATTGGCTTTGAGCTGAACCGGGGTGAAATATTAGGAATCTTAGGAGAATCGGGGTGTGGGAAATCGACCCTCTTAAAGCTTCTTTCCGGGCAGTACCAGACCTTTGAAGGCACGATCCGGATTGATGAGCAAACAATCGATCCTTCTTCAGATCTGGCCCTCCGGGACTTTTCTTCTTATGTGAGTCTAGTCTCACAAGACTCACACGTCTTTACTGAGAGCTTGCAGTTCAATATTGCTCTGGGTGTTGATGAGGGATTTGAAGAGTTCTGGCAGTTGGCCACCCAGTCCATACCTTATCTTAACCGCTGGGAGATGAAGCCAGAGCATGTGCTAAAGCCCAAAGAATTGTCCATGGGGCAGAAGCAGCTAATCTCGGGCCTGAGGGCCCTTTTCCTCAATAAACCAATTATCTTGATGGATGAAATTTCCAGTGGTCTGGATTCCGAACTGGAATCTGCTCTGAGAGATCTGATAAAATTTTTCCAGTCCCGCTGTTTAACTATCATTGTTACCCATCGCTTAGAGACCATCTTCAATTCCGATCATTTGATTTTGATGGAAGAGGGGCGTCTTAGTGTCAAAGGAAGCCCCGAGACTCTGCGGGCCAATCCCAAGTACCAAGAGTTTATTCTCCATTTAAATAGCTGAGTAATGTCGTAAGTTTTTATTATTTAAAACTTGAGATAATATGATGCAAAGTTTTTTAACGAGGAGTTCTTAATGAAAGCTGTGATGAGCTTAATTGCCCTAATGATGCTGGTATCTTTAGTGTCATGTTCTGATAGTACCAGTAAGCCTAGTTACCTTTTTAAGCCTGCTGCGAAAGAAGGTTTAGCTGCTAAAGTTGGTGATATTGAAATTACCAATGCTGAGCTGACCGATGGTATTGAGTCTGAACTATTCGAAGCTGAAAGTAAGGTTTTCGAAATCAAATTAAACCGTCTCAAGACCCTTCTTCTTCAGCGTTATATGGATCAGGATCCGCGCAAAAAAGGTCTCTCAAATGATGAGTTTTTGGATAAATATATTGCGAGCGAAGTAAAAATCTCTGAAAAAGAGATCGAAGCCTTCATCAAGGATCAGAATATACCGGCTGAACATATCAATCCTCAGGTAAAAGAGAAGATTAAAGGCTATCTTGGGATGGAAAGAAAGAAGGAAGCCGTTGAGAAGTGGCTTGCCGAGAAATCTAATAAGAAGCCGGTTGAAGTCTATATTCCAAAACCAAGACGTCCGACATTCCCGGTTGAAGTTGGTAATGCTCCGACTTTCGGAAATAAGAACGCCAAGGTTACTATTGTTGAATACTCTGACTTTCAGTGTCCTTTCTGCTCAAAGGGAGCCGACGTATTGAATAAAATAAAAAAGAAATATGGGGATAAGGTTCAGGTAGCATTTAAGAACTTCCCACTTCCTTTTCATAATCATGCTGAACAAGCCGCAGTAGCAGGTCTATGTGCTAATGAGCAGGGTTCCAAACTATTCTGGAAGATGCATGATGAAATGTTTGAAAACCAAGAGTCATTAGATACTGAAGGTCTTAAGAAAATGGCGAAGAAAGTGGGTTTAAAGACTGCTGAATTCGAGAAGTGCTTAAGCGAGAACAAGACTCTTGCTCAGGTTCGTGCCGATATGGAAGAGGGGCGAAACCTTAAAGTTAAGTCGACTCCGACTTTCTTTATCAATGGCCAGCTTATCAATGGCGCCCAGCCAATCGAAGTTTTCTCTGAGATTATCGACGAAGAATTAGCTCGTTAAGAGCGTCTGAACTGTTTTAGTAAGTTAAAGCCTTGGGTAAATCAGCAAGATTTACCCAAGGCTTTCTTGTTTTACCCCGAATGCTATACTTTTTATGATGTCACAGGAAGTGGCAGCTAAGAGGGAAGTAGCAGATGAATGGTGTTGATTACTCTAAACAACTGGCCAAAGATCGAGAGTATTATCAAGATGCTCTTAAAAAGACCAAGGATGCTCACGAGCAACGGTTGAATGCTACTATCGAACGTAATGATCATGTTCAATCCAAGCAAAGAGAAAACTTCATCGAAGACAAAGCTGAACTAGAGAGTAGTCAGCAGAAACATATTGCTGAACTTCAGGATAAGACCCGTGAGGCGATAGAAGCGCGCAAAGAAAAGTATCAGAAAGAAATCGCCCATGAACGAGAGAAATTTAATAAAGATTCTACTTATACCAAGAAAGATTTCGACCAGAGATTAAATGACATTAAATCGAGTTATCAGAAGTCGTTCAAAGCAGAGAAGGATCTGCATAATGATGTGCAAAACTCTGATCGCAAACGCTACAGCAAGAACATCAGTGAAATTCAGGAAAATACTGAGGGAAAACTTCAGGCTTACCAGGATAAACTAACTGGAGCAGGTGCCAGTGTTAAAGATCAGTATAAGAGAGAACGTCAGCAACTAGTGCGTGCCCATGAAGATCATTCTACTATGATGCAAAGAGATTCCGCTAAGAAACGTGAAGAGCTGAAAGAAAGAATTGATCATGATCTGAAAAGAACCAAAGAAGTTCATGATGCCGACCTTCATCATGCCAGACAATACTCTCAGGATCGCCTAAAGACTCTTCAAAATAGATACCAGGATCGTTATGAGGGCATGGCCCAGGACTATAGTCTTCGCAATGATAGACTCGTAGAGACTCAGCAAAAGGATGCCAAGAAAACTAATCGTGAACATCAAGAGCAAGTTCATAATATCAGACGTGATTTTAATAAAGAAATGCGTATGATTGAACTTGAAAAAAGACGGCGCGACAATGGTTCGGGTGAGTTTGCAGAAGTCCAGAATAAGCAGCAAGGCCTGAATGAAAAAGTCATGCAGGAAGCTAAGATCGATAGATTAAGAGATCAACTTGTTAATGCTCAAAGTGTCTATCAAGAGCGCGCAGCTGTGGAGCAAGACTCTTTCAATGAAACACTAAAGACTCAAAATATGGAAGCCGCCGCTCGACAGGAGCGTAAGCTTAATGAAGTTAATGCAGATAAGCTTTCCACCGTGGCCCATGAAAGAGAGAAGGCTTTCACTCAGATCGAGAATCGTGAGCATATTAATAAAATAGAAAAAATTTCTTCTGACCAGCAGTTAATTCTTGAGCGAGCTAATGCTAAGCAGCGTATGACCAAGCTAAAAGAGAATTTTAATCAGTCTATGAAAGCGATGGAAGAGCGTAATCAGCTAAGCTTAGAAGATGTCACTAAATCAACTAATCAAGATAAGGCCGAGTTCATGAAAAAGATGAACGAAAATCGGGCCAATGAAATCTTTGCCATGAAGCGTGAATTCTCCAAGATGATGGATTCAACGGTGAATGATTATGAGCAAAGACTGGCCAACTATCAACGGGAAAACGAGCACCTGAAGCTTACTATGGATCAGAAGATTCAAAACATAACTGACCAAACCGAAAAGCAATTGGAATCTCAACGTCGTATGTTTGAAGATCGCAAAGCGGCTGACGTTAAAGGTCAACAGCTCTTGATGGATCAAAGAGAGAGCCAACTGAAAGCCGACATGAATCATATGAGTGTAAGTTTTCAGAAGAAAATAGACAAAATGCAAGTTACTAGTGAAACGAAATTAAAGTTGCTTACCAATGATTATGAGAATAAATTAAAGGAACTCCGAGCTACTACCAGTCGTGATTTGGCCCAAAAGGACATGAATCATCAGATAGAGCAGGAGCGCTTGAAGCAGGCCTATGAAGCTGAAAAGAGTAGGGTCGTGGCAAGTTACGAAAACCAGATCCAATCTATGAAGACGGGCCACCGAGAGCAAATGGATTCGCTTAAAGAATATAAGCGATTAAGTTAAACCTTTAGCAAAAGATTCAATTATGTCTAGACGTCGCGCTAAAATCTTAGCGACCATCGGACCCAGTTCCAATTCAGTTGAGATGTTGGAGAAAATGATCCGAGCAGGGATGAATGCCGCTCGAGTCAATATGTCCCATGGCACCTATGAAGCTCATGAACAATCGATCAAAAATATTCGTCAGGCATCTAAAAATGCCGGTCAGGAAATCGCTATTCTCCTGGATCTTCAAGGTCCAAAGATCAGAGTAGATAAATTGCCTGAACCTCTGGAATTAAAAGATGGTGAAGTCTGGGTCATTGGACCTTCTCATGTGAAGGATGAATACCCTGAATACAAGCAGTGCTTTATACCGACTATTTACAAAAATCTTGTTAAAGACGCTCATGTGGGTGCCAGAATTCTTTTTGATGACGGATTACTGGAAGCAGAGGCTGTAGAAAAGGATAGGGAAGTCTTAAAGATAAAAATGAAAGTTGGTGGGATTCTTAAATCCAATAAAGGTATTAATCTTCCTTACGTAAAGGTCTCTGCCCCGAGCTTTACCGAAAAAGATAGAGAAGATCTTCTCTTTGGACTCAAACAAGGGGTCGATTATGTTGCCTTGAGTTTTGTCCGTACTGCTGCTGATATTCTTGAGGTGAAAGCACTTCTTCATCAAATGAAGATTCATATTCCTATCGTTTCAAAAATTGAAAAACCAGAAGCTTTGGATAATATCGAAGAAATTATCAAAGTCTCTGATGTCATCATGATCGCTCGTGGAGATATGGGTGTTGAAGTAGGTAATCATTTAGTACCTAGTATCCAAAAACAGATGATCAAGCTTTGTAATTCATTGGGTAAGCCCATCATTACTGCCACTCAGATGCTTGAGAGTATGATTACCAATTCTCGTCCTACCCGAGCCGAAGCCTCCGATGTGGCCAATGCAATCTGGGATGGTACAGATGTGGTAATGCTTTCGGGTGAGACGGCTTCAGGGAAATATCCTCTTGATGCTATCATGATCATGGGACAAATCATCGAAGAAGCAGAGAAGACTCCCAGCGAGAGACCTCTTTTAAGACATATGAATATTTCCAGTGTAACTGCTTCCGTTCAAGTCGCGGCATCTATTGTGGCCGAGAAAAACGATGCCCGCTGGATTATATCAATCACAGAAGGTGGGAATTCCTGCTTAAAGATGACTCGCTTCCGCCCTAAGACCGAAGTCTTGGGAGTTACTCACTCCCTTGATGTTATCCGCAGAATGAGTCTTTACTGGGGTGTAACTCCATACTTCTATAATATTCATTCTAATGAAGAGTTCTCAAAACTCGGTGATCTTATGATTACTGAACTCAAAGAGAAGAAGTTAGTCTTGAATGGAGACAAGGTTATTATCACCCTGGGTGATGGTAAGTTCTTCAGACAAGGAACGACGAATTCCATCAGAGTTGAGATTATTAAAGATGTTCCCAAGGCACTAAGAAATACCGATCAGGATTCTATCCAGGAGGTGTCTTATGACCAGGGAAAGCTCTTACTTGATACAACGATCTGTGCTTCATGCCAGGCCTGTATCAGAGTCTGTCCTTTCGATATCTTCATGGTTTCAAGCTCAGATAACAATGAGACAAGAATAAATGCGGCCAATGTTCACAAGTGTAAACTTGATATGGCCTGTGTGGAAGCTTGTCCTACCGGAGCGATTGAGATCATTCCTTTTAATCCATGAAAGAATCGGGCCCCTTAACCGCTGAATTTCTCTCATCACTCAATGTTCTTGATTGGGGATACACTGAAGAGTCTATTCCCAAGAGCTTCTCAGCCTTTTCGACCTGGGTGGAAGCGGGCCATGCAGGACCCTTATCTTATTTAAGTGATCATAGAAAAGATCTTCGCAGTGACATAAGGCTGGTATATCCCGAGTTTCAATCTGCCGTTGTTTTCTTATTTAGTTATCAAGAAACGAAGAAATGGATGCTAGAAAATAAGCGCCATGAAATTGCTTCCTATGCATTGGGATTTGGTGGAGAGGATTATCACTTTGCACTCAAAGAAAGATTAAAATTAATATTTGATCGGCTAAAAGAAAACTACCCTGATTTAGAGTGCTCCCTATCCTTAGATATTCAGCCCATCTTAGAGAGAGATCTTGCTCATAGAGCGGGTCTTGGTTGGTTCGGTAAAAACTCCATGTTGATTAATCAAAAACAGGGGAGCTACTTTATACTCGGAAGCCTGCTCTTAAATAAAAAGCTTCCGATAAACTTATCGACTATCGATGTGGATCACTGTGGACAATGTTCGGCCTGCAGTGATGCTTGTCCCACTCAAGCGATTGATCCCATAACTCGCACCCTTAAGGCTTCTCAGTGTATCTCCACCTTTACCATTGAGCTTATGAAGGAAGCCGATCCTCCGGTTGGTTTTGAAAAATCTCGGGGAGAAATATTTGGCTGCGATATCTGTCAGGATGTCTGTCCCTGGAATAGAAAACCACTTCTAAGAGTAGAAGCTTTTTTAAAACTTCATGAAAAGTTCTTGCATCTAAAAGAGCTCTTTTATGAATTATCAAAGAGTGAACTTAAAAAAGTTATTTCACAAGAATCAAACCGGAGCTGGAAAAAAAGGCTCCTGGGCTCAGCTCTGGAGCGGCCGGGCAAACAGGGCTGGCTTAAAAACTTTATTGGGAAGAAGGATTAGCGGATGCTTAAGATTGCGGCGATTATGGGAGTTCTTATCCTTGTTATTTACTTCTCTTCAAAAAATGACCGAAAGGATGAAGTCGCTGCTCTGATGGAGAATAAGCTATCAGAGATTCTTAAAGACCCAAGGGCCCGAATGGAAATGAAACAAAAGACCATGCAGGGGAGGGCCTATTCCTATGTTCAGGCCCAGGAAGGATTAAAGCATCTGGATCTTCCTGAACTTATTATCTGGAATGACTACCGAATAAAGCTCGCCCAAAATCATCCCGGTTACTGTGCGGCCATACTGACAGGTGATTTTAACGATGATCTTATGATGGAGGCCTATAGCACCTTAACTGATGCAGAAGTCATGGGTCTGAGTGAATTGATGCTGGAAGGAGCTAAGAGAAAGCTCAATAGGGTAGGGGATTCACCCATCCCCACTCATGTCTTTCAAGAAGGCATTCAAGACATTCTTCTCACCTTGCCTCAGGATGAGCAGGATAGATTCGCTAAGACCCTCGCTGGCCCTGAATCAGCAACAGAAGCTGACAGCTGCTCGACTTCTTTACAGCTTCTTCAGGGACTCAAGAATCTCCCTGAAGAAAAGAAGCTAGTTATTCTAAAAACTATGACTCAGAACTAGTCCCACCCAAAATGATCTTTTAAGAAAGCATAGAGATGAGGAGTTGCTCCCCCTGGTTCATGATGGGGAAGGCGCTTGGGCCTGATCCAGGTAACACTGTTGCCGTTTTCTTCCAGAACTTTTAGAAAGGCTTCCATTCCTCCATTGCCGACCACGACATCATCCTCACCGGTAATGAGGTGTATTCTCTGTCCCGAGACCGTCATGGTTTCTTTTTCATGCTTAAGCCAACTAAAGACCTGTTTAGCATCTAGTTCCGGGGACACTAACTGACGCCTTATAGAGAGGGTCTTCTCGTAAAAAGCGGTTTCAAAAATGTGCGTGGCCTGACTTTGCCCAATCCCCACACCGATTCCCACTGCCACTCTCTGGAGATCTTTAAAGGCCGGAAGCTCCAGGGCCCTGATGGAGGTAAAGGCACCCAAAGAGTGACCACCCAAGATAATTGATTTACATGCGGGGAAGTGACCAAAACCAAAGTGAGACTCCATCAGGGCCTCTAGGCGCAAAAGTCCTTCCCCGAACAGTTCGTGCACATGGGCCTTAAAATCTTCCAGGGACTTCACTTCATGGAAGCTTCCCAGATAGTGCCCTGGTTGATCAAATATCAAGCAAGGAACCCCGGATTGAACCAAGCGAGTGGCCCAATTTAAGCAGTCCCCCTTATGAGAGGTGTATCCATGGGTAAAGATCGCCCATTCGCTCTTGGGAGGACCATTTTCTAAGCTAGGAAGGAAGGCCATAGCGTTGACTTCAAACCAAGGAAGGGAGAGTTCAGTGCAAACAACTTTTGCTGTCATAGGTATTCCATTTAATGCGAATAGTTATTCGTCTTTTTTTAAGTAATAGTGATTGACGAAATTTCTCCAAAACATTAACTTAGAGATCTCTTTTTTAGAAGTACAAGTTCTTGAATTCGATATGCCCGCTTAGCTCAGTTGGTAGAGCAAAGGATTGAAAATCCTTGTGTCCGTGGTTCGATTCCGCGAGCGGGCACCAAA
>DFXX01000042.1 GCA_002381765.1 Bacteriovoracaceae bacterium UBA4097 | reverse complement strand
AGGGCCGTGCCAGGGAGTAAGAAATTCCAGAAAAGGGGAATAAAAATGAATTTATCGAATAGTTCTCACTACAAGATGCATCGCAAAGAAGATGTTAGGAATCCTCCTACCAGAAGATAGTGGAGCTATTTTGTCACCAGATTCAAGGAGCTTTTTGACCCCAGTGCTCAAAAATTATTCAATGTTTGGCCCCGTATAACCGACAAGACGACATCTAAGATTTTAGACAGATAAGAAGAAATTCGCTAGTATTGCGAGACTTATCTGTTTGATATATCTCACTTTTTATTTTTTCGAAGGAGTCCCCATGTCTGAAAAGGCCAAACTAGTTCTAGGTGAAAAGACTTATGAACTTCCTGTCTTCACAGGAACAGAAGGCGAAAAGGCGATCGATATTACAAAACTGCGTGCTGATACGGGTTTTGTTACCCTCGATAGCGGTTATATGAACACTGGAGCTTGTACTTCGGCCATCACCTTTCTCGATGGTGAGCAGGGTATTCTTAAATACCGTGGTTATGGAATCGAAGAGATTGCTGAAAAATCTTCGTTTATAGAAGCTTCTTATTTAACTTTCTACGGGAAGCTACCTTCTGCTTCTGAGCTAAAAGCTTTTGAGGAGAGAATTGCTTCTTATGATGATGTTCCGGAAGGAATTAAGGCCATGATTAAGGCCTTCCCAAAAGATGCTCATCCTATGGCCGTATTATCTTCCAATATGGTGTCACTTTCTGCTTTCTATCAGGACATGTGTAACCAGGATCTCTCGGCAGATCAAAAAGACACAGCTATTGCTCAGCTCATGGGTCAATTGAAAGTGATGGCAGCCTATGCTTTCCGTCACTCTCAAGGAAAGGACTTTGTTAAGTCTGATAAGAAGCTAGATTATTGCTCTGACTTCATTCATATGATGACAGGGGATAAGAATGTAAACAAAGAAGTGGCAAAGGCCCTTGATATTCTTCTTATCCTACACGTAGATCATGAACAGAACTGCTCAACATCATCGGTAAGAATGGTGGGTTCATCTAAGGCCAATATCTTTGCAACCATTTCAGCTGGGGTAGATGCCTTGTGGGGACCACTTCATGGTGGGGCCAACCAGGCCGTGCTCGAAATGTTGGAAGAAATTAAAAATTCAGGAAACGACTACAAGCAGTTTCTGAATGATGTAAAAGATAAGAAATCAGGATCTCGACTTATGGGATTCGGTCACCGTGTTTATAAAAATTTTGATCCACGTGCTAAGATCATTAAGAAGGCCTGTGATTCTGTTCTTTCTACTTTGGGAGTAAACGATCCACTGCTTGATATCGCTAAGGGATTGGAAGAAGTTGCTCTTAAAGATCCATACTTCGTTGAGAGAAAACTTTATCCGAATGTGGACTTCTATTCAGGTATTATCTATCGCGCCCTAGGTATTCCAACCAATATGTTCACCGTCATGTTTGCGATGGGACGCCTTCCTGGTTGGATGGCCCAGTGGAAGGAAATGGTTGAGCAGCCTGGCTTTAAGATCTGTCGTCCTCGTCAGATTTATACAGGTGACACCAAGAACGTTTACAAAGATATTAAGTCTCGTTAATTCCTGAAGCCCCTCGGAAGAGGGGCTTTTTTTTTGCTTTTTTTGATTTTGCAATCAGCCGGCCTATTGAATCACTCTTAAGGTTCATCTCTACTTATTCATGCTTTAACTCTTCATTGTAAATTTCGTTCTCCATGGATTGGCAGACGATAAACCTCGTCTATACAATCCACGCGAAAACTTCACGAAGGAGTAAACATGAAGTTCCTTTTACTCGCGTTTTTAATTTCTTCTATTCCTCCGTCATTTGCAGAGCTCTACGACAGTGCAAATCATCCGAATAACTTTCGTAGACTCATGGGGACAAACCTCGTCTTGGATTTTGATGGTCTTCCAACTTCAGGAAAGCTCTCAGACGATCGTTTGGGGTGGTCGGAGAGTTATTGGCCATCCAATAAGGGAGGCATTGCTTATCGTTGGAATCATCCGAATCCGACTCCTTTTAAGTATAAGCTCTATACCAGAGAGGAACTTCAGAAGATGAGTAAGCAGGAGTTGGAGCAACTTTCTCCGGCCGAGCTTTATGACATTGCTAATAACGACTATAATTATACCCTCACTCGCAGAGCTTTTAGTCTCTATAACGCTCGCGATCTTTGGTGGGAAGGGATCTGTCATGGTTGGGCCCAGGCCGCTACTCATTATCCTGAACCGAGAGAAGTTGTAATAAGAAATAATGCTGGTATTCAGGTACCTTTCGGCTCTTCTGATGTGAAGGCCCTTCTGGCCATGCATGAATCTTATAACTACAAGGGTGAAGAGTTCGGATTTGTAGGGAAGAGATGTCGTATCAATGGAAAGGTGGAAGGCGAGAGTAGCTCGCGTGATACTCATCAAAGTCCTCCCTCTGCAGAAGAAGCAGAATCACCTGACTGTCGTGACGTAAATGCCGGTGCCTTTCACGTCGTTTTAGCAAATATGATCGGAATTCTTGGAAAAGGATTTGTAGCAGATGTAGATCGCTTTAATGATGTATGGAATCAGCCAGTGACTAATTATTCTTCTCAGATAGTGGGAGAGGAACCAGTAGATGCCACTCATAGCGCTCAGGGAATTGCCCGCAGAGTTCGTGTTAAGACGAAGTTCGTTTATGGTGAAGAGTTAATGTTTTACACACCAGAAGCAGCTGCTCGGGGCTCTAAGAACTTTGTTTCTAAGAAGCCAGTAACCATGACTCCCCACCAGGAATATCGGCATAAGGACTATGAGTACATCGTAGAGCTTAATGCGAATGGAAGAGTAATTGGTGGTGAGTGGATTACTGAGACTCGTCCAGACTTTATCTGGAATTATAAGCATCCTAAGACCTTTAAGAATTCACCAATCCCTTTAGCGGCCTTAAGATTTATCTATCAACCGCTAAGACGCTAGGAGGGAGGGGAAATTTTTCCTCTCGAACCAAAGTTACTTCCAAATTTGATTAATACCTAATGCCTCCGATGAGTAGTCATCGGAGGCATTATGAAAATTTCAATAGGTTTAATCCTACTTCTTCTTTCCTTATCGATTTCTGCCTTTGAGCTTCAGGTAAAGAAGATGCTGAAGGATGGTGATCTCGATCGAAGCTTTGTGCTACAGACTCAGGTTAAGGAGAAGATCGTTTTAGATTGCCAGAGTTTTGTTCAGGGTCTTCGTATTGGAGAGTTTGAGTCAGCAGTCTTTTTTCTCATGGATCCCTTTGCTTGCGAAGATCTTCAAAGTCGCATTAAAAGCAGTAATCGAAGATTCCAAAAACATTGCATTGAGATCACTCATGACATCAGAGCTGATTATACTTGTCACTAATTCTGGTAGGTCTTTAGAAGTGTTCCTGAATAGAGTTTAGCATCCAGAGAGTACTGAAGATATTCATAGAGAGCAGTCCAACGTCTGATATTGGTTTCGGCCACTTCCTGTTCTCTTAAATAGACAATAAAGAGATCTGAAGCTCCCTGATTCCACCGTTTCACTTCCGCCGAGCCCATGGTTAGGGCATTTTTGAGCTCGCTTGAGATCACGTCCCAACGTTTTTTAGAAGCATACATGGCCTCGACCGAGAAGTTAAACATTCTGGTTAACTCCTGGGCAAGATATTCGCTTTCTTTTTGAATTGCTTTTAGTTTGTATTCACTTGAAACA
>DFXX01000036.1 GCA_002381765.1 Bacteriovoracaceae bacterium UBA4097 | reverse complement strand
TTCGATTCCGCGAGCGGGCACCAAATAAAAAGCCAGTGTTTAACCCACACTGGCTTTTTTTATTTCTACCGCCACCGGTGGCGGTAAACGATTCTTCGATTCTTCTCCCCTAATGGTGGAGCACACCCCATTCATTCACTGACAGGCATAGAGCAACTTCAATCGGTAATTATTAAAATTCTTATATCTATAGGCCCTTTTCTGGACCTGTTTAGCCACGTTATTGAAGCCTTCAGTTCGTGCATTAGTAAGCTTGTTTTGGGTGAAGTTCGAGCCGTTCGTAGATCATTTCTCTGGTTTCACGATCTAACTTAAACGAATTTTTTAGTAGTAATTTTCTTCTGAGTTTATGCTCTTTTGTTCTGTCTTCACTTGCTTTAAGTACTTCTGCAAAGTTTGCATTGGTAATCTTACGACGTGGTATATATCTGCAATAATTTTGGCATCGGGGAAGTAGTCTTTTGCAAAGCTTCGATAGGTAGAAGAGAGATCCATACAAACGGTATTAACGTTTTCTCTGCCCTGGATGTAGTTAAGTTGCTTTAGAAGTTCACCAGATATTCTCCATGGTGACGAACTACCGATGGCCATACCTATTTCTTGATTGAAAATTCCTAAAGCTCAATTTTGGAATTTATTAATGGATTTATAAAAAGCAATAGATCGTGAATACAAAGTGTATTCACTCGTATTCATGGTTGCAGGTCTCATTATGAGTAAATATTCTTAATTATTTTAGATAGTTATGCGAGAACTCCTTCCAACCGTCCACTCCTAGTCGCTTTTTTAGTCTAATCGGCTAATAACTATACACTTGTCTAACAAGCTTGCTTTCCTGTTGAGAAGACTATGTTTTATCAGGCGTTTGCTAGATAAGAAATGGCATCTCTATTGCTCATTATTAAGCATGAACAAAATCCTGTCTTTCTTTCTTCTAAGTATCCTACTTACTCAAAGTCTCTGGGCACAGAGTTGTCCCTTAACCAATACTAAGCTCACCGATCTTCGAATCGCTGCCGCGACACTCGCCCAGAATGTCTCTCTCAGCCCCGCTTGTCAGAAATATGAAGTTACCGTAAACCAGGCAAATCAAAATCTAAAAGATTTAGCCGAAAAGATGTCGCTTAGTGATGGAACTTCGGGAGTAGAAGAAAATCGAGTCACAGCACTTCAGGCGTTAACTCAGCTGAATAAAGTGAGTTCTGTCTTTAATGATAAAAACTGTGGAAAAGAACTCATTGGTTTCCTAGATTATCTTGATGCCTTTGCAGACGTTGCAAATGGCATGGCCCCTTTTATGGCCCTTTATGGTGGTCCGGAAGCTATGCCTTGGGTGATGGGGACTGCTTTAGGAGCAACAGCAGTAAAATCTATCGTTAGTTTCTTCAAATCCAAATCGATAGACATGAGAAATCCAGAGCAAAGTACGGCCTTCCTTAGAAATTCATGCTCTTTCTATAATCTTGATCTTGTTAAATCTTCAATCGATGATATTGAGATCAATCGATTCTCTCGCTTAGAGATTGAGTTTCAAGCGGCTAAGCAGGAACTCGCGAAGATTACTCAGAATGCTCCTTCTGAGCCGAATTCTGATCTTCATGAGCGAGTTGAAGAAGCCTATAGAAATAAAGATCGGTTAAGGTTTTTACAACAGAGCTTTCAGGCCGATCCACTTGAAGCTTGTATTTATATACAGGCCTATGCTTCTCTTCAAGATGGTAGTGGAAACCATGCAGTCGTGACTTCAGTGTGGGAAAATTATGAAGAGACTTTAAAAGAGACACCTTTCAGGTTGGAGTTGGAGAAAAATTTCTTTCTCAATAACTTGAATGCTTCGGCCTCTCAAGTGGCATTAAGTAATTGCAAGGAAGTGGGACAAAGGTGGCTCTCCAAAATGGATAGTATGTCTCAATCAGGGATTGTTCATCTGGAAAAAAGAATAGCAAAACAGCCGACAGTTAAAGAATATGAGCAGTGGAAATTGGATAAAGAGAAGGCCACTCAGGCAGTCGCTATCCTTGAGTCAAAAATCAATTATCTCAATGAAATGAGAAGTGGTGGGTTTGATATTGAATATTCTCAAATTATCAACAGCCATGAACAAGTAAAAGATGCTCTTTTTCAGAGTTATAAATACTTACTCTTTTTTAATTTTGAAGGTCTGGCAGGAGCTTGGTTGAAGACTAAGCAAGAAGATGCTCGAAGCGAAGCCAAGAAGTTTGCAAAAAGACGTGATGAATTTGAAAAGCGTGTGAAGAAGATTAAAAAGATCGTCTCAAATTCAGAGATTCTCTATAAAGAGGATATGACTAAGTTTGCCCTGAGTTATGTTACAGAAAACGGCAAGGAGCACCCTGAGGTTCATAAAGGTACTCATCAGGATCTATGTAATCAACTTCGGGAAACTTGGACTTCCTGGTATAACGGACTTATTCATGCTCGAGCAGGGAAGAATTACTGTGTGACTTTTAATAAGGTCATCAATCAACTGGAGTATCCTAATGTTCAAAGACTTTGCTTCGGAACCTCGTCAAAACTTGGATTTGAGCATAGCTCCTTAAAAAATCAAGTTAAGTTTTTTGAAGAATTGAAAGTTGAGGCCGATAGACTGGTTGAAGAAATGAGCACACTTTCATGTGAGGACCGGGGGACAGTGGATGATAAGCTCTTAAATCTGCCTCTCGTATAATGAGTGGTGTAAAAAGATTGAGAACTTTAGATTAAGTCTGATGCCAAATGCTTTTCAAAATCATATGGTTTAAAGTAACTCCAACTTCAGTTTT
>DFXX01000009.1 GCA_002381765.1 Bacteriovoracaceae bacterium UBA4097 | reverse complement strand
GTCATCATTTAAGAGCAAGAAATCAGAACTCATGTGGACTGGATAGTCTTCACAGTTCGGCGAGTCTGGGTAATACGGCAGATAATCTTCTGATTCATTCCGCATTTAGAAGTATTGAGGCGAAGCCCCTAAATGATCAACTGATTGCTGAGCCCACCTTCGCTAGAGACGCTTGTATGAGACGCGCGGGTCAAGTCTGTCACACAGATCTTGATTGCTCACCTGGAAAACTTCATGGAGAGATTGTCGATACCCTCGCCCTTGCTTACTTTGGAAATGAATCTGAGAGAAGTTTCTATCGAGAGAGCCTAGTCTGTGGTCAAAGTAATCCTAAGCCACTATCAAGCGATGCAGAAGCTTTTAAAAACTATGACATGAGTCTTAACCGCTGCTGCCGTGAGGTAGGAAAAGATCTCACTACCGTGACCACAGATACTCCTCGAAGTACCAGAAGTGGAGAATTTGAAACTTATACCGAGGGCCTTAAGGCATCACTCGCTCCAGGAATTAATCCTAAGGATCCCAAGCGCTACTCACGACTTGCAACAGTGGAAAACTTAGGAACGACCACTAGACCCATCCTCACCGCGAATCACAACCGCACCACAGGCTTTGATATTCCAACCGGTGTGCCTAATATTCTTCAACCTCAGCAGTGGAAAACACTTAATGAGGCCAATTCAGAAACTTGTTGTGGTGGTGGATGGATTCGTAAGTTCTCCGATGGTTCCAATGACTGGACCAAGAGAGACCGCTTGTATTTTGATGTCAGTAACTTTAGTTGTCTTAACTCAAGAACCGCTCTTCTTACTAATCCAGCGGACATGGCCCCTCATTATGGCAACAGTGCCTTTATCGCGCAAAATCTTATTTCTCAGGACTATGGTGAATACTGTAGAGATGCCACTCACTCCGATAGTGGATGCGCTCAGTACTCCTTTAAAAACAACAGCAATACCGAAGACGCTCCTGTAAGCAATGCTTACGGAAGCTTCACTATCAATACCGTAACTCCAAACTTTACTGGTGGAAACTTAGATAACTACTTCCTCCCTAAGAGTGCTGATAATAACTCGGCCGTCATCATCGATTACTCGGCCACAGGAACCACTGCTCGCCGAAATATCACCATGAAGATGCCGAGCTTTGTCTCCCTGACTCATTTTGATAATCTCTATCCAGGATCTGAGCCAACTATTTCCATGGTAAGCCATGACGGAGCGGCCCTTAACTGCACTCGCACCCCGGGTCTCTATGCCGCTATCACTGGCCCCACTTCCGCTGGAACTTGTGCTGCCGGAACATGCTGTTACGCTTATGATAAAACCACGCGCATCCTTAAGGCCGCCTCCAATGGCGTGGGTGCTTTCACCAATAAGAGAGTGGGAATCCGCTTTAGCGTGGGCTCAGCAGGCTCAGGTGGACTGATCACACGAGCAAGTCCTGGCAGTAATGCTTACTACCTTAGCCGCTTGGGCCGCCTCGAGCTTTCAGGAATTCCGCAAATTGCCATTGAGCCACTCTACTGCAGTGATAATTATGATCGTTTAGTTCCAGGAATCTTTAAGCCAGGGATCACGACCTTCTCAGATTTCATTAACCCAAATAACTCATTCTCATCGGCCGGAAAATACTACACCACTCATCACGCTCTTGAAGCGGAGCCAGTGTTCTCTGCTGATGAATTTAAGTGCTGTATGCCACTAGGTAAAACCACTACCGACACTTCTAAGTGTTGTTCGGGCTTTGGTCTCCCGCAAGACACCACCAACAGAAAATTCACCTGTGCCCTTCCCGCTGGAACTGACCTCATGGTCTACTTCAATAGCTTCGTCTCTAATGAAGGCAGAGGAGCCGATAAGCCGGGTGGAGGTCTGGTTGAAAACGACTTCAATCCTCTAACCGGTGAGCCAAAGCTCGAGACCGCAGTAAATAGTAAGATCATGGCCCTGGGTCGTGAGTATTGTGAAAAGGGAGCTTTCCGCCAAGGTGGGGCCTTCGGATTATTTGAACCAGAACCACAAACTGCTGGCTCAAATCTCTCAAACAGAATATATGGAATTGTGGATTCCTCTCGGGATAATGGCCAGATCTCAAACGCCGGAGCAACCTATAACACGGGTTACACTGCGTTTATCAATGGCTTCCGCTGGAACCATCATATCTACTGCGCTGATTAAGGAATAAAATGAAAACCAATTCTAAGACCCCAAGCGAGACTTCTATCGAGATGAGAGAACTCGTCATGCCTCATCACACTAATCCCCAGAATACTATCTTCGGGGGAACCGTCATGAGCTGGATCGATATCGCTGCCGCCATGGTGGCCGCTCGCCACTGCGGACGCCCGGTGGTGACCGCTCATATTGGAGACATCGACTTCATCGCCCCCATCAAGGTGGGCTATCACGTCCTCATTCAGGCCTCACTTAACTACGTGGGGAAAAGCTCCATGGTCGTCGGAGTAAAGGTTACCTCTGAAAATCCCTATACCGGCGAGAGCCGCACGACCACCAAGGCCTACCTCACCTTCGTCGCCTTAGATGATCTGGGTCGTCCCGTTCCCGTTCCTGGACTAGTACCAGAAACTGAAGATGAGATCCGTCGATTCGAAAATGCACAGAAGCGGGTTTCTATGAAGAAAGAATTTAAAGGACAGCTTAAAGGGCGGAAATAAAAAAAGCCTCCATTCGGAGGCTTTGTGTGTGTGCAGGAAAAAAAGAATCGAGTTAATAAATCTATTAAACCTGTCAAAAGAACAACCCGTCAAATATAAATCACTATATCTAGTATTTTTTCTTGTCAAAAATCTGACGACGACAAGCACAAAAAAAGCCCTCCGAAGAGGGCCTGATCATATGAAATGTCTGATTTCTTATGCGTTATGACTCTTAGTAAGTCTCTTCTTGCGGGCCAAGCGCTTAAGCTTAAGTCCACTCTTACTATTTTTCTTCGCTTTCTTCGCTGGGCGCGACTTTTTTAACTTTTTCATGAATTCCTCCTCAATTTAACAATTCGAATGAGTCTATAATAAAAGAAAGCCTTTGGAAATGAGAGGACATCTATGGAGCGCGCTTATTTATTCTTTTTTTTAACCTTTTCGGTGTGGGCCCAGCCCGCTCCCGAGATCAAGGTCATCCCCAGTCCCGAAAGCTTCGAGGATTTTGAGCATCAGTTCAAGGGGTGCCTTGAGAATTCCGAATGCGATCAGGTCATGGGTCACCAGCTCCAGAACTGGAATAAGCTCCTGACTAAGCTTAAGAATGAATCCGTAACCGGACAAAAGAAGGCACAGGCCATAGAGGCCTATCGCTCAAAGTTTGGAATCCCAATCGAGTTCTACACCTTTCAGAAGTCCCAACAGGGCTTTAAACCCCTCTACTTCAATTCCTCCTGTAAGGAGCACAACCCTAAACAAGAAGACCTCAGGGTCTTGAAAGGGCAGTCTTTTATTAAGTCTATAGGTCCTGATAAGGCGGTGGTATGGCGGGATCAGACTCAGATCGAAGTTCCCCTAAATGAAATATTAATTCCGCAGCCCGTGACGGTTTATTATCCGGATGGAGCACAGACTTATTACCTCTCTCTCAGTGACCAGCCTCTCTTTATGAAAAATAAGGAGCTCTATATTTTGAAAGAAGAAGATAGCTTCTTTTACGCACTTAAAGTCAGCTCCCAGGGTGATTGGAAGATCGTGGATATGGATTACACCAAGCTCAGTCAATGGGAAGATCGTAAAGAGAATGTGAAATGTCCTAAGGACGAAAAGAAAGCTCCTGCGGTATTTGGGGTGGAGTTTTGTAAGACGGTTTGGGATGAGAATTTAAAGAGACCCCTGATTGTGAAAATGCATCAGGGGTGTGCGGCTTAAGAATGAAACACTACGGCATCCCCATTGGCATCGACATGTGCATATGTTGAGAGGCCGCATTAGCTGCATCGGACGCAGCTTGATTGCTGAAGAAAGAAGCATCTTGGGCAGCCTGGCCAGCTTGAGCAGAATGAGCTCCGTCAAAGAAGCCGCTATTGCTCGATGAAATATGAGAACAAGAAGTAAGAGTGAAAATGAGAAGGAGCGAGAGAATGTGAACTTTCATATGTCTCCTGATTTTGATCAAAGGAGAATTGTACTAGGGGTCGTTTAAATCCAATCTAAATTCACTTTCAGTTGATGTGTATAAATAGTAAATCCACTTGATTGTCATGCCATCCTGAAGGATGCCTATGCCTGGGGCTTAAGAGGTCTGCTTGCGTCTTATCCCAAAGACCTCTTAAGCGCCAAGATTATCGGTCACCTTTTACTTAAGAGTCGCCCTTCTCACCACTGTTCTCCCCGCTTGGCAGTCAGCAGAAGAAACTAGCTTTCTTTCAACAAAGAAGCCTTCTCTTTGATCCCGGATCTTGAACTTGATCCACTCATTGGTGTGAATCTTGTAATCATATCCCGCGGAGTGACTGCCTCGCTGAATATGAATGCACACATGATTGTAATCGGACTCACAGTCCTTGGAACTTGTGAAAGTCGTGAACCATATGGCACCAGAGCTAGAAGTTTGCATCGGGCTTTTGAGATCCATTAAGTTACTGCAGATTTCGGACATGGCACCCATTTCGGTAGTTTCCACATCGCTGAAGGCGAAGGCATCGCCACTCGCCTTTCTGAAGATGAACTGGCCACTTGATTTTTGAAGGGAGACCTCTACGTTTGAAGGGGCCTCTATGTCATTATCCTTACAGGATTTTTGAGCGTAGCTGAAAGTATATTTGGAATTCACGAGAACATTAAGAAGTTGCTCTTTTTTATCGAGGGCAGAACAGATGGATCTGATGCGAGTGAGTTCTTCTGGAGCTGGAGTCAGGGGTTCGTAGCGCACGACTTCACCGGTAGTAGAACCAGTCTTTGCTTCTTGCTCGGTCATGCAAGATACAGAAAGAAGAAGTAGAGTTAAAAGTGCCGTGAGTTTCATGGATGACCTCGCTATAACTAATTTAGATTTCTAAATTGTCACAACGAGGGTTGCCTTCGGCAACTTTTTTTTACTTACTTTAGTGTGGCAAGTACTTCTGAGCTTTTCTCTGGAGCGCAAAGAGCTGAAGTGATTCGTCTTCTTTCGGTAAAAAAGCCCACGCGAGAGACTGTTGGATCCATTTGAAACTTGATCCACTCCTTAGTGATGATCTTATAGGAATCACTTCTATGAGGAGCTCCCGTTTCAAAATACACACACATTTCGCGGGAATTTGGACTGCATTCGGCTGATGGGCGTAGGGAAAATCTCATAATATTTCCGCTGGTGAGCTTTTTTGGATTGGTGAGAGCGGTGAGGTCAGAGCAGATCTCCTTCATCATACCCGAGACATTGGTCTCGATGTCAGAGAAGGTAAAGGAGAGACCATTGGTGGCTTCTCTTAAATGAGTTCCGTCTAGTCCCACCACGACCGATGAGGGAGCACTCAGGGAATCTTCTTCGCAGCCCCGCTTACTCACGTCAAAGGTGAAGGTCTGGCCTGGTGTTTGAGACAAAAGAGCGTTTTTACTCGATAGTACTGTGCAGAGATTGGCAAGGCTCTGGGTTTCAGTCATTGAGATTGCTTGAGGCTCAAATTTAAGCTCACTTCCAAGATTTGAGGTAGAGGAAGTGATTCTCCCGCAGGCAGAACTTAAAATAAGAGTCGATAAAAGCAAAAGTTTCATGATTACCTTTTCACCATTTTATTGCGAATGAAAGTAGTTCTTCTGGCACTCGCCTCCATCACATAGCGGTCAAACCAGTGAGTATTGGTCATGGAGATGAACTGTTTTTCTTCTGGATGAGTGAAGTTCATTTCTGTCTTATTTTGGATCATCTTGATAAGATAAAAATTAGCAAAGATAGGAATTTTTAACACGGACTCCATCGCCTTGGGCTTTCGGTGAAAGGCCGTGCGATGAGCGTAATGAGTGACAAGATTATCAAATTTATAGAAGTTATCACTTGCCCCCACTTCACATAGGGTCTTTATCTCTTCTTTGATGACGGCGTGATAATCATTTAGTGAGAACTTGTGATCAAAGGCAAGCTCCGGGAAAAACTCTCTTCCCTGGTCTTCGATCTCGGGATTTCCTACTAAGGAGATCTTAGGAATATTAAAAGAATCGGCTTCAACTTTATCATGATGAAACTGGGGGCATGATTCAATTTGATTTGTTTGCTTTAAGTGAGAGCCCAAGGTCATGTACTGGTGATAGAGCGAGGAGAAATAAACTCTTCTGGTGGATTTTTTCTCTTCCACATCTAGAGCTATTGAGGCAGGTGCGCGAGAGGTGGAATTATACTGAATGGATTTAAGTAACTCTCCTGCATAAGGAAAATGCACGGTCTTAGGAGCGGTCTCATGATGAGCACAACCAAAAAGAGAGAAAGTTAATAGAATCCAGAAATTATTTTTCATAAGCATCTCCTCGCTAGATTCTTTTCGTCAAACCCTCACAGAACTTGATTAACTGCCTTTTTTTGTCCATCATAGAGATATGAACTACTGGCTAATGAAATCAGAACCCGATGTCTTCTCCTTCCAAGATCTTAAGAAAAGACCGGGTAAAAAAGAGCCCTGGAATGGTGTGAGAAACTATCAGGCCCGCAATTTCATGCGAGATGAGATGCAGCCGGGTGATTTGATTTTCTTCTATCACTCAAGCTGCCCTATTCCGGGAATTGCTGGTATTGCTAAGGTCGCATCAGCGCCTTATCCCGATGAAACGCAATTCGATAAAAAGTCCGAGTATTTTGATCCAAAAGCTACCGAAGAAAAGCCTCGTTGGTTCTTGGTAGATGTGGCCTATGAACAGGATATTAATTTTATTTCACTGGAAGAACTTAAGGCCCACTCGGAGCTAGCAACCATGCGCCTCTTACAAAGAGGTAACCGGCTTTCCATCCTGCCGGTTACTGCTCAAGAATTTAAATATATTATGAAGCTGGGTAAGTAGAAATTTATTTTAAGAGTGAGAAGTTTCCATTAGGGCGAATCTGATCTTTTTCTACTCGCAGATTCATAACCTGAACTCCCTTATCCTTATCGCTCACTTCAAAGACATACTCGCCTTCCGGCAAGACTTTATAAAATTCTGATTTTTTAAAGCCATAATTTCCGAGATCCTTTTGCACTGGCGAGGTTTGCTTGATTCTCACAGACCCTTCCACTCCCTCTCGCCCAATCTTAAAGCCCACCCCTTGGTGAATCTGCTTCATAAAGTGAATAAGTGAGTCTTTATTATTCTCATAATGAGTGGGAATCTCTGAATAATTGGGCCACTTCTTATGGGAGAGCTCAAAGGTTATCTGAAGATCGTTATGCCAGTTATAACTCCAGTCCTGCATTCCCCCTCTCACTACATACCACTGGGCCCCATTGGTGACCCCTCCGGTGAACTCCCGGGAGTTTCTCATCTCGGGATTAAGTTCCGCGTATCCCAAAGATAGTTCTCTTAAAAGATCATTGAAGGGGTGAAGCTCATACTTTGAGTCCCATGGGTAATTGGCCACTACGGTTCCNNNNTCTCTCGTAATATCCGGGAAATTTCGGTTGAGATCGGTGTACTTGGCATTACTTCTTCTCTTCATCTCACTGCCATCTGGATTCATAGATGGCATGATAAAGATCTCGGTATTATTCACGAGTTCAGTAATTGAATTATCTTTGCCATATTTCTCTAAGATCTCTTCGATGAGACGCACAGTAAGCTCGCGCCCGGTAATCTCATCTCCGTGCATGGAAGAGATATACTTAAACTCCGGCTCGACTTCATCAACTTCTACATTATCGGAAATCTTCATCACCCACAGATCCTTTCCATTAACGGATTTACCGATAGAAAAGAGCTGAGCTATACCCGGATATCTGGCCGCAAGACTCTTAAGCTTTTCGCTCATCTCTTCAAAGCTCGGATACCCTGGGCCAGCGTTTTGCTTCATGGATTGGGTATCTAGATAAGGAATATTCTTTTTATCCAGATAGTTCAAAAGTCCATGATTACCGTAGACCTCAAAGCCTTCACTGGTGACGTGATCGATAATCACCGAGCCAGTTTCCACTAACTCACGAACCACTTCCGGGTTCTGTCCCAAGACATAGGCTTCTTCGTGAATCTTTACTGAAGCAAAGCTAGAAAAGCATATTAGAAATATGAAGAGTGAAAAATACTTTCTCATGACCCAATCCTTTGGTTTCACATTCAGAAAATGTTACTCCCAGAGGATTTGAAAAGAAAGACTAATGGCTAATGAAAAATATAGAGGCGGTTTCTCGATGAATACACCGCAAGATAATCCTCTGTGGCCACAAGGTCTGAAAACACCGATGAGCTATCGTAACCCATCACAAATTGGTCATTTATCTTCAAGCTAAGAGGGTCGATGGCATGAAGAGATCCATCAAAGCTCGCTGCAATAATGTGATCCTTCCACCATGTCACTGCACTAACTGGCTGAGTCGAAACCTTCGCGCGCTTAAGGATTTCTCCATTTAAGCTCATTAAAAGGACCTCTCCATCATTGGTTCCCAAGAGAAGCTGCTCACCGCGAAGAACGGGATGGGCCATAACACTCACACCGAAACTGCGTGCAAGGGCGCCATTATCAGGATTAACGGCCTTCAGTTCCCCCGAAGGAGAACCAGTGACGACAGTTCCACCAGCAACAATTGGATTCAAATCAATATCAACAAACTTAGTATTCTCGGCAAGTCGTGTTTCCCAAAGGAGAAGACCTTCTTCAATAGAGAGAGCTCCCACATAACCATCGGCAAAGCCCACAATGATTTTATTATCCAAAACCAGAGGTCGAGAAGTACGCTGAAGAGTAGTACTTACAGTAACCGCTCTCTTATAAACCCAGAGGATCTTACCGGTTTCGGCATCCATATGAACTAACTGATGCCCACGCAGATAAATAAGTAGTCTGCCTTTAAAATAGACTGGTGCACTTTCAATAGGTGAGGCCAGATCGATGGAGTATCTTAATTTACCAGTGAGATAGTGCCTGACAAATAGGCGACCATTCTCTCCCCCATAAACCACATGATCGTTGAAATATTCAACCGGACCATTGAGAGCAGTCTTCTCGTCCGCTGACCAAATGATTCTACCGGTCTCAAGATCGTAAGCATACATAGTTCCAGCAAGGCTACCTTGATAGACTATGTCTTGAAAAATGCGAGGCGCCCCAAGGCCTATGGGTAAGTTCCCGGACTCGTACTTAGGGTCAAGATTTTTTGACCAGCTCACCTTAAAGATTTTTTTCTCTTTCTCAGGGGCCCTTACGGTAAGTGAGCAGCCAGCTAGTAAAAAGCAGCAAAGAAGGAAGTATTTCATTGGGCAAGCTGAGCGAGGTAAAGTTTAGCAACTCGTGCCTGATCATCATTAGGATATGTATTCACCACATTCTCAAATTGAGTTTGCGCCTTGCCTTTTTCGCCTTTCTTTAAATATAAGCGACCAAGTTCAACCGAGATCTTAGCGGGAAGAAGAACTTCCTTCTGCTTATTGATGCCTTCAAGACTCGCGATCGCTCCATCAACATTTCCTAGTTTTTCAAGAACTACGGCCCTTTGCATGGCCACAAATGAAGCAGTCACAGGATGCTTGAGAGAGCCATCGACCTTTGAAAGGATCATTTCTGCTTCTTCAAAAGAATTTTTATCATAAAGAAATTTAGACATCTCAAGAACTACAGGAACCATGATTGGTGCCGTCTGAATCTTTTCAGGGAGACCAGCAAAGGCCTTCGCTAAATCAGCAGGGGCAACTTTTCCCTCTTTAGCTTCAGTCCATACTCCGCTTTGAAACCCATAAACTTCTTCTGAGTGGTTCAAGGCAGCCGATTCTTGAGAGTTCTTCCATAGAAACCAGCCCACAACTCCCACAAAGAGAACAACGATCAGGGCCATGAGCATTTTTCTATACTCATAAATGGTGTGACCAAAATCAGTCTTATTAAGTGTTTGTTCCAAAGATGGGGTTTGAGTCGCTTCGCTCATTTCTTAGTCCTTTTATTTTCAGAATTACTTAAGGAGTTTAAAACTGGGTGACAGCGTTGTCAAAGATCAAAAGATTCCTTAGACTTTATGTTATGAAACAAAAATTGCTTTTTTTCTTTCTTTTCACACTCCCTTCACTCGCTTTTGCAGCAGATTTGCGGGGAAGATTGGGAATTGGCGCCTCAAACCAGTTGGCCAATGAGATTCCCGCCATTTCATTAAAAATTCAGCAATCAAAGACCTTTGCCCTCGGTGGAATATTGGGTTTTAAGTCGGATCAGGACAACACGCTGTATGGTGCAGGCATTAAGTTCTACCGCATCATTTTTGACGAGCCTCAGCTTAATTTCTATATGGCCGCTCTATTTGCCAGTCAAAATTATCTGGATGAAACAGACAAACTCAAAACCGGCTATCAAATCGATGGAACCCTGGGCACGGAATTTCACTTCTCGGGCCTTGAGAGCATTGGCTTTAGCTTTGAGACCGGTATTTCGGCCAGGAATGCGGATGCTGATGGAGGGTCGACCCTTCAGACTCTAGGAGATCAGTTCCTTAAGGCCGCCTTCCACTTTTACCTGTGAGCCCGATGATTAAGCCACTTCTTTTTCTTTTTCTAATTTGCCTCACTCAAGTGCTTCTGGCCCAATCCACGGATCAGATCATGCAGGAGCTTGAGGACGATACCACTCTGGGTAATGATATTTTCTCCGACTTTAATGAAGATCTGGAAAGTGCTCAGGTCTTAGAAGACGAGCGCTTCTATCGTTATGGCCGCTTTTTTTCGGTTAACTTAGGGGGAGGATTCACCACCTTTACCGGTAATCGTGGTCAGGCCTATGAGGATAATGACCCCACCTTTCATCTCTCGGTTAACTATTTTATGGATTTTCAGAAAGCGATTACCCTGGGAATTGAATACTCCAAGCACACCATGATCTTAGATACCGTGGTTCACGGCTACCTTACTCAAGGAAGATTAGGTGCTGTAGTCACCGATATGACCCGCGCTTTTCTGGGTTATAAGTATTATATCGACACAACGGACTTAGGCACGGCCATTACCTACTCCAACCCTCACTTTATTGGACGAGTGGAATACTGGTATCAGACTAATAAATTTATCGATCAGGAAACGCTCCCAAGACAAAAGGGCGGCGGGATTGGAACGGGACTAGGTGTGGGTCTGGAATTTCCCATTGAGCTCAAAAAATCATATGTCAGTGTTGAGGCCCTGTACCATGTGGTGAACTTCTTTGATAAGTTCACCCAGGATTACCGCCAGGAATTTAAAGCTGACGGCACTCCCTATGATGACAGTACATATGGCTATGATGATCTCACGGGAAATGTGGTGACTCTCATCATAACCTATAATTTTACTTGGTAGATCTCTTCTCTTTTTTCTCAGTCTTCTTTTCAATCTTCTTCATTCTTCTCTCAATATCCATAGAAGTTCTAAAGATCAAATGAACCGGTGTATTGGTGAGATCAAACTCTTTTCTAAGACCATTCACCAGATACTTCCGGTAGTTCTCTGGAATTCCCTGAGACTTATTACTGAAGATAAGAAAGGTCGGAGGACTCGACTTAAGCATCGAAGCGTACTTCACCTTAAAGCGTGTACCATTGGTCTTTTTAATCACCACTGGATTCTTCTCAGTAAGACCCATGAGGCTTCGGTTTAAAGCACCCGTTGGAATCTTTCTATTTCGAATCACGATGGTGCGTTTAACGGCTTCTCGAAGATAATTGATATTGCGATTCTTCTGGGCCGAGATCGTTACGAGCTGACAGAAGCCAAGCCAAGGAACTTCATCACGAAGATTCTCCAGCCACTCTTTCTTTTTCTTCTGATCGGCAAAGATCTCTCTTAAAAGATCGATCTTATTCAGACACACGATGAGGGACTTCCCTTTCTCCAGAGCGATATCGATCAAGCGGCGATCCTGGTGAGTAATCCCCAAGGTCGAATCGATCATAAAGAGCACCACATCGGACTCCGAGATGGAGCGAAGGCTTCGGTACACACTTTGCGTCTCAATAAAGCCATCAACGAGCTTGGCCTTTCTGATTCCTGCGGTATCCACGAGCTTAATGGATCTCCAACGGTGAACATATTCAGCATGCTCAATATGGGCCACTTCTTCCTCTGGCCCATTCCAGTTCTTCTCAATCTCATTAAGAATGGTTTTCTCCGAGAAATAATCTTCTCCCACATTTGATTCATCAAAAGAGAAGTCATTGCCAGTAACTTCATCATCACTATCATCAATTTCAATTTCTGAAGTCTGGCCGTATTCTACGTAAATCTTTTTTTCAGCTTCGGTGAGCTCTTCCTCATCCATCAGGAAAGTTTCATCGGTATTCTCGTGAAACTTCTTCATCTCCTCATAGATCTCAGAGTTATCTTTTCTAAACTGGTTATCCTGGGTGCTGAGCATTTCAACATCGGGTCCAAAATAGAGATCGATATAACCTTCGATAGGATCCACCGTGGTTCCGGCGATCTCTGAAACTAAAGCTCTTTGAGCACCTACTAAGCAGTTAAGTAAGGTTGATTTTCCCGCATTAGGAGCACCAATGATCGCCACTGAAGAGACCACATCGTTTCTAGGCTTAACCCCTTTTTGCAGATGATCTTCATTCTCTTCGATCTTGCCTTCATTTCTGTATTTCTTAGCAACAGTAACTAAGCGCTCTCTTAAATCATTAAAGCCGCGGTTATGTTCAGCGGAAAGGCGAAGCATGTCCTCTTCATCTAGACCCAAGTGATAGAAGTCATACTGATCTCCTTCCTGCTTTTCTGTGTCAAATTTATTCAAGAGTAACCAAAATGGCTTTTTAGTAGAGCGGATATAATCACAAATGCCCTTATCAAAAGGCAGAAGACCTTCACGAATATCAACTACAAAAAGCACGAGATCAGACTCATCGATGGCAAGCTTCGCGTGATCTGCCATGATATTAAAGAAAGGATCTACATTATTCTTTTTCTTGTTGGGATCGATCTCAATTTTATCCGGATAAAAACCACCGGTATCCACCAGAATGATTTCCTCGGCTTCGTTCTGGCCGTCGATATGCTCCTCCAGCATCATAATGCCGTAGTGACGATCGCGGGTAACTCCGGGAAGGTCATGAGTCATGGCCAGATATTGCTTTTTCATTAAGCGGTTGAAGATGGTACTCTTCCCTACATTGGGGCGTCCAATTATGGAGACTACCATTGATCTTTTATTCATTTCTTCCTCCAAACCCTTGTGGAATTCTGAGTTCTCGGAAGACCGATTTCATCCAAAACCCAATTATTGTTAAACCACTTTGGCGAGACCTTAACGTGAAGATTCAAATGAACCTTACCACCAAGCATCGCCTCTATTTTTTTGCGGGCATTAATCCCGATTTCTTTGATGATAGATCCCCCGCGACCAACAACGATCGCTCGCTGAGAAGGACGATTGACGAGGATTGAAGCCGAGATATGAGCTTCCGGAATAGCATTCTCATCTTTTTTCTTCACATCTTTATACTCATCGATCACCACTGCGATCTCATAAGGAAGCTCTTCTTTCAAAAGACGGAAGGCCTGCTCACGGATGTATTCAGTGGCAAAAAAGCGCATATTTTTATTTGAGACATCTCCATCGGGATAAAGATGAGGAGCGTTCTGAGCAGCATCCTGCATGGCCCCTGTTAGTTCATGGATATTGTGGCCATCTTTTGAGCTGATCACAAAGTGCCTTTCAATAGAAGGACATAAATTCTTTAAGGCTTCCATGGTGGCATCTAGCTTGATGTTCTCTTTATTGAAGAGATCGGCCTTAGTGAAGATGATCCAGGTGCGAGAAAGGGGGCTATCAAAGTTCTTTAAAAAATCCTTGAACTCACTCACGATATCGGTCGCGAGATCCAGGAGCACAAAATTAATATCGGCACCCTCAGTACTCATCTGGGCCTGGCCCACCATTCGCTTATTAAGTTCCTGGCTATTGGCGTGGACTCCCGGAGTATCCACTAGCACCACTTCAGTGCGGTCGATAGTGAAGGCACAGTGGAAATGATTGCGAGTGGTCTGAGGCTTATTGCTTACAATTGAGAGATCAAAACCCAAAAGGTGATTGATAAACGAGCTTTTCCCTACATTGGGTTTACCAAGAACGGCAA
>DFXX01000107.1 GCA_002381765.1 Bacteriovoracaceae bacterium UBA4097 | reverse complement strand
GATTTAGCAATCTCGCCAATTTTTTCAAAATCAATTATACGTGGATAGGCCGATGCTCCGGCAATGATCATGCGAGGACGCTCTTTTTTAGCAATCTCTTCCAGCCTATTGTAATCAATTCTCTCATCAGCACCGAGACCGTAATGAATAGCCTCAAAGAGTTTACCAGAGAAATTTACCGGAGAGCCGTGAGTAAGATGCCCACCTTGAGCGAGATCCATACCGAGAAATTTCTCACCCGGCTTCAAAGCTGCGAGGTAGACCGCCATATTGGCCTGAGAGCCAGAGTGGGGTTGCACATTGGCAAAGCCCGCATTAAATATTTTCTTCAAGCGCTCAATGGCCAGAGTTTCAATCTCATCCACAAATTCGCAGCCATTATAATAGCGCTTACCTGGATAGCCTTCGGCATATTTATTTGTAAGGCACGAGCCCTGTGCTTCCATCACCGCCTTAGAGCAATAGTTCTCCGAAGCAATGAGTTCAAGACCCATTTCCTGGCGCTCTTGTTCTTTTTGAATGAATTTTAAGACCTCGGGGTCGATGGATGAGAGATGTGACATGGGGGCTCCTTGGAATATCTCTATTTTAAAGGAGGTGGGGGAGAGTGCCTACTAATTTCCAGGGAAGAAGATGTTGCGCATAGCTTCAAGTGTAATACGTTTAATGAGCAGTAGATCGAGTAGGTCTTGATTCAAAAATCCCTAGGATCTCCCCCTGTGGGGTAAAATTCCTGAACCAACTTACCGGTAGATACTTCATAGATACAGCGGTACTGATCTACAGTGTAACAATAAACATGATCCGGGTAGAGATTTACGTCGGCCCTTATTTCGCTCCAGTAATTGGTTCTGGTCTTCCAAGTGTTGGGTGGTTTTGGTAGGCGCCAAAGAACTTCATCAGTATGTTTATCGATACAGAAAACATTTCGAATTATTGGCCAATTGAGCAGCATTACCCGGTGGTGAGCAAATTCTTTTAGATAAACAATATCGCATGCACGGTTTTTAGGATTGTCTTCAGGTGAAATTTCTAAAACCTTGCGAGGCCCATTTTCTGTTTTATGATAGATAATAGAATCTATCGTATAGTACTCAGCGTCTTCATTTTTGTAGTAGAATATTGATCCCATAATCACCTTTGTTCAATATCTATAGCAAGTTTCATTTTTAAAACTTTTCACTTAGGTTGATGATCCATGAGGTATCGAATTCTTCTTTGAGTAAATCAAACTGTATACCGCCTCCTCTTAGTCCTTCTTTACCATGGCCTACAACTCCCATTCTCATTCTGGTTCCCGCGGGAACTTTAATTGCGATATAAGATTGCATTAAATTTTCTTCTGGAAGATTAAGAATGCTTTTGAGTTTCAGCTTATCATGAGAGGGTACTTGAGTTCAGATTCTTTAGTGCCTGAATTTTTAGTAATGTCTACAACCCGATTTTCTTCTAGTTCTTCTAAAGACGTCTTTTTTTGACTGGAAGGAGAATTTGTTCCACTCTTGCCACAAGCAATAAGTGCTAAAAGGCTAAGCAAAAGTATTCTTTTTTCCATAACCACCTCAATCGATATTTTTGAACATTATAGGATCAAGTCTGATGCATACCATCCCAAACATCCTGACCGGGTATTAAGGAAATGGGTGTATAAAGTTTAGACAGTGTTCAGTCGTCTCTATAGATTATTAAAAATTTACAGCAGAGGTAAATATTACAGCATTAATTGCATCCCGCGACTCTCTACCTTAGTCTTGGTCCAACAAACAAATCCAAGGAGAATTAATGAAAGCTCTACTCGCTTTAATCATTGTTACGGCCTCTCTAACTGCTTCTGCTCAATCAAGACAATCTGAGGGTCGCATTGATCTAAGAAGTGGAGATTCAACAATTCGTATCAGCGTTGGAAATGACCGCGATAGAGATCTTCAGTTAACGAAGAGAGTTCGCATGCTGGAAGAAGCCGTTCGTGATCTTCAGGCCCAAGTTTATGATCTACGTGATGAACCAAGAAGAGAGCGGACTGTCACAACGGTTGTATGCTCTTTATCAACTCCATTTAATGGAACATTCATTGGTAAGGCTTCTTCTCAGGTTGAAGCAGAGGCACTTGCTAATAGAAACTGTGAGAAGGCTGGAGCTTCATTCTGTTACAATTATAAGCCGAAATGCGAAAAAGTTGTTGAATACGTAAATTACTAAGTCTAATCCAGGCCCCGCACTCACGGGGCCTGGTACCAAAATGTCCCCATATAATTAGTATTTGATAACACTTTCTCACTTCGACTTAACAAATAATGATGTTAATTGCATTCTGGTCAGAACCCATAGGAGGAGACTGGATGAAATTCACTCTATTTGTCGCTACCATAAGTCTTTGTATCAGCAGTACTTTCGCGCAGTACGATAGATCTGAAATTCAGATTGAACAAAAACTTCAAGTGCTCCATCAACTTGTCTCTGAACAAAGACATCAGTATTTGGGTGAGCAAGAAAAGCAAATGATTCTTCAGTCGATGGATCAAGCGATAAAGGTGCTTCGTTTTGCTCAAGCTCCTATGCCGGGCCCGCGTCCTGGTCCTGGACCAAGACCTACTCCACGGCCAATTCCAAATCCTCGTCCGACACCGCAACCAGAATCCAACTTGATCTGCTCTAAGGGCAGTAATGGACTTTTCTATCCCATGGATCGCTATAATTTTCAAATTATAGGCTCAAGTTCATATCAGGCGGGGCATAGCGATTTTGCTAGCTGTGAAGCCTCACTTCCATCGCCTTATGAGACTCGTGCTTGCTTTAAACAATCAAACGGTCTCTTCTATCCATCAAATGCAACCGATGGATCGCTTCTAGGGAGTGGATCTTATCAAGCGGGCTATCAGAATATTAATGAGTGCCGAAGCACACTGCCTGCTGAATATGAAGAGTATGCTTGTATGAAGCTGTCCAATGCCCTTTTCTATCCGGTGGAGATGGTGAGTATGGAACTATTGGGTTCTAATTCATATCAGGCAGGTCACTCCAATGCTCAAGATTGTAAGATCACTCTTCCTCGCAGTGGCGAGACTCTCGCCTGCTTAAAGCAGTCAAATGGTCTCTACTACCCATTTGATCTTCAGAGAAAGGTTATCGTAGGTCAGACAAGCTACCAGGCAGGCCACGCTAATTATCAGAGCTGTGAAGTGACTGTGAGAAGAGTTCGTCGTTAATTGAAAATCAAATGATATAAAAAAAGCCCAGCATTTCTGCTGGGCTTTTTTTTAAGCTTTCTTAAAGATCGTCGAAGAATTCGTCCCACCAAATCCAAATGAATTATTGAGAGCATATTGAATGTCTCTCTTCACTGATTTATTCGGAACATAGAAAAGATCACACTCAGGATCTTGATTCTCCAAGTTGATAGTCGGAGGAAGCATTCCAGTCTCAAGAGCTTTGATACAGAAGATCGACTCGAGTCCACCAGCGGCACCGAGAAGGTGACCGGTCATGGACTTAGTTGAACTCACTGCTAGATCATAAGCGTGTTTTTCAAAGACTTTTTTGATCGCCTGAGTTTCGGCAATATCACCCAGCGGAGTAGAGGTTCCGTGAGCATTGATGTAGCCCACTTCTTCTTTTCTGATTCCCGCGAGCTCAACGGCTTGATTCATACAAACCAGAGCACCTAATCCTTCCGGATGGGGGGCAGTGATATGGTGAGCATCGGAGCTAGCACCAAAGCCGATGATTTCAGCGATGATCTTAGCTCCACGAGCTTTTGCCTTCTCATAATTCTCAAGCACGATGATTCCGGCACCTTCACCCATAACAAAACCATCACGATCGACGTCGTAAGGGCGGGAAGCGCGGCTTGGTTCTTCATTGCGTTTTGAGAGGGCCTTCATGCTGGCAAAGCCCGCGATAGTGAAGCCAGTGATAACACTTTCAGTTCCGCCGGTGATCATAGCGTCCTGGCGGCCCATCATGATCTCAGTTGCAGCTAATCCGAGTGCGTGAGCACTAGAAGCACAAGCTGAAGCGATGGCGAAGTTAATACCCTTGAAGCCGTAGCGAATAGAAACCAGGCCTTCCGGCATATTAGGAATAACTGAAGGAATGAAGAAAGGAGATACTCTGCGTGCACCTTTCTCTAGAAAAATTTGGTGATGAGCTTCCAGATGAGGAAAGCCACCGAGTCCAGTTCCAAAGATGATTCCGATTTTTTCAGGAGCATAGTTGGCTTCCAGAAGTCCTGATTGCTTTAAAGCTTCATCAGTTGAGTGAAGCGCATACTGATTGAACATATCAAAGCGCGGCTGATCCTTAGGATCCATAAGGCCAGCGTCGATCGTGAAGTTTTTAACTTCTCCACCGAAGGTCACGGGCCAGTTTTCCGTCTTTTGATTTT
>DFXX01000070.1 GCA_002381765.1 Bacteriovoracaceae bacterium UBA4097 | reverse complement strand
ATACTGAGAAGTTCAAAAATACATTTTATCCAGATGCCAAGCCTGCATTCGGTTACATTCCACCTGCTTTTCCAGGTCACCAAACATTAAAGCTTAATCATGAAATAGCTACTATAAAAGTTCCCGCTGATGAGATCACGATTTACATTCCCCAAGAGCTTGAACGATCTCAAGAAATGGCAGATTTCTTTGAAGATGAACTAAGTGAGAAAGGTTGGAACATTAGGGTACTAACTTTGAAGTGGGAAGAGATGATGAAGGGATATAATGAAAAATCTCTTCAAGCTTTCATGGTTTCTATGATTGTAGACTATCCAGACCCAGAATTTCTGTTGAATAATTTTGAATCAACAAATCTTGATAATTTTAGCGGGATCAAGGATCAAAAGATTGATCAGCTTATTTCTGACTCAAGACATACTCAGGACAGGATAAAACGCCAAAAGCTTCAGCTCGCCCTCGCAAAAAGAGTTGATGAGCTATCATTAACGGTAAATCTTTTTCATTCACGTGCTCATTACTGGGTTCATGAATGTGTGGATGGTTTTAAGCCTAATTTATTAGCCGTAGCTTACACTGATTATAGAAGAGTTTCATTGAATCAAGATTGCTTAAAGGAGAAGGGTTTATGGAGCCAACTTCAGCCCATGAAGTAATTTCCTTTAAAGATTTTGTTAATAGCAGAATGTCTGCCTATCAAGTAGGTATACCACTTGTTACAGCAATTTCTATTTCACTTCTTACGGCTGTTATTATTTTAATACAGTTCACGAACTCAAATCAAAGATTTGTTGAATCTATAGCACCTCATGTCGCAGCATTATTAGAAACACAAGACAGACCAGAGATTCAAAGATTTATTAGGGCTGTATCTACAAAGCAAGAAGCTGAGATTGAAGTTATATATCAAGAGGAAATTGTCGCCTCTACTCTCAGCCTAAATCGTATTGGAAAAAGAATTGAGAATGATATTGAATCTTTATCATTCTTGAATCTTAAACTAAATAAGGGAAAGTTACTGAGCCTTGCCAATGCGGAAAGAGGAAACGAATGGAATGAGAGTAAAGCACAGATAGGGATTTACTTAAACACAGACTCTATTTTCTACTTATCCATAGGTGTTTCAATTGGTGCTTTTATCTTATCCTTTTTGGTTATCAATTGGATAATTAAGAAAGTTGTTCGTGAATCTCAAAAAAGCCTTGAACATCTAGGACTTCTTGAGAAGGCTATACGTCGGTTCCAGAAAAGCTTCGAGACTTCTGAAATTCCATCCTTTCTTATCTCTGAGCTCGAAAGCATTAGAAAAGCTTTCATCGATACGCAAAATAAACTGTTAGAATCTAATGATAAGATGGCTAAAAGCAAAGCCAAAGAGATGGCCAGTTACGCTTATAAGAATCTTATTCATGATCTTCATGTTCCAGTCACAGCCCTTAGAAACCATTTAAAGATTATGGGCCTTGAGCGGGCCACGCCAAAAGATAGAGAAAACGCTCTTAAACGAATTGTTGAACTAGCCGAACAAGTTCTTAAGCAAGTTAAGTCTGCAAGATCTCATCTTGGATTAGAAATCTCACTTAAGAATGATGATCTCGTTGAATCAGTCAGGCGTGCTACTGAAAACGCTCATATGGCATCCTTTGATAAACCTAAGGTTGAAATTAGAACAATCTTTCCAGAGTTCCAAATTCTAAAAGCTCATGATCCCGTACTTTTGGGAAGAGCCTTAAGTAATTTAGTTTCGAATGCCGTTGAAGCAGCCTTAAGTTGTGTTCATGTTGAGATGCTACATTGCGAGAGAGGTATTAGCATAAAAGTTAGTGATGATGGAAAGGGTATGGATCAAGAGGAAGTTTCTTTGCATTTGCAGGGGCGAGGTAGATCAACGAAAACCGAGCGCATGGGCATAGGACTTGCCAGTGCAAATCATATTGTCCGTTCCCATGGAGGAAAAATAATTTATCAAAATTCGCCTCTTGGCGGTGCATGTTTTGAAGTGAGACTTGAAGGGAATGTAGTATGAATAAGCCACTTATTTTATTAGTTGATGATGATAGGGACATTTTAGAAACGAACCAGTTTTTGTTAAACGACGACTACCGAGTAGAAACTGCGAGTAGCGTTATAGGGGCAAGAGACATCCTCAATAAGACTCTGGTGGAAGTAGCAATTATAGACTTGAATTTCGAAGGCCATGTTCAGGACGGTTTAAGTTTAATTGACTATATCCAGGAAGAGATGCCTACAGTTTCAATGATAGTATTGAGTAGCGATCATGACACTAAAAGGATTGTTGAGGCCATGAGGAGACCTCTCGTGGACTTTATTACTAAAGACGAAGACTCTGAAATCGCCATAAGATCTGCTATTACTCAGGCTTTATCAAAAAAGAAATTTAATAGTCCTGAAACTGGGTTTGAGTTTAAAACTGAATCTCCTTTGGTGAAGAAGATGCTCTTCAAGATCAATCAAGTCCTTGCTTCAAATAGTTCTGCTCCAATCCTCATTCTTGGTGAGTCTGGAACTGGTAAAGAATTTTTAGCAAAATATATTGCGTCTATGTCAGGAAAAAAGCTTGTTGCTGCAAATATGGCAAGTATTCCTAGAGAAACGGCAGAGAGCGAACTTTTTGGCCATAAAAAGGGATCATTCACTGGAGCAACTTCTGATAAAGGAGGTCTATTAGAGCAGGCCCATAATGGCGTCTTCTTTTTGGATGAAATTGGTGATTGTAGTTCAGCAATTCAGGCAAAACTTCTACGAGTTATTCAAGAAAAGGAAATTCTTCCAGTTGGTGGGTTAACACCGAAAAAAGTAGAAGTACGATTCGTTGCTGCCACTCACAGAGACCTGGACTCTATGATTCTAAATGAAACATTCCGTCTCGACCTTCTCCAAAGAGTTAATGCTTTCACATTCAAGATTCCACCTTTAAGAGATCGCCCTGAGGATGTTGAGTATTATACTCGTATTTTTATAGATGAAATTACTCAAGGGGTATTTTTTAGGATAGATGCTAGCGGATTAGAAGTGCTTAAAAAGTATAACTGGCCTGGAAATGTGCGAGAGCTAAGAAACGTCATTGAAAGGGTTGTTGTTTATTCTCGCAGACGGAGCCTTGACTCTGATTCTGTTGCACAAGCTTTAAGTAAAAATTCAAGTGATACTACTTATACCTCCGAAGCCAAGGTTTACTCCTGTGAAGAAATTATTCAAGCACTTAGAAAAGTAAATGGTAACAGGACAAAGGCTGCCGATTTATTGGATGTTCATAAGACAACACTCCACAGGTGGATTAAGAAATTCAATCTTAATCATGTAGTAGAGAGTAATGGTGTCGGAAGACCATCATTACAAATAGACTAAAGAGTATGGCGAAGATTGAACTGAAAAATGAATTTAGGCCATTTGCTCCAAACTTAATCCTGATTCCAGGGGGGCCAGGATTGGGGCCAGTTTCATTTGGACCTCTAGCTACACTTATAAAAAATATTAATGTTTTCTTCTACTATCCAACTGGAACTTACGGAGATCATGCAGATAAATTAATTAGCTATGAGGAACAGATTGAAGAGCTGAAAATAGAAGTTGAAAATCTTGATAATGTCTACCTTTGTGGTCATTCTTTTGGAGGAATTCAAGCAGTTGATTTGGCTCTTAGAATTTCTCCTAGAGTAAAGGGTATTATCTGCATAGCTAGCCCTTTCTCTTCTGAAGCTTTCAAAGAAGTTGAAAGAAATGGTTCAAAGAATAAAACTTTGGAGCAGATAAAGATGGATGATGTCTTTGTGAATGATCCATCAAATGAAAACTATAAAAGATGGTTCGCTAGTTACGCTCATCTTTATTTTTCATCATCGAATGTTGTACAGGGACATAATATGCTCTTGGATGATTCTGTAAATGTAAAGAATTATCTAGGTGCCAGAGCTGCTGCTGCCCTAAAGGAACAGTTACTGATGGAAATTAAGAAATCTTCCATCAGAAGGCTTTTTGTTACTGGTGAAAAAGATAGATTATTGCCTGTAGAAATATTGAGAGAGGAGTCTTCGCTTGGTGGTTTCATGTTTAAAGTGATTAAGGATGCTGGTCACTTTGTTCATTTTGACCAAGCTGAGAATACATCAGCTTTGATTGAAGAATTTGTTATTAACTAAGGAGAACTTTAAATGAAAAATCTTGCTAGAAGTTTGGCCATCGTTTTGGCAGTTGGAGCTATGATACAGACGGTTTGTGTATATGCTCTAGAAAACACTATTATTTCTCTTGAGGAGGAAGAAGCTACAATCATCAGTTTAATCGAATTTAAACGAAGGACAGATTCCTATGGAGAATCATTTCAAGATGCTTCATATGAACTAAGAAATGATTTTCCAAATATTAAAACCGAAGAAGACTTTAAAGAAGCTTTTGCAGAGCATGCCCTTCGCTACCTCCATGCAATTGGTGGAGAAAAATCTTTGAAGCGTGTTCTTGGGAAAGAAGAGTACCAACGTTTAACAGGAGATGGTCCTGGTATTTAAGATGCAACTAGATAGAGGGAAATATTTTGGATCATTAATGATGGTTGGGTTTGGTGTGTTTGCGTTTTATCGCTGGCATCAAACTCAACTTCTATTTTTTCTACTTCTTGTTTTTAGAGATTTTGCAGCAGGTTACTTCTTCTTAAGAAGATCGCCAGCACTAGTTAAGTCCTCTCTTCGTATGACTCTATTGGCCTATATGTCAGCTGCAATGCCCTTGCTTTATTTTTCATCAATAGAAGCTCCAAGAACAGTACTTTTCGTCTCCGATATATTGGCCATTATTTGTTTTCTCTTAGTTTGCTTAGCTACAATTGAACTAGGGGCATCCATAGGTATTTCCCCTGCTAAGAGGAGGCTTGTTTCAACTGGTATCTATCGATGGATTAGACATCCTATGTACGCTGGCTATGTTATATCAGAAGTTGGTATGACGCTTGTTAATCCATTAAACTTGTTTTTCTTCTTCATTTCTTCATCCCTTTATTTTTTTCGTGCAAGAGCAGAGCTGAAAATCTTATCTACAAGCACCCGTAATTAATTCACCATAAATGTAGTAGTAGGTTGCTACTCCTTAAATAAGAGCACAACTATTCTTGCAACCATTTGTAAAGAAACCGAAACAGCAGAAAGCTTTGAAATAACTCATTTTTCTATTTCCTTTTATTTTGGCCTTTAGCTTGCTCTAAAGAAGACTTCTACTCAGTAAAAGGGGGGAGGAATGAGAAATGTAAGGCTGAATTTTTACCACTGTCCTCGTTGCGCTCATCGAAGCTATGAGCATCTGAAAACCTATTCACATTGTGTAAATTGTTTCCATTTTCAAGACCACTTACTTGAACACTGCTCTATCCCTATATGGGCCAGATCGGAATTTAAGAAGTTATCAAGTTTGTTTGAGTATCAATTATTGCAGTTTAATAAGGCGGCACTATGACATTAACATTTCTTAGAAAACTATTCACGAAGCCATCTCGACATGAAGAGATCACGAACCTAGTAGAAGTGAATTCACGGAAAGCTATGATTGCAATGCTTAGGAAGTTTTAGGAGGACTATGAATCAAGAATATAAAATTGGTAGCGAGATTAAAGTCTTTACTAAAGACGGTAATGCCTACGAGGGAATCCTAATGGATTACCATAAGGGCTATATCTCTACCGTGGGAAATCTTGGAATTATTTTGACTTTCCCAATTCAATCAATAGACGACATTAATAGAGTTTAGGAGGTTTCGTGAACTATATATTAATAGCAGCCCTACTTATACCCGCTGCTTGTTCTTTTAAAAGTCCAGAGAAGAAAGAGAATCATGAAGTTTCTAAGTATGAAGAGATCAAACCTGAAGACTTAGCAAAAATGGATACGGATGGTGATCGAATCAATGACTTAGAAGAAAAAGAGCGAGGTTTAAATCCCTTAGTTGCAAATATTCCTGAACTAAGAACTCGATTCATTCAAGACTTTGAAATTTTTCTTAAAATCCATCCTCCTGGACGTCCAAATGATGGATGGGTGACCTCAATTGATAGCAAGACAGGTAGGCGTGACCCTAATTTTCAATATCGGGTAGGAGAGATTCTTGTACGAGAAAAGTCTTTTGAAGAGTCGGCTAGAGTCGGTAAGTATTCTACCCATGTTATGGGTGAAATCAAAGCAACAGATCTCACCTGGATTAAGTATCCAGAGGTAGATTTCAAGTTCATGGGCCGTGAAATTCTTTCTCTTGATCATTACTTTCAGAATGGGAATGTGGGATCAGTTAATGTTGAACTAGAAAGTACTGTTAAGCTTGAACCCAGCTCTATCTATAAATCGATCAAGAATCTTGAATTAAACTTCTATTACTATAACTATGAAAAAGAGACTTTTGAATTGATTGCAACGAAGAAAGTTGAAAGAACCTTTCTTTCTGATGTCGTTGAGACCTTCAAAGTGGAACTACAAGAAATACCATTAAGCATTATTGAGGATAATCTTTTCAAAAAAGGTGAGTTTATCATCTCCGAGGTGAAGGATTTTGAGATGCCTGAATTGGGCATTAAATATTCTGAACTCATGAATACTGTGAAAGAGAAGACTGTTCAAGTGGTCGTTAGTCACCCTTTGGCTATTAAAAACCATTTCATTGCTCCATTTAAGGGACAGAGACGTTTTAATGATCTTCTCAGAAACGTATTTGAGGGTAATTTCGCTCTTGAGGATAATAATTTAAAAAAGCTACTGCAATTTGAAAACAATCTCCCTGATTATGTTTATTTGGATGAGGTTAAGGATTTGGATAAAAAGGGGAAATGGTTTGTTCTGACTGATCAAATTAACCGCTCTTATCTTGATTATGAATTCAAGGAAGGTGAAACCTTTGCTGTTACTTACGTGACAGGAAAAGAACTGGCCACACAAACCAAAGAGAAGCATTCATCCATTAAGTTATATGCTTCAGGCGAAGAGGATTATCGCATCCATCCATTAGGATATATTTCTCCAAATTCTAAGATTGATCTTCTTTTAGGGCCAGGAACAAAATCAGGGGACAAGCTTACCCGTCTAGAAGATAAGCCCTCTTCTGGTGGCGGTAGCTGCGGTCAGAATTGTAGTTCGAGGGCATATTCATGTCATCTTAAAATGAATGTCTTCAAAAAGCGGGATCAGCCTGAAGTCTTCGAGTTCAAAAAAGATTTTACTGAAGAACTCGGACAAATCTATTTGATGATTAATCAGGATGAGTTCTCTCTGAGACAGTTAGTAGAAGAAAAGAAAGTTATTGCAAGTTGGAAAGATGGTCTCCTCCATCTTGTAATTAGTGACATTGGGAAGATTAAGCAAATCTTTGAATATGATGACAATGTTTTAGCATTAAAACTAGTAACTCATGTTGAGAAAACATGGGATGGGATTAACCTTGTTTCATATTCCGGCAAGCAGGATTACACATGCTGGGAGCTGACCGCAGCGATGGCCTACAATATGAAGTGGCCCGTTTCTAAAAGATCAAAAGACATTGATAAGTGGGGACGTTGGTTTAACTGGAATGTCTTAAAGCTTTCTGATGACCGCGTCTTTATTGATTCTTATGAGATCAGGTTCACCAGTACAATCAATAATTTTCATAACTAAGGAGCCCTTATGAAGCGAATTTTGAAAAGCTTTCGTTATCTTTCAACTTTAGGTCTCTATCTATTCATGAGTCATCCAGTTATTGCTCGTGACCTAGAGTCAATTGCTACAAACCTAAGCAATCGAACAAATAAATTGGCTCTTGCTTTAGTTCCTATTGGTTTTGCAATCTCCGGTATTTTTATGGTGGTTGGAAATCCACGTGGATCTCAACTTATGGGTATGACACTCATGGGGGCACTTGTGACTTTAGGTGGAACATCAGCCTTTAATTGGCTTAAGAACATCGTGGGGTAATGATGGCACGTTATCCAGCTTTTCTTAAAAGAGAGCCTTTAATTTGGGGAATAAGTCTTTCAGACATTTTCAAGCTCACTTCTTTTATGTTTGTGGGTTCAATTTTCAATGTCTCTCAGGAAGTCATATTAATCACTATTTCTTTAGTTTATGGGGTTTTAGTGATTGTTAGAAAGATTTTTCCTAAAAGACATTTAGAATTTTATACAAACAAAAAAGAAAGATTGCCTCTCTACTTAGAAATTACAAATAGTAAGAAGAAAATAACATGAGCTTACAACGTATTTATAAAGAAGTGAACGGTGGAAAGATTACGGATTTTAAAGGAAGGAAATCTGTGATCTTTGAAATCTTCCCTCAAGACTGTGAACAAATGTCCCTCGAGGAATTTTCTTCGTGGAGACTAATGCTCTCTTCTGCATTAAATCAGCTCCCCGTTCCTGAGGAGAGAGTAATCTCAGGTATTCAAAAGTTTCTAGGGAGTAAGGAAGTGGAGTCTCATTGGTACAAGCTTTACGCCTTAGGAGATAGAATCTTCCTTAATACTTCAAACCAATCTTTAAGTTTACCACTTTGTGAATTGATTGAATCGGGTGATGCTTTTACTGAACTTTTGAATGCAGAAGACTTTTATTCTGATGTCATCATCAGAGAAGACTTCGTCCATTTCAATTCCACTTACTTCAGAATGTTGAATCTCTATGAAATGCCAAAGCGTCTAGAGCCTTTTGAACTTCAAGACTTTGGAGATCTGATGATTACATTCAGAAAGATTCAACCAGACGTGGCCAAAAGACGTATTAATACTCAGAGAAAGTTGCACCACGCCAACCTCTATAAGACCATGAGGAACTTGGACTCCGAAGCGTCCTATGTTGAAGCTGAAAATATGTCTGAGGCCATGATGGTGGGCGAAGAGGTGATGTTTGAAGCCGAAGGATGGGTCCTTTTGAGAGCATCAGATCTCAATGAGCTTAACACCAAAACTCAAAAAATTTTTTCTCATCTAAAGCAAAAGGATATTGTTGCTCTTATTGAGACAGTAGGACTGACTGAACTCTTTCCTAGTGTCCTTTTTGGTATGAAACCTACCTTCAAGCGTAGTCATGATTGTCCCACATCATACCTAATTGACCTTGTTCCATTAAAAAAAGACTCCCTCATGTCTAAGGGCTATGAGTTTACTACCCAATCTGGAAACCTTGTAGACTTCACTCTTTTCAATCCAGAGTCTTTGAATTTCAATGCACTCTTTACTGGAGTGTCTGGTGCTGGAAAATCAATGGGGGCGCAAAAAGTTGTAAGTGAAGAGATTGCGAGGGGAGCGAAAGCAGTCATTCTAGATTTAGGAAATTCTTTTGATAAATTAGCTCGCTTTCATAAGGCCAATATCTTTTCTCAGAAGTTTAATCCCCTTCAGTTTAGGGATTCAAAGTATCTTAAAGAATTCGTTATTTCAGTTATTCCTGAGAAGGAGCTTTCGGCTAAACTTGAAGGAAAGATTTTCAAGGTTATTCATGACTCTCTTCCAAGTATTAAGTCCTTTCGTGAATTAATTGGGGTTCTTGAGCAGGAAATTCCCGATATATCCCTCTACTTTAGCGAACTTTGGGACTTCTTTACAAATGAAGATGTAAAAATCAGAAGTCTGACATATGTGAATACTACTGATTTCCCCGATAAGATTAAGGCTCCCTTGATTATTTATCTCGTTGAGTACTTTAAGCGCCTTGATGGGAAGAAGATTTTTGTTTTTGACGAAGTTTGGAGCTTCTTACGGAAAAATGCAGGCTACATTGAAGAGAGCTTTCGAACGTTCCGTAAAGAAAACGCTTCGGCCATTGCTATATCCCAGGGATTATCTGACTTCACATCGACTGAACTGGGGAGGGTAATTGCGGATCTTTCCTATTACAAATTCCTTTTTTCCCAAAATATAGAAGGTCTTCCCGGTCTTACCAATTTTGATCATGAAAGAGTCAGCTCTGTTAAATCCATGAAGGGATTTTATTCAGAGTTTTACTTAAAATCAGAGAATAATAGAAAGATTCTTCGTTACTATCCAACGGATCTTGAATACGTGCTGTTTAATACTGAACCCGCTGAAAAAGTTGAATTAAACAAATTCATGGAAATTTATGGACCATTTTTTGATTTTCAAAACGTCATTAAACGTTTCGTAGATTTCAAGTACCACAACAAAGGAAACTTTAATGCTTAAATGGTTTTGTCCTTTCATCGTTTACTTCGCATTGGTTCCCACTTTCAATGGCAAGCTTATGGCATCCACACTCTTTGCTCCAGATAGTGACACTGCTTTATTATTTCAGCTTGTCACAACTACTGCTAGCCAACTTAACGAGCTGGAGCAGCTTTTAAGCAATGCCCAGAAACACACAGAAATGATGGAGAAATACAATCAGATTAGCCAGGACCACTATTTTAGGGCCGAAAGAATTCATTACATTGCTCAAAGCTATATAGAGTTGTCTCAAAGAGATTCAGACAATCTTGGAGACCTAAATGGCGCAATCAGGGCTTTAAAGTCTGAAACTGACTCTTTAAAGAGTCTTATTGCAGATTACAGGGCCTCTGAGATCAGCAACGAACAACATGAGAAAGTGATCGCTCAAAAGGCTAAGAATTCGGCCCACGAAGTGTCATTTGCCAATCACCAGTTAAGTCGAGCCGGACATGTTCAAAGCACTAATGAAGCTCAGAAACTTACAGCTCAAAACACCGGACTTATTTATAAGTCTCATGTAGAAGGCAAGCAAGTTAGTCAGGCAATTGTTTCAAAACTTTCAGAGCAAAACAAACTTATGGCCAGACAGCTCAAGGACGAGAAAAGGGAGCAACTTGAAAAAGAACGATACTATGGCCTTCAAGATCCCACATCTCTTCGTCGTAGAGGTGAGCTTGGAGGAACAGTTAGATGAACCCTTTTTTAAAAGAATTGTTACTAATTACAAATCCAAATGTATTAGCTCTGGCCGATTACCTGAATCGTACTGCACTTTTATTTATTCTCCCATGTTTCTATCTGGCAATGGTTTGTGAATATCTGACTAATTGGAACTTTAAGGATGTTGTGAAAAGAAGCTTCATTGCTTTTCTTGCTATAAAGCTTCTGACTCCCTTGCATGTAAGTTTTGTGAATGAATCGTTAATGATTTCATCTCAGCTGGTGAAGCAATACTCACCTCAGAACAAATTTTTATCGGCTTATAATAAAACAAAGATGGATAAGAAAGTGGGGGTATGGGAAAAGCTTTCATCCATTGTTGAGATGATCGTCACTGATCCTATTGTCTTAATTATTTTCCTCTTCTCCTATATTGCTTTCTTCCTACTAACCCAGCTTTACAGCTTGGTTTATCATTTAGGAATTGTTCTCATAGGTGTCTGTGCAGTTCTAAGTATTTTTCCCATGACATCGAAGTCACTTATTGGAGCTATTAAGACAAGTCTTTGGTGCATCTTGATGCCCTTTGTAGTGGCAATTGTTCTTTGCCTCATTGGAGATTCCGATGCTTTCTTAAAAACATATTCTGGAGGAATCGTTCAAAATCTTGAGTCTCTGATACAACTTCTAATCATGACAGTGATTCTTCTAATGACTCCTATGATTACCTCAAAAATTATGAGCGATTCTGGAGTCTCAAGTGTCGCTGAAAACATTGGTCAAATGGCCGCTATGAGTACTCTAATTGGAGGTGCTGGTGTTCTAGGAGCGAAGAGCGCGATGTTTTTAAAAGCTACTCATAATTCAACTTCAGGTGCTTTATTGAATTATGGAAAAGGCAAGCTTTCGGAGCAAGCATCCTCAGTTATGGATAAAAAAGGAGTTGGTCCTACAGTTTCATCAATCGCTGGAAATAAAGGTATAAAATCGCAACTCAATCAAACCGGCAAAGACGTTCAAAGAGCTTTTACAAATACAAGCTTTCTTGAAAAAACTACCATTGCAGCAGATTCAATCATAAACAGGAAAGAGAATCAGCTTGCAAAGGCCATAAGGAAACAAGATGCTCATCAAGTGGAGAATCATCCACAAGGAAAGGATGATCTCCTCCCTCTCTCAAGTTATAAAAGAGAAGTGAAAGACTTTTTCAGAAAAACTGGCAACAATTCAGAAAAAGTTCAATTTATAAAACCTCAACTAAAGAACTTTCATTCAACCGAAGGAGGAAGAACCAAATATATGTCAAAGCCCTCGGATAAGGGAGCCTTTCTATATTCCGAAGATAAGTGGAAGAACCTTTCCCCAAGTCTCAAAGAGCAAGTTCATAAGCAATATGGGCGAAGGAATGGTTTTAAGGGGAAAGAGGGCTATGTTTATTTTCCAACTTTCCAAGGTCGCGCTCCAATGCCGGCCAATATCTATAACCGAACCTTGAAACCTAAAACGATTAAGGAGCTGCGAGATGAAAAGTCTTTTCTCGATTGATCAGGATAACGAGAAGAGACAATCTCTTTATCTAAAGATCGGCCTTTGTCTTATTGTAATAAATACAATCTTACTTGGATACGTTTCAGCTCAAAGGCTTTTTATTTCGGAGGCTGAGATAACTAGTAATGAACCTTCGAAGAGAGACTTCTGTTTTCTTACTATGGAGCAGATGATTCATAAGAAGCTCTCTCCAAAGCTTTTAGAAGAAGCTCTCTTTGATCTTGTTGTTAGAGATAATTATTCAGCGCTTTTCTTTAAAGGCAATGAAAAGATTAGTGGCATATGGTCAGGGAAAGAATCTTGCAAAATTATGGTTCAAGGAAAGGCGCCTAGGTCTTTTGACTTCTATCTTACAACAGATGGTAAATATCCTTTTTATTATAAAGTAAGAAAGATTACTGAGAACGAACTTTTTGAGAAGGAGGTAGAATAATGGATTTTTATATACTTGCTAAGAGTATTGCCTATCTCTTTTTATCGTTAAATTCTCCCACCACTTTAGTCTTTCAAGAGCCTATAGAGTATGTAAGCGCTGGGAAGAATGGCGACTTTGCTCTCAATCGTTCAAATAACCAAAAAATTCTGGTCATTCAGCCCCTCAAGGAAGTCTCTGATACGAATATGGTGGTAATAACGAAGGATCAGCATTTTCAGTTCAAAATAAATACTGTGACAAAGAGACATCATACATTTGTATATGTTCATCCTGGAATGATAAATAAGACTTTTATTAAGAAGTTAGAGACTTCTGATTTTCGCATACTTGAAGGCGACTCCTCAATTCTTATACAAAACAAACTAGATGGAGTCTTGAAGGTTAACGATAGAATGGTGGATAGAGATGAGTATTTTTCTAAAGGGGTACCACTCTTTATCAACGAGAAACGGATACTAAACTAATATGAAGAAAACTATTTTTATTTTATTGCTTAGCAATTTTGGCTGGGCGGGGGAGCCTCTGCTTAAAATTCTACCGCCTAAGGTAGAAAGATCCTCCCAGATCATTATTTCTCCTCAAAAAGCATCTCGTGCTCCTCAGAAGACTTCGGCGGTAGACTCAGCTCTTCTTCGCTTGGAAGAGCAGAACCGAAAAATCAATGAGGCCCTTGGTGTTCACCAAGAGAAGCCAGCCGTGTGGGATTTCACCAACCAGTACGACTTCAACACTGGAACAGTCTTTCGTGGAACTCTGCTTAACTCTATAGTCTCTACAAATCTTGAATCTCCGCTATTGGTCGAAGTTAAAGAGGGCCAAGGTCTTCCTAGTGGCTCCAAGTTTTCTTGTGTGGGAGTGACAAAATATAAACGGATTGTAGCCGCATGCAATCGTTTGATTATTCCTGATGAAAGTCAGGAGTTTAAAGTTCAGGTGAGCCTTCTTAACCCAGATGGTTCAAGTGGTCTTAAAGCTGACTATTACTATACAGGAAAAGAAGAATTTGTGGCAGCAAGTGTGGCCACATCCTTTGCTAAGGGAATGATCGAAATTCAAACGCAGCGTTTGGCCACTCCTTTTGGGGAACTCACTACAAATACTTCTAAAAACCGGATTCTCAATGGGACTTTAAATGCCACAGATAACATCAATAGTTTGATGAAGTCAGAGATGCAAGACAAAGAACCAAAGGTCTATGTTGAAGCTGGAAAAGAGGTTCTAGTCTATTTTCACGAGAGGTTTAAATTATGAAGCTTTCAATTTTCATTATCCTATCTCTTTTGGGATTTTCTTCTTGCTCGTCACTTAAAAAATCTCTCATCTATGGAGGATTAGCAGGAACAGCTATTGGAGTTGCTGGCGGTAATGCACTTAGTCCAGATACTGTATCACGCAATCCCAATATGGTCGTGTGGGGAAGCTTAGGCCTTATGATAGGGACAGGGCTTGGTTATCTTTTCTATATGGATGATCCCGAAAACAGAGAGCTTCCTTCAATGATTCTACCCAGTGGAGAAAAGCCTTATTCTCGTGATGGTAAATTCAATGAAGCCATAGTTATTCCAAGTGATTCCAAAAAATACGAGGTTGAATCTGGGCCTCTTCCTGAGCATTTGAAGGGGAAAGTGAAAAAGCCCTTCATAATCGAGCACATTATACCTGAGAGGGTAGAAGAGCTTAAGAATGGAAAGACAATCACGATTGAGGCACATAAGGCCTGGGAGGTGAGCTTTGAGTAATAAAGGGGGCCAAGGATTTGATCTTTTTTCTCCACTCATGGAGGGTGTTGTTGAAGTTTTCCAAAACGGAATTGATCTGGCGGTTAAGTTTCTTGGAGGAAAATTTCAAAGTGCTATTACCTTTAAAAATAAACAAAGAGGAATGCGGGTGGATAACTCCATGCTCTTAGATAAGAAACAGGCGGTAGAGGTAGATGATTTGGGGTGGTCTATCAATCAAAACGGGCTATACAAACTTCGCTACCTGAAGCCTCATCTTCATACTTTTATCATAGGAGCCTCTGGCTGGGGTAAAACAAATCTATTAAATATTCTAATGGAAGATAATTTAAAAAACGGGCGCCCAATTATTTTCATTGATCCTAAGGGTACAAAAGAATCACTAAAACATTTCCAGGAGTTATGTAGAAAATATCAAAGGCCATGCCATGTCTTCTCCGAGCATTCACCAGGATTGAAAAAATACGGTCAGTTTTCAAGCATGGATGCTGACCAAGCATACATAATGATAATGCGGTCATTTGATTGGGGGAAAAGCCCTAATGAATATTACCTAAGCCGCTCTCGTAAGGCGCTGAAGCAAGTATTAGATTATCTGTATTCTACAAAAAAGAAATTTGGTCTTCACGAAGTTTACCAAGAACTTGAAGCAAAATTTCCAATTAAAGAAACTGAAGGTCTTAGGACCCAGCTCTATTTGTTAGTAACTTCTTCTTTTGGTCCAATTTTCGACATTTCGAATGAGGAGAGCTTTATTAATCTCGAAAAAGTCTGGGAGGAGAGAAGCTGTCTCTATATTGGTGTTTCAACCATGGGGTACCAAACATTAGCTAAGACAGTTGGAAAAATGTTTGTAAGTGAACTTCAAACCCTTGCACATAATATAGGAGTTCGTCTCGATACACAGGAAGAAGCTATTAAAAACTCTATAGGAATTTTCATAGATGAAGGAGGAAGTGTTCTTTTTCCTGACTTTATTGATCTTGCGAATAAAGCACGTTCAAGTGGAATCAATTTAACAGTTTCTGTTCAATCCTATTCTGATATGGAAATGGTTTCAGAGTCAGAAATTCTCATGAAGCAGCTCATGGAATCATTTTCTAATTGGTTTGTTCAAAGGCAGCTCAACTCAGAAAATGCAGAAAAGCTTGCCAGTATGTTTGGGACATACCTCTCAGAAAAGAAAACCGTTATGACAGATGGAGGATCAGAGTCTTCTAAGGGCAGTTTGCGTGAAGCATATGAGTATTTCTGCCATCCTGATATTTTGAAATCTATTAACATAGGACAATCACTTCTTCTAACCTTCAACCCAAAAGACATACATCTTTTGAATATTAGAAATGCTAAAGCTACTCAAAATTACCAGGAAAGACCAAAAGAAAAAGTTTTTAAGGATTATTTAGGAGAGAGATAATGGAAATAGATTTTTATCTGGAACAATATGATCCAATCTTAAAACAAGTTCTCAAATGGAGAGCTCTGCCGCTTCCGCTTCTGAAAGAGCTTTCTGATTACCCAGGCCTTGATACAAGTTTTAGAAAAGTCATTCAAAAGCTTGAACGTGTTAATCTTCTCAAAAGCCGACCTTTTAAAGGTAAGTCCAAGTTGGTCTATCTTGGGCCAGAACTAATCAAGAGCGCTCCTAGTAAAGTTACATCTCTCTACGATGAAAGCTTGATTCATGAGGCTGTGGTTACTATGGTTTCATGTCAGTTTATGAAATGGGGAGTATTTGAGGAAGTCATTCTGGCCCACGAAATTAACGGATCTTCCTTTGGATTTGGTATTCGTCGATTGCCCGATGCAATTTTGAATGGAGAGTTTGGTAATGAATCCTTCAGACTTGCACTTGAAGTAGAGCTAACCCAGAAGGCTAGAACGAGGGTTAAGAATAAGATCGAGGATTATCTAAATAACAAAGTCTATGATTATATTTTCTATATCTTCAATGATGAATCAACCTATAAAAGTTATAAGAAAACTTTACTCGAATTTTATGATTCAAGTGATTCTAGAATTAGCAAAGAGTCAGAGATTCGCTTCCTCTTTGGATTCAAGAGAGACATTCTTCATACTGGTCTAAATCTCGAAAATTTAGAAGTTTTCTATAAAGGCAAACTCACGACCTTCGGCAAGGTCTTCAATTTATAGGATGAGTGTTGTTGGAGTATCAATGGGAGGAAGAACGGTCATGAGTGAAGGGGTACTTTCTAAAAAATCCCCAACCACACGAAAGTAAAGAGGAATTTGCCTCTCCAAAACTGACCTCCCTCCCTCAACGTTGTTTCGAGATGGAGGTCAGTTTTGGAGAGGCAAAAGAAAGTT
>DFXX01000002.1 GCA_002381765.1 Bacteriovoracaceae bacterium UBA4097 | reverse complement strand
TCTTCATGAAAAAGCTTTGGGTAATTATTTCTCTGACAAGGCACACCTTAATATTACTTAACCGGTGCCATACATCTGGCCCCCATATGACCACCCCAGGAATTGCTATCTAGATTGAAAACACTGGTCCAGCGACCTGACTGGCCACTTTCTCCAAACGACCAGAATCCTCCCGTAAAGAGGTATCGTAAATTACCAATAGGGTTGCCTTCAGTATTCACGTTATCAGTATCGAGATAAATAAAATCCCCATGGAAAAAATTGTATCCCATCGTATTTGTATGAACAGCTCCGGACTCATTGGTTCTAAGAGGAATACCAAGAACAGAGTTAAAGTAATTTGAGCCATGAGGTGCAAAATGAAATCCCCAGCTTCCAACCGATGCTGATCCCCCAGGACCTTGAACCCCATTGAATGCAAAACCATTCATGTCGGTGTTGTCAGGATCGATGGTACTACTTTGACCATAACAACTTAAACCATCGGGACAGTTAATTTCATCAGAAACAACTTCCTGTAAATTGCCGACCAAATCCTGAATACCATAACGTGACTGACAGTCTATTGTGGCAATTTTCGAACCTGTTTCAAAAGCGCCACGGTGAATGGAAAAGCTGCTTAAGAATTCTCTGTTTGCGGCCGTTAAACTACTTTTGAAATTATTGGTATTACATTTTCCTATTCTTCCGTACGGATCACCTATGACAAAGCTACTTTTCTCAACATTATCAATCCACTCATCAGCACTGCTATAGGGAGAAGGAACGCTTTCTCTGCTCCAGGCCGCCGCCGCTCTTAATTCCTTAAGTCTTAACAATCTTTTAGAAATACTTATGCTATTGGCAGAGTTGTCAGGATATTCTTCTAATTGGCCAATAGTGATGGATTGCCCGACACAGGCATCATGGAAACTCTGCCTTGACATATGTCCTAGTGGAGCAGCATGGGCCTCATTAGTGACAGAAGCCACCACTTCAGGATCAGTTGCAAAGGAGAGCTTCATCCAGTTTGTTGCAGCTGGACCGGATTTAACAAAACACATTCCCGAATCAGTTACACTAGTATTATTGTAGTAAACTGAACCTATCGCTCCTGGAACACCTGAACCAGAACTTGGATCAGGGAGGTTTGAAAAATTTTGTGGAAGGCATTCTTGATTTCCACCAGCACCGCAGGTAGCACTTACTTTACAGCCTAATTCAAAACGATCAACCAGCAGATCATGTTGCATATCATGATATCCACCCACATGACCCTGGCCCGTATAAGCACATCTGAAATGATTGGTGGGATCGGTGGCAAGACCCATAAGTCCACAGACTTCCTGGTTGGTAATCCAGCGATGAACCAGCGCCATATTATTAGGTGGAGCGATGACTCTTATTTCGCTAATTTCAGCAGGAGTGGTTATATCATATTCCAATCCTGCAATTTTTAATTGAAGTGAGTAGTACCAGGCCTTACCGAAATCACTCTCAGAAAGGTTGTCTGCAAATCTGCGAGTAGTGGGTGGTACACCTAAATTCTCTGAAACGAGAGTTGTGGCACCCATACTATCAGAGCGGTAAACTTTCACACCTTCCGGCTGACAAGTATTGGCGGGTGAGGCCCACTCCTTCCATTTAATGCTGACTTCCCCAGGCTCAGAAGGATTTCCGTCTCGATAGGTTTTCTTACCTACCGAATAAACATCATCCCATCCGGCAAAACTTATGGCGGGAGTAGTGCTAGCGATATATTTTAAGGAATGAGTGACACTTGTAGAATTTCCAGCGCTATCAGTCTGAACGACTTGAACATTAAAGCTATCATGTAGGTTAAGTCCACTTGCTGAGAAGCTCAAAGTTGTAGAGTAACTTCCTCCCGAACAGCTTGCAGTTTGCGAAGTCGTTAACTGAGGTGAAGAGATAGTGATAATGCTATCTCCATTAGTGCAACTTCCTTGTACAGCAAAGCTACTAATGTTAGCTGTTCCCACACAAATTCCATCTACGACTCTTGACCAAGTGAGATTGGGAGCGGTCTTATCGATATTAAAAGTTCTTACAGCCGATGAATTATTCCCGGCAAGATCAGTTTGGGAGATCTCTAGAGTCTGTGGCCCATCTGCATAGGCTCCAGAGAAGTCTAGGCTTGTTGACCAGGACCCTGAGACGCAATCGATAGTTGCCATAAGATTATTGGCAGCATCTTCAATCCTAACATTTCCTAATCCATTTTCTGAACATGTTCCAGTGATAGCAAAAGCCGCTTCATTCGCTATATTGATGTATGCACCAGCAGCGGGGGAGGAAATTGCTATCGTCGGATTAACAGTATCAAGAATAAATGATCGAGAAGCGCTGGCCTGATTATTGGCGGCATCTCTTATTGTTGCCGTGACATTGGGGGCTCCATTTGTGTTACCTGGAAAAGAGAGATTGGCACTCCAGATTGATCCATTACAAGTGGTATTCACAGTACTTAATCCACCAGTAACGGAGATCGTTCCACCTACCACATCACAACTACCTGAGACCAAAAAGGCAGATCTATTCCCATTATTGATATAGGCATTAATAGCGGGCGAAGTAATAGCGATGGTGGGAGTAACGGTGAGTTTCACAAGAGATCGCTCAAGGGAATGGGCCACGCCCTTGGCATCGGTTAAGATAATTTCCAGATTAATGGTGCCATCAGGAAAACCACTGGAGAAATCAAGTACAGCATTCCAGGCCCCGTTTGTACAACTGGCCATGGCAAGAACAGTGTTACTGGCGTCCTCGATAACTATATTACCAACACCATCGCCAGAGCATGTTCCAGATAAAGCAAATGAGCCCTGATTTGATATATTGACGTGACCATTATTACTGAGAGAGTTTAGTTTTATAGGAGTGCTTGAGCCTCCTTCAGCATCTGAACGGCCACTAACAGAGATGTGGGGAAGGCATCCAGTTAATACCAGAGGGAGAATAAGAAAGATTATTTTATAAATAAATAATCCATATTTATTGAGCATGTTTTTAATATCGGAACATGTTAGGAGTAATTTAACAAAAGAGTTCTTAAGAAATGCCTGGGCAAATTTATTCTGATCGAAATATCTAATGCATTTCTTCATGGTTATATCATCCCATACATCAGGGATGGAGTGAAATAACTCGTATATCGTATTGAATTTATTTGATTCTTACTATTCTAGATAATTCGGTCAACCATTTAGAAAGCCCAGAATAATTTGCAGTTTTACGGATTTACTAACTTTCTACTGTCTCGCGGAAGGAGCACTGAGAAAGTTGTTCCGCTCTCCTTATCACTTTTGACGGAAACAGTTCCACCATGGGCCTCGGTGAGACCTTTAATCAGGCTAAGTCCCAGACCCCAGCCCTTTTGATCCTTAGAGCTCTCCGCCCTCTTGAAAGGATTAAACATGTCTTCTTGAATATCGATGTCGATGGGATTTCCCAAATTATGGATATCGATGAGAACTTGCTCAGACTTTTCATCATAGGAAAGGTTGACCCTTATCTTTTCATGAGGGCTTCCGTATTTAACAGCATTGGAACAGAGATTTTCAATTATTCTTCTAATGGCCTGGCAATCCCAATATCCGTCGATTGGATAGGTATTAAGTGTGAAGACATCTCCATAGACACTACCTTGTTCAGTCACGGCATCTTCGAGAAGTTGGTCCAACTTGCAGTGAAGGATTTTTAAAGGAAGTTTTTCTCCGGCCTTTATAAGATTGGCGTCCAATAGATCTCTAATCATGCTGTCAGTGCGGTCAATATTGGCCACAATACGATTTGCAATGGTCTGATTAGGAGAATCGATATCGGATTTTTTTGAAAGTAGCTGTGCCCCCAATTTTGCAGCAGTAAGGGGAGTTCTTAGATCATGAGTAAGGGTTGAAACAAATCTTTCTCTAAGTTCCTTTTCCTGTTCGAGAAGCTCTAAATTTCTACTGAGGAGTTTATCTGACTTTCTCACTCTGAGCCATGCTTTAACAGTGCTTAAAAAAATTTGAGGATCGATTGGAGTGTTAAGATAACTGTCAGCACCACATTCGATGCCTTTTACATGGTCATGAGTATTAATAAAACTCGCTGATGTTTGAATCACCGGAATTCTGCCCAGGCGTGAGTCTCCTTTTAAAAGAGAGCACACTTGCATGCCATTCATATCAGGAAGGTTAATATCAAGAATGATGAGATCCGGATCTTCCTGAGCTTTCTCGATACCTTCTCTGCCTGTTTCTGCTTCGATGACCTGATAGCCAACGGATTTTAAATGGTGAGAAAAAAAATATCTGTTTGATTCAAGATCATCGATGATAAGAATTTTATACAAGGTCTTTTCCTTTTGAAAGTGCTAGCTGCTTATCAGAAACAGTGGAACTTGGCCATTGAAGTAAACCTTTAGCTAATCTCAAGGTTTTTTTTTACACCATATAAGTTTCAAATCCGATTGCTAAAGATGCGAATAACCCTTATAGGAATACCACATTTGTCATTTCTAAGAGGAGAATTCATGCCTTCGATTATTCAGTCTACTATTGTTAAACATCAAGCCGATATTCTATCAAGCTGGGAGAATGAGCAGAAGAATGCTATTCGTAGTGATCTGTTAAGAACTTCTGAACTCCAGTTACAAATGAAGGAATTCTTAAATCTTTTCACTAAATCTCTTGATAACGGAAATGTCAAAGAATTCAACTCGCGAGAAATGACTGATGTAAAAGAATTTCTTGCTTCGCTTTCTCACTCAAGAGGTACTCAAGGCTTTACTCCTAGTGAGACGGCCCTGTTTGTCTTTTCCTTAAAAAAAGTACTCATGGATAAGTTGAGAAAGGTGGATAGTAATTCAGATGATATCTGGGAGGTGAACGATTTACTGGATAAGATGGGTCTCTATACAACTGAAGTTTATCAGAAGGCCCGAGAGGAAGTCATCAATCGGCAACAACAAGATATGCTCGAACTCTCAACTCCAGTAGTTGAAATTGCCACGGGAATTATTGCCCTACCTATGATCGGGACTCTGGACTCTGCTAGAACTCAGATTGTAATGGAAACACTGCTTCAACGAATAGTTGAAACAGAGGCCGA
>DFXX01000004.1 GCA_002381765.1 Bacteriovoracaceae bacterium UBA4097 | reverse complement strand
TTGGAAGTCTAATGGCCTATCTTCTGAGATTTTTATTGATCATCATGCTTGCAGGGGTCCTGCTCACTACGACTGTTGCCCTTGGATGGATAAACATTGATTTTGGTCATATTCAATTGGCCATCCCTACCTTCATGTATGTCATTTTTATTCAAGCCTTTGTAATGTTCTACTTTATAGGAGTAGCAAGGCTTGTGGAAAATGTTTGGAATGCCCTAAATAGTGAAGCCAATTTATCTGAACTCTTTGACACTCCCCCGGCTGACCTTGAACCCTATAAGAAGAAAGTTGCTCGTTATGTACATGAATCCCAACTCTCTAAAAGACAGACCATTCCTTGGACCATGCTGATGCTTATTCTTGGGACTATAGCTTTTTTATTGGGTGGTGCTCATGACACTGGCCTAGTAACCAAGATTGTTCATTCGGGAGTGGCCTATGGCTTTCTAGCGGCCATGCTCATCGGATTTGTCAGACAGTGGTATTACCTGGGGAAAAGCCATTTATTATTGGGAGAAATGAAGGCCTTATTTGGCATCTCCCGGGATGCCATGTAGTTATAAGTATCTAATTTCACTAACCCTTCCCCCTTCTTTCATAAAATTCATCTTCTCCGTAAGCCTTCGGAGCTGATCTTCCGATAAAATAAGCATATGAAAATGCTCATTTTACCTCTTAGTTTATATGCTCTCTCCGCTATGGCGGCTCCTGAAATGTTAACCGACAAAGAGCTCAGCAATAAATTCGTCTCCGTTCTTAAAGATGTAGAAGTAGAAAACTTGCTAGAGGGTTCTACTGAATTCAATGAATGCCGGAAAAAAAATGAGTTTGATCCAAAGGTGGTAAGCAAGGATGAAAGAGAAAAAAAGGCGAAACTGGCCGAGGAATGCTTCAAAGAAAAGTTGAGTCAAAAAAATACCAAAGATCTGCAAGAACTCTCCAATAACTTAGGTCTACAAAGTTACGGTCTTGTTCAAAGTAATAACGTCAAGGCGATATCAGGTTACCTTGGCGACAAAATGTACAAGGCGATGACCGGTATTGATCGGAAAGATAAAGAGAACAAGGACATGCTGAAGTTTAAGAATCGCAAGCTCATCGATCAGAAAGTCTTTATTCAACTCTACACAACCCAATTAGGTAAGAACGCTCTCTTTGAAATTTCTCGCTTTTGTTTTGAAAATCTGAGACTCAAAAATGCTCCTGCTGATAGCGAAAAGGATTTTGTGAAGTACTGGGGAAAGGTATTAGCAAATCCAAATGCCACAGTAGAAGTAGTTGATACTGGCTCTGGTGGTTTTGGAAAAATTACAAATACTACTGATGAGGGTGCTATTTATAAAGATATCTTCAAAGGTATCTCAGCTGATGCCAATTTCAATGTGGATCAACTGGGAGGCTTCTTTGATTTTTGTTCAAATCAGATCAGACCACTCTGCGAAGATTTTGAAAAAACTCCCAAAGAATCAACTGATGATAAAATGCCAGTGGGAGCAAATGCCTGCCTAACGAAATCAAAACTGCAAAATATTAGAAAGGCCATCACGAGCTCCGAGCTCATTAAAGAGCAGTTTGAGAAGGATCTATCGGGAGGATTTGCAGTTAGTCTGGATAAAGGGCAAAAGGCAAAGTTCTACGATCGCGGTAAATCCGATGAGAGTAAGTCGCTGGATAATTTAACCAATGTGGCATCTATCGATATGCTTAAGGGTGGTACCACTGAGAGCCAAATGGATATGACTGCTAAATGCGCCGAAAGGCCAGAAATGAAGGATTGTGAAGGCTATCTCGTAGTAGATGATTCTCGCCTGAAAGTTGAGCATGCCGCCGATATGGATCTTCGGATGAAAAAGGAGATGGAAAAGGCACGAGTTAGAGCAATTAAAGACGAAAGTGATAAAGGGCTCGAAGATTACCTTACCGATAATGGGTATTTTGATCTTTTGAAGAAATGGAAAGCAGATAACCTGACTATTGATCAAATTGAAGTTGAGATCGATAAAATCTTTGAAGCCAAGAGAATCGCAACTCTTGAGACCATTCAGAATAAACTCGGTAAACGGCAAATTAGCGAAGAGGAAATCACTAAGAAAGGTCTTAATAAAAAAGAGCTAACCCAAGCTAATGTTAAGGAGTCACAAGAAGAAAGAGCTCGCCTGGCCCAAGTGGTCCTCTTTAATAACATCATTACCAGCCATCTAAAACTCGTGAAAAAAGAAGGCGATACAGAGGTTGAAGTGGGCCGCAACGTTAATGCCTGGAAGAAAGAGCAGCAAGGTCTTGAGAATGCTAAAGAGATTGATCAAGAGTTATTTGCTGGCATTAAAAATAGCATTAAGCCCGAGGAAGGCGGCGGAGGGGCCAAGGATAATTCCATCGTAGGGATTGGCATGCTTGACTCGATTTTAGGAAAAGGAAAAGAAGATTAGATCGATTTAACCCAGATAAAGACCCTGTTTTTCCCTGCGTGATCTCCCCCCTGCGAGCGACTCTCAAAAATAGTAGCTTCCCCAAAGGTCGTAACCTTTGTCATGAAATCCTTCAAATTTTTAGATGGTACGACCAAGTTGAAATATAGCCCCCCAGGAATCTCTGTACCCGGCTTCACATTATCTACCTGAGAGATGCCATACTTCTCAAGTAGTGGAAGGATTTCCTTTCTAATGCCTACGGGATGATCTGAGGACATAAGAATTCGATAGGCCTTCTTATTAGATGAGGCATACATGCTATCTCGATAACCACCCTTCTTATTTTCCTCATATGCAGATTGTTCAGTTTCAGCTTCACCGAAACTTTTCGGAACTTCTTCTACCGAGTCCAGCACCACGACATCTGATTCAGGATCATAGCGAGTGTTGGCCTTGTCATCAGAGAAAACTTGCTGGGCTTCAAGCTTCTCAAGTTCTTCCAATTCTTTATTGGAGAGATCAATCTGTTGGCGTGCCAAAAGATCCTGCTCCTGATAGTTAAGGGATTTATCAAGCCAAAAAAAATTGGGCTCAAAGAGAGTGATTTTATTAACCAAATAATCCTCATACCACTTATTGGTATTCTTTAAAGCAAAGACCACAAAGCTCAAAATCAAAAGAAGAATAATAACTTCCTGGATAAAGCGAACTTGCTTTCTAAAAGCCGTTTTCTTTTTTAGATTTTCGAAATCGACTTTGAGTGAAAGAATATCCTTACGAAGTTCCTTAACGAGGTTTAACCAGTCTGGATAAAGAGTGACTTCCATGTGAGCGAGAATGTCGTCCTCAAAAGTTCCTTTAACCATTGCCTCACTACCGAGAGTGGGCTCGATATCTGAGAAAGTTAAAAAGAGATTTTCAGAACTCACATTACTGATTTGGAATTTTTCATTTATCAGGTCCTCATAGGTCGGATGAACCTTGATAAAGTGATCTCTTAAAATAGTTGAGATAAACTTTTCTTCCAGCTCAAACAGCAGAGCAATTTCTCTGACTGAGAACTTCTTATGGATAAAGCAATATACTACAAACTTTTCGTAGAGCCAGTTAAGCCAGGAAATCAATGGTCCCGATTTAGCGATCTTTTTGGCATATTCAAAGCGCTGTCCCAGCTCGGAGGGCTCTATCTGATCTTTAAAAAAAGATTCCCAGAAGGAGCTAAAAGAATCGGCATACCGCCCTTCCCAGGCAATGGAATTAATATCCAGATCAAGCCAACTCTTAAAACCTTCAAAATCTTCTTTTACTAAAATCATGCTTTCCTCATCAACAGAGCAATACCCTGTCCTCCACCGATACAAGCAGAAGATATTCCATACTCTTTTTTATAGTGCTGCAATTGCCTAGCAAGGGTCAAACTAATCTTTAATCCAGTTGCCCCCAAAGGATGTCCTAGAGCAATTGCGCCCCCCCAGATATTTAAATTTTCCAGTGGTATCTCCAAAGCTTTTTGACAGGCCATCACTTGTGGGGCAAAGGCTTCATTGATTTCAAAGAGATCGATATCTTGAATATCTAGTTTAAAACGGGCGAGAAGCTGCTGGATAGCTGGTACTGGTCCAATTCCCATCTTCGAAGGATCCACTCCCACTACCTCACCCCCTATGATTTCTGCTAAGGGTGAGAGCTTATGCTTTTTGACAAAGACTTCGCTGGCAATGAGAAGGGAAGCTCCTCCATCTACAATTCCAGAAGCAGAACCGGCGGTTACTGTCCCGTCTTTAATAAAGGTGGGTTTGAGCTTGCTGAGATCCTTAAGAGAGATATCTCCACGTAAATGCTCATCGCGATCTAACTGAGTTTTGCCCAGATCAACACTCAGGATTTCAGGTTGAAGAAGTCCATGCAAATAGGCCTGACTGGCCTTCTGATGAGATTCAAAAGAATACTGATCCGATTCTTCTCTAGAGATTTTAAACTCCTGAGCAAGATTTTCTGCCGTATTACCCATAGGAAGAGCAGCATGCTTATCATAAAGAGTATCAAGTAAGAGATCTTTAGTAGGAAGAGAGCCGTATTTGGTTCCAAAACGACTGCCATAGATAAGATGAGGAGACATGCTCATGGCCTCAGCTCCACTTACCATTATGGCCTCCGCTTCCTCGTATCTAATAATACGAGCAGCGTCTATAATTCCTTGTATGCCAGAACCACACAGCCGATTCACAGATACGCCTGGGGTGGTTACCTTCATTCCACTTTTCAAAGCAATATGTCGGCCCCCATATAGAGTGTCGGGTGTCACCGGAAGAACATTGGCAAATATTACCTGATCAATACTTTCAGGAGCTAAAGATAATTCAGCGAGGAGTCTCATACTGGTTAAAACTGCCAGATCTATAGGACTTAGGGCCGAAAGACTCCCACCAAACTTACCAAAAGGGGTTCTTTTGCCACTAACGATGAAGACTTTTCCAGGTATTTGACCCATCAATTTTTGCCTGCCTTGTGAGGAATGAGCATAAGTAAGTATGATAACTATGATGCCACGAAAGGCATTACCTTGCATCAAAGGAAAAGTTAGCTATGTCTGAAGTATCACCAACTGCCAGAACTAATAAGACCATCGAGTCGATGAATAAGCGTCAGAGTTTTGAGCTCAGAAAGCTTGGCGACCAAATGGAGAGCGAACTTAAATCCGTTAGAGAGAAAAATGAAAAAGAAATTGCTAAGATAAAAAAAGATTACGAAATCCAGATCCAAAAAGAGAAGAGCGAAGCAGATACCAAGCTCAATCAACTCCACGGAAAGTACAATAAGCGTATTGAAGAAGAGAATCAGCGTTATGAAAAACTTCTCAGTGATTTAAAGCAGTCTCAAACAGATCAGATGTCTGAAAAACAAATGGGCCATGAAGAACAAATTGCTAAACAAGAGTTAAAGCATCGTGAATATCTTGAAAAAGCCCGCATGAAGTTTGAAGAAGAGAAAGCTAAACTACAGGCCTAAATCAGTCCCAAAGTCTTAAATCCAGGAAGGAGAATAGATGAGTCAGAATAGTGCAGAGAATGGAATCTTTATCAATGGTAAGCGCCAGGTTATCGAGCTCCTCCAGAGAATGGATGGACCTGATAAGGCCAAACTATTAAAAAATTTGCGTAATCGAAATCCTACTCTTGCTAAGGAATTAACTGAGTCGTGTATTTCTTTTGAAAGTATTTGGGATTTGGATGATGAAGGACTAAGAACCGTTGTCTCTCAGGTCCAGCCCGCTATTTTGGGACTTGCTTTAAGCCTGGTTCATACTAAAAATCAACGTCGCGCACTTGGTCTTATCTCAAGACAGATGGCGATCAAAGCCTTCGATATCATGCAGAAAGATCTTACTTCTAATCGTAATGAATGCCATCGGGCCCAGCAGAAGATCGTGGAGCTTGCTCTAAGTCTTCATCGCAATAGAATTATTCAGTTTTATTAATCTAAAAGCTTTTTAAATTCCACTTCTAGTTTTGAGGGGAATTTATCTTCTTCTATAATAAGTGGATGTATCACACGATTTTCAGCTATCAGGTTTGCTGTATGCTGAAAACGGTTGATCATTATTGTTGTGAGATCTACCAGCCAGCTGGGAGCAGATTTTAAAACTTCTTCAAAATTCTGAGAAGGTATCTCGAGCAGCTCCACTTGACCCAGAGTCACAGCTGAATAGGTAGAAATATTATCGCCAATCATGGCACTTTCCCCAATGATATCGTCTTCCTTAGCAAGGAAGACGGGGATAAGCCTATCCTGAGTTGATTTTAAGCAAAGAACTTCGCCTTTTTTTATCAGGTAAAGCTTCCGAGTCTCCTCCCCTTCTTTAAACAGAACGGACTTGGGTCCCAAATGCACTCTATTTTGCATGAAGATACTCCTGACTGATCTTTCCTTCTAGAAGCGTTCCAAAACGTAACCCATATGTGGAGATCGTTAATTCTTTAATGAAAAGACGATGCATCAAATGATAGACCAAATGCAGGCCTCCTCTAATACTATGAGATCTTTTCTGTAAGAAAGGGAAATTTTCTAAAAATTGCTCTGGAGAATAATCTGAGTATTTCTTGAATAAATTATCAATATCTTCAGCCTTAAGTACTAAACCATGAACATCATCTTCTACAAATTCTTTACGCTGAAGATGCATATTTCCTAAGGAAGTAACCGTTCCAGCGACACAGTAGAGCTCTTTGGTTTGAAATTTATCGATCTCACTTCTAAAATCAAGAAAAACCTTTTGCAGATTCTGAACGAAGAGCTTGTCATTTAACCATTGGGTAGACCTAACTGCACCAATCGGCATACTTATGGTTTCTAAAATCTGAAAAGATTTCGTATTAACTTTAATTAGTTCAGTTGAAGCGCCACCCACATCCATGATGGTAATAATCTCAGAGTTGAATTTACTGTTAAAGAAGATCCCCTTCGTGGAGAAGAAAGCTTCGGCTTCAGAACTAATCACATTAATGTGAAGATTAAGTTCTTTATGAACTTTATCAAAGAATTCAGACGCATTCTGCGCCACTCTCGCGGCTTCAGTGGCCGTGGCAATGATCTTATCACTCGGGATGCCTTGGACAGAACATTCATCCACATATGATTTAAGTGCTGCAAAGCTCGCATCCATGGATTCTGAGTGAAATGCCTTATTCTTATCCAATTCACGACCTAGTGAGGTGATTTCACTGCGCTTACTAAGTACATTCAATTTGCCTGCTTCGAATTCTGCGATCAAAAGAAGAATACTGTTAGATCCGATATCGATTGAAGCTCTCTTTTCTTTCATCCTTTAACTATCCTCACAAGTTCACCATCACGGGATGGATCGATAAATCCTTTCTCGCAAATAATTCCTGTTATAAATCTATGGTCAGTTACATCAAAGCTAGGATTTACTGACTGAGCTCCCTCTGGGGCGAGCTTAATTCCTCTAAGCTCCGTGATCTCATTCATCTCTCTCATTTCGATCTCGATGTGCTTTCCATCAGGAATAGAAATATCAAAGGAACTGATTGGTGCCACCACGTAGAAAGGAATATTATAGTTTTTAGCTACAATCGCAAGGGTTGAGGTTCCAACTTTATTAGCTGTATCCCCATTGGCGGCAATCCGATCTGCCCCGACGAATATAGCATCAACTTTATCATGCGCCATAAGGTAGGAAGCCGCACCTTCCACTACAATACTATATGGAATTCCTTCCTTACTAAGCTCAAAAGCTGTCAGTCTCGTACCCTGCATATAAGGCCTGGTTTCATCAGCATATACATGCTCCACCTTACCCAAAGTATTAGCATAAGAAATGACCCCTAGAGCAGTTCCTAAACTTCCACAGGCCAAGAAACCAGTATTACAATGGGTCATTAAATTCCATTTACGATCGCCAAGCTTTTTAGTCAGCTCATCAACCCCCAATCTGGCCATTGCACTGTTTTTGTCATGACTCTGTTTGATTTGCTGATCGCCAAACGCAACTAGTCTTTCAAATATAGCAGAGGATTCTTCCCCTCTTTCAAGTGCTTGCTTCATCATTTCAAAGCAGCGATTAACTTCATAGGCCAAGTTGACTGCAGTTGGTCTGGCCGAGATCATTTCATCGCAGGCCCTTCTACAATCTTCTACTTTAGGCTGGCTGTTTAAATTCTTTATCCAGAGGGCCATGCCATAGATGGCGGTAAAGCCAATACAGGGTGCTCCTCTGACGGTCATATTTTTGATGGCTTCAGCACAGCTCTTTAGATCATTCACTTCAACAAAAGTTTCAGTATGAGGTAACTGCCTCTGATCTAGGAGAAATAGCTTATTATCCTTCCAAACAATAGGACGATATGAATCTGTCATCCTTCTTCCTTTTCCCAAAACACACCTTTAAACTCTTTATTTACAGGCTTCCATTTCTTATTTTTTGGGTAACTTAAAATTAAATGCGAGTTTTTTTCAATCTCTGAATGAATCAGGCCAGAGAGCTTGGCAGGGTCCTCTCCTTCTATGACGAGAGAATCAAGCTTGAGTTTTCCATCCTGAACATAAGAGAGAGTATTTAAATGAGTGATATTTTCGGTGGGAACATTAAATTCCGACCAGAGTTTCCTATTCATATTCACAAGTAAGCCAGAGCTCTTAACTAAATCGGAAGCATTCAATTTCATCAGCCATTTGCCATCAATCCAATCTTCATTCCAGCGTCCTTCCACCTGACCATTAAGATTTCCAGAGCTAGCTTGGAAATAAGGTGAAAGGAAGTTCAGCTCTTGACTCCAAGGGAAGTTCTCAAAGTGAATATCAATTTTCTTTTGTTTGTTTTGGTTAAAGACAAGATTGAACTTCTGATCAGCGGATTTTATAAGCTCACCTTGATAAAATTTCAAATCAGGAGAGACCCCTATCTTAAAGTATCCATCAACTTCTTTTTCACCTAATAAACATTTTTTAATGGAAATGTTAGAGGTGAAGTACCTGGTCGAATTGGAGTTCATTAATTCTTGTAAAGTAGGAACAGTTCCTAATGCCATAGTGAGATTCACACCAGTAAATCCTAACTCTTCGGAATATTGCTTAACTTGCCCATTATCTAAATCAATAACTGAGCGACGAAAGAAACTAACTTCTCCCTTGGGACTAATAAATGAACTATCCCATCTTGTATTATCAAAACTTAACTTCCAGGCCCCCATTATATCTTCTTTATTCAATTGAAAAGGAGCATTAAATTCTAATCCACCACGAAGGGTTGCTTTGCTATCGGCCAGTTTTCTCTCAAGCTGAAGTTCCCCTGCAGCACTGCCAATTAACTTCGAAAGGTGAGTATGTCTCAATTCGTTTTCGAATATATTCAAAAACTCAGTGGGAAGTTCTGTGAATAAGAGTTTAAGAGAAATTTTCTTCTCATTTGCGGCGAATACTCCATTACCAATATTCTTTCTATCGATACTAAAATCGACTTCAGATTGAATATCGACTTCTCGGGGTTTAAAGCGAGTTTTCCCTTCCAGAATGACATCGTCAAACTGAATATTCTGTCCCATATCCTTGGTTCGAAAATTGCCTCTATAGTTGAAGTCCCATATCGTTTTATCAGGAGTAACATCACCAAAGAGCCATAGCTCTGAAGAGTAGTTCATCCCTCTGTGTCCAATAGATATGGGTAATTTGATTTCAAATGCAGAATTCTTGCCATAGTTAAATTCGCGAACCAGAAGCTTGGAAAACTTGAGTAGAGTGCGACTGCCGGCCATGTCTTTAATGGATATATTTCGCGCCCTAATGGTGTATTGCACGTCCTGCAGATATTGAGGAAGTTCAACTTCTATTTTAGATTTCTCAACCACTCCAGGGGTGGTATTATCAAAACTTTCATCTTTTTTGCTAGTATTGGGTTCGATAAAAAGATTAAGATTGCTTAGATTAATCTGAGCATTGCCTCTGTTTATAACAAGTAACCACCAAGGAACTTTAAGCTCAATTTCTCCCAACGTCCCTAAAGTCTTATCAGATCTTCTAAGGATGACATTCTTCAGACTCAGATTAAAATTAAGAGAAAGATTATAATTAACCTCTCCGACTTCAAGCTTAGCTCCCGGATAATTATGTTGAACCTGCTCAGTAAGAAGTGCCACGAAAGCTTCTGGATGAAGTTTTGAATAGGTACTATAAACAAGCCCACCAATTATAAGAAATAGCAGAACCCATAGGCCTAATAGTATTTTTACGGATGATCTCATCTTTATTGGCCCAATATTTTTTTGAGGATTTCAGCAGTCATAACCGGATTGGCCTGACCATTTGTTTCCTTCATTACCTGACCCACAAAAAAACCAAAGACTCTCTCGTTTCCACCTTTGTATTTCTCTACTTGACCGGCATTAGCAGTAACGATTCTCTCAGCTATCTCAATGAGGGCTTTCTCATCTGAAATCTGCTCAAGCCCCATTTCTTTAATGATGGCTTCAGCAGCCTTGCCGGTATCAAACATCTTTAAGAATACGTCTTTAGCAATCTTCCCGGAAATTTTTCCTGACTGAATAGCATTTAGCAAAGAAGCCATTGAAGACGGCTTCACAGGAGATCTGTCAATGGATGTTCCCGCTTCATTCAGATAGCGCAGAAGTTCAACCATAATCCAGTTAGACATCTTTTTAGCTTCGCCTTCATACCCCTTAAGAGACTCTTCGAAGTAATTGGCCAGTGCTTTTTCAGAGGTAAGAACACTCGCATCATAAAGAGGAATACCGTAAGAATCCATAAAACGCTTGATCTTAGCGTCAGGTAATTCCGGTAGAGTCGATCTCACCTTTTCTATATGCTCTTGAGTTATGACTAAAGGAAGAAGATCAGGTTCAGGGAAATAACGATAATCATCGGCGTCTGACTTGGTTCTTAGGACCTTCGTTTTGCGAGTCTCAATTTCAAATAAAAGAGTTTGCTGAAGGATACTCTTTCCAGAATCCAGAAGTTCCTTATGTCTTTGAACTTCATACTCAATGGCCATTTCCACATGTCTGAAAGAGTTGACGTTCTTCACTTCAGTACGAGTTCCTAACTTACTTGAACCCTTTGGCTTAAGTGAGACGTTGACGTCACAGCGAAAGTTACCATCCTGCATATTTCCGTGACAAATTCCTAAATAAACTAAAATAGAATGCAGTTTTTTGAGATAGGCGCTCGCCTCTTTTGGAGTACACATATCGGGATCACTTACAATCTCAAGAAGTGGAGTCCCCGCTCGGTTGAGATTGATCAGGGATTTCTCTCCCTGGTGGGAAGATTTTCCGGTATCTTCTTCCATTTGGATTCGCTGAAGACCTATGCGCTTAACATTCCCTTCATCATCCAGAATTTCCAAGAATCCTTTCTCCCCTACCGGCTTATCAAACTGGGTAATCTGATATCCTTTAGGCAAATCTGGATAGAAATAATTTTTGCGATCAAAAACTGATATTTTATTAACTTCTGAATTTGTAGCGAGGGCAAGCTTAATAGCGTACTCCACAGCTTGCTTATTATAAACAGGAAGTGTTCCCGGCTGAGCACTACAGACTTCACAGACCTTAGTATTTTCATAAGCATTGGTTGAGATTTCGCACTGGCACCAAGCTTTGGTATTTGTTGAAAGTTGAGCATGAACTTCTAGTCCAATAACAATATCATAATTCATATTTACCTCTTATGCCTTGGAAGCCAGTTCAAAGGCCCTTCCTAACTTAAGTAACTCTTCATCTTGAAAGCTTTTTCCGATTAATTGAAAACCGGTTGGAAGATTTCCATGCTTTCCAAAAGGAAGGGCGAGCCCCGGTAGGCCAGCTAAATTTACAGGAATAGTATAGAGATCATTCATATACATCTTAAGAGGATCCTGCTTGCCTTCCCCTTGCTTGAAGGCCAGAGAAGCACAAACGGGAGAAAAGATTGCGTCAGCTTCTAAAAAAGCATTTTCAAAATCTTGATAGATCTTACGACGGACCTTACAGGCCTTGGCAAAATACTGATCCTGATAGCCAGAAGATAAAGAGAAAGTACCTAAGATAATCCTCTTTCTAACCTCTTCACCGAAGCCCTCCGTTCTTGACCTGATATAAGTTTGCTCAAGATTACCTTTCATGGATTTATCTCTAAAACCAAAGTGAATGCCATCATAGCGAGCAAGATTGGTAGAAGCTTCAGACGTTGCGATTAAGTAATAAGCGGCAACTGAATATTTAAAATGTGGAAAGCTAGTCTCTTTGAGAATTGCACCCGAGCTCTCAAAGACCTTGAGAGCATCATAGAGAGATGATTTAACATCATTGTCACAAGCTTCAATGAACTCTCTTGAGTAAGCAATGACTTTGCCTTTTAGATCTTTAACATTGGCCTTCTCAAGAGCTCCAACTATCTTCATGGTCTTATTTGGTACATTTGTCACATCAAGGGGATCTTTCTGAGTAATGGCTTCCATTACACATCCCACATCTAAAACATTGCGAGCAACGGGACCTGCCTGATCTAGACTTGAGCCATAGGCAATCTGACCATAACGAGAAACTCGGCCATATGTTGGCTTGAAGCCAACGAGACCGCAGAAATTCGCCGGTAACCTAATTGAGCCTCCGGTATCGGTCCCCATACTGAAGGCCGAAGAGCCTTCTGCCACAGAGGCAGCCGAACCACCAGACGATCCTCCAGCGACATGATTCACGTCGTGAGGATTTTTAACCGCACCAAATGGAGTATTCTCATTGGTAGACCCCATTCCGAATTCATCACAACTAACTTTTCCTATTAGAATAGCACCGGCATCGCTTAAGCTTCTTGATACATACCCTTCATAAGGTGGAATATAATTAAAAAGAATCTTGGAGCCAGCAGTTGTTCTAATATTTTTAGTAATGAACAAGTCTTTAAGAGTAAATGGTACTCCATGCAGCCACCCCTTGGGGCCCTTACTGGATATTTCTTTGTCAGCTTCCTTAGCACGGCGTAAGGCCAAATCTGAAGTAAGAGTAATAATTGCGTTTGTCTTAGAAGTTTCGGCTTTGGTTAAAGCTTCTTTGGTAAGTTCAGTGGCAGAAATCTTCTTACTTTTTAGTAAATTGTGAGATTCGTAGATATTCATAAATTCCTCAGTTTTCTTCAATGACGGCTTCAACAGCAAACTGGTTCTGCTGCTTGGATGGTGCATTCTTCAATACTTCATCAGCGCCCAGGGATGGTCTCACCTTATCTTGATGAGTCGCAAATTCTTCAGTGTAATATTCTAGATGCTCTTTCGCAGGAGAAAAGAATGGCTCTGCATCTTTAGTGTCTACTTCACTCAAAAGCTCCACATAACTTAATACTTTATTCATATGATTCACAAATGTCGCTTCCTCGCCCTGAGGTATCTCGAGTCGCGCTAGACCTGCGACATGCTTTACAACATCGGTTGATAACTCTTTCATCTTATCTCCTTAAACTTTTTGCAAAGGGGCAAACTTAACCATGAATTTTTTCTTGATCCCATCGCGAAATTGGATAGTTACTTTTTCATCCTGACCCATTCCTTCTGAAGCCAGAACCAGCCCTTCACCATAGAGGGCATGAATGATCTTACTGCCCGAAGGATAGTTCCCAAGAGTCACAGCAGGTTTTTTCTGTTGATACACTTTGTCCTGGTAATACACGTCTTCACTATGAGAGGGGGACTGGTCAAACTCGTCATAACTATAGCGAGAACTCGAGAAGCCCTCTTTTCTGGAACTTGTTTGATACGACTCCCAGGTATAATACTGAGAGGGTATTTCCTGAAGAAATTGACTGGGTCCATTAAATTTTAGACTTCCCCACAACATTCTTCCTTGAGCAAAAGTAATTGTTAATTGTTTCATTGCTCGAGTCATGGCCACATAGAAAAGCCTGCGTTCTTCTTCAATAGCGGTCGGGCCGACTTCGAGGCTTTTATAGGACGGGAAGATATTTTCCTCAACACCAATCAAAAAGACATAAGGATATTCCAGACCTTTTGAACCATGAACAGTCATAAGTGAGACTTGATCTTGAGGACCATCTTCAGTGGAAGTCGTATCTAAAGTAATGTTTTCTAGAAACTTCACTAAAGCGGGATCCATATCCGATTCTTCATACTGCTTAATGGCACTCATTAACTCTTCTAAGTTCTCTAAGCGAGCTGCACCTTCATAACTTTTGTCAGCCTTCAAAAATTCGTAGTATCCGGATTCATTTAGAAGCTTTTCATAGCTAATTGAAGGAGGCTGTTTTTGAGCTTCCAAGGCCTGCACTTCCTGGATCAGCTGAACTAGCTGAGAAAGTGAGCTTTGAACCTTACCCGATAAAGAGAGATGCTTAAATTCACTTGGCCCTTCGACCATCTTCTCTATGAGTTCGAAGAGGGAAAGTTGTAACCTAACTGCTTCATCTTCCAATTTTCGAAGGGAGGTTGCCCCTACTCCTCTTGCGGGAGTATTGATAATTCTAGTTAGGGCAAGAGAGTCTTTTTTATTAACGACGACCCTCATATAAGAAATCATATCTTTAACTTCTTTACGATCGTAGAACTTTATCCCTGCCACTACTCGATAAGGAAATTTCTCTCTTCTAAGAGCATCCTCGATTGTTCTAGAGTGGGCATTATTTCGATAGAAAACAGCAATGTCTTTTAGTGATACCCCAGCCTGAGCAAGTTTACGGATACTTTGTCCCACATAATCAGCTTCAGCTTTATCATCACGGCATTCTATAATGCGGATCTCGTCGCCCTCATCATTATCCGTCCACATATTCTTACCCTTACGAGCAAGGTTTCTGGAAATAACTTCAGAAGCGGCTTCGATAATTCTTTTGGAAGAGCGATAGTTTTGTTCAAGTTTCACGAGATTAGATTCAGGAAAGACTTCCTCAAAATCCAGAATGTTTCTAATATCAGCACCACGCCAAGAGTAAATGGACTGATCTTCATCGCCCACTACACAAATATTTCTATGGTGATGACTTAACTGCTCAACCAGGTTGAACTGGGCCCTATTGGTATCCTGATACTCATCAACCAGAACGTACTTATATTTGTCCTGGTATTTTCTTAAAACTTCAGGAAAATTGCGGAAGAGATTAAGGACTCCGGTAATAAGTCCACCAAAGTCAACGGCATTACTTCTGTGGAGTTCAGCTTCATACTCCATGAAAATATCAAAGAGCCTTTTATCTTCAGCAAATTTTTCAACATCTTCATTCTTGGGAAGACCCAGATAGAAGCCCAAATTTTTAAGGCCATCGATAAAAGCAGCTACCGTATAAGGAGAAAGTTCTTTTTGATTAATCCCTCTCTTGGCCAGTAAGGCTTTAATGATTGATTGAGATTCTCCATCATCATAGATGGTGAAATTACGACTCAGCCCCAGATAGGAAGATTCCATTCTAAGAACCTTGGCACAGAAAGCGTGGAAGGTCGTAACTTGCAAAGCGCCCACATTGATCTGCGTATTAGCGGCTAACCTCTCCCGCATTTCGCGAGCAGCCTTATTGGAGAAGGTCACGGCAAGGATTTGAAAAGGGCTTATATTCTTTTCTTCCAGAAGATATTGAATTCTTGCAACGAGGGTTCTGGTTTTACCCGAACCCGCCCCGGCAAGAATCATTACTGGACCGTCAGTCTTTAAAACTGCTTCCCGCTGTGATTCATTGAGAAAATCTAAAATCATTATTCCACCGTAACAGATTTCGCAAGATTTCTAGGCTTATCGATATCCGTGCCTTTTAATTTTGCAATATGGTAAGCAAGGAATTGCAGTACCACGTTTACATAAAGAGGACTCAAATTTGGAAGTCCTTCGAAATTTACTCCAATATAGAAGTCGGCCAATTCTTGAATTTCAGGAGAATCCTTTGGCCCCACAACTACGATGATTCCTCTTCTCGCCTTAACTTCTTCTACGTTAGAAACTGTTTTATCCAAAAGCTCTGGACCCACGATCGCAATGTTTACGATATTCTCATCAATCAGAGCAATTGGACCATGCTTAAGTTCACCAGCGGCATAACCTTCGGCGTGAACATAGGCAATTTCTTTTAGTTTAAGTGCTCCTTCAAGAGCGATAGGAAAGTACTTACCTCGACCAGTGAAGATAAATCCTTTCTTGGTATAAATCTTCTCAGCTACTTCCATAAGTGAATCAGCATGAGCACAAAGCTCTCCCACGCGATTAGAAAGAAGCTGAACTTCTGAGAACAGCTCCGGTCGATCCAATGAGCCTTCGATGGCACGAGACATGAGGTATCCAGTTAAGGCCTGAAGTGTAAAAGCTTTAGTCGAAGCTACACCAATTTCAACACCCGCATGAATCAAAAAGTTCTTATCAGCATTTCGGAAAAGTGTTGAACCCTCTACGTTAACGATGGAGTAACTCTTGATCTTCTTTTCCTGACAAAGCTCCTGACAAGCAAGGGTGTCAGCGGTCTCACCTGATTGAGAAATGAAAAGACCTACTTCGCCTTCATTTAGGATCGGATTTTTATAACGAAACTCAGAAGCAATTTCCACTGAAGCTCTTTGACGATTTATTTGCTCTAAGTAATTTTTAATAACTAGGCCAGCATGCCAAGCTGTTCCACAGGCAGTTAAATGCCACTCAGGAGTCTTAAATCCTTTAAGTTCATCTAGAATTTTTCTTCCATCATTTTTTATATAATATGCGGCAAGCTTATCAATCAAGGCTGGTTGTTCATGAATTTCTTTAAGCATATAATGCTCGTATGGGCCTTTGGTCGTAGCATCTACCGACATCAGGTTGCCTTGAGCTTTATAGCGACTAGATGGAGAAAGATCCAATTCGTAAAACTTGATCTGAACATCCGTTAAAGTTACTGTGCTCTCGCAAATCACTCCATCCTGCGGAAAATAAATATTGGGAGCAAATCCCACTAAGGCAAAAGGATCTGAAGAAACAAAGGCTTCACGAGTTTCTGCGTTTTCTCCTACCACAAGAGGAGCTGAGCGTTTAATCGAATAAAGCTTCTCGCTCGCTTTCTCCATGATAACAAAAGCCGAGTTACCTGAGATGGTCGTAAAAGCTTTTGAAATAGCTTTAAGAGTGTCACCACTTTCTTTGAAAAATTTTGTGAGAAGGACCATGAAGACTTCTGAATCAGTCTGTGACTTAAAGGTATAGCCTTCGGCAATCAGATCTTTTTTAAGTGAACCGGCATTTTCGATGATTCCGTTATGAACGACCGCAAAGATTTCATTTCCGTGAGGATGAGCATTATCGGTGGTGACTGCACCATGGGTTGCCCAACGAGTATGACCAATTCCAGTATTAGAAAAAGGTTTCTTCTGAGCTACTAGCTCTTTGAGATTATCTAACTTGCCTTCTTTTTTTAGAATTTCCAGCTCGTTATTTATCTTTAAGCAGATTCCGGCAGAATCATATCCGCGGTATTCTAGCCGTGAGAGACCTTCTAAAATAGGCCCAATAGAATTACTAGGACCTGAATATCCAACGATACCGCACATAAAAACTCCCGAAATACGAGTGAAAGTTAAGAGCTACAATTTAACATTTCGGGGGGCAAAGTACTAGTGTTACGCAGGGCTCCCTATAGTTTTTTTGGATTCAGAAATTTCTTGGCCATCCCTTCTTTGGTTGCTTGCTGTGAGCGAGCTATGCCAAAGCCACCATGAGGCACGTTTTTGGTAATAGTTGAGCCAGCTGCAATAAAAGCTTCGTCCCCAATTTCAATGGGGGCCACCATTTGGCAGTCGGAGCCAATAAAGGAGTTCTTACCTATTTTAGTCTTATGTTTATTCACACCATCATAGTTACAGGTAATAAAACCACAGCCAATATTAGTATTTTCTCCGATTTGGGCATCTCCCACATAACTCAGATGAGATACTTTAACTCCTTGGGCCAACTGAGATTTCTTGATTTCTACAAAATTGCCGATCTTGGCCTTAGCTCCTATATCACTGCCGGGACGGATGCGGGCCATGGGGCCAATGACTGCCTCCGAACGAATGATGCCTTCTTCGAGATAACTATTGGCAAGAATCTGGCATTTGGCTTCGATGGTGGTATTCTTAATAAAGCAACCCGACTCAATAACAGAGTCCTTCCCTATGTGTGTCTTACCCAAAATGGTAACTCCAGGATAGATGATTGAACCACTTTCAATCTCCACATCTTGATCTAGGAAGACCGTTCCGGGAGACAGAAACATAATGCCTTCTGCCTGAAGATGTTTTAGTTTTCTTGCGAGCAGCTGCTGATTAACTTCAGAGAGCTGGTGCAAAGTATTGATTCCCATGAAAGGCACTTCAGAAGAAAATTTAATAGCTTTAACTGAATATTCATCTTGAAAAAGATCCGTAAGATAGAATTCTCCCGATTTATTTTCATTTTTAATCGAACCCAGAACAGCTTTCACATGAGAAGTTTTAAGAATATAAACTCCAGAGTTTACTTCTGTAATCTTCTTCTCATTTACGCTTGCATCTTTTTCTTCAACGATATGAAACCCCTGATCGCTCTTTACGATTCGACCATAGCCAGTTGGATTATGAGTTTCAAATGAAGCAGCAACTCCTACTAGCTCTGGATGAGATTTAAATTCTTGGAATAATCTGATGAACTCCTCAGCCGTTAACATCGGTGTATCGGCACAGGCAACGAGTGTATAATCGAAATTCCAAAAATGAGGGAGATCATTAAAGCATGACTTAAGAGCATCGGCGGTTCCATTCTGCTCCCGCTGCCAGGCGAGTTTAAGATCATTTTTCCTCTCGTGTTTATTCCACCAGCTCTCAAGAAGTTCTTTACGATGACCAATTACTACTCCTACCTCAGCCGTGAGCGAGCTCATTTCAGCAAACACCAGAGCCGAAGCGACCACATAATCTAAGAGCGGTTTACCTAGAGCAGGAACCAAGGCCTTAGGAGTATCGGTTTTCATTCTGGTGCCTTTTCCAGCAGCTAAAA
>DFXX01000039.1 GCA_002381765.1 Bacteriovoracaceae bacterium UBA4097 | reverse complement strand
AATGTATTTTTGAACTTCTCAGTATCAATGCTCCCTTGAAAGAGTCTCCTCGCTTTAAGGTTATCAAATGGCTTAATTCTAGTGTTAAGTCCTATAATCCATGTATCAGCCACAATAGAACTTATATCCTTACCAGTTTGAAAGACGTTCTCAGTACCACTCATAGGCCAGCTTGATAAGTCATGGATAAGACCAATAGAGGCCTTTACCATAGCCTGCTTCTGATCAAGAAGTTCAAGTATAATCTCAGGCATTTTAGGCTCAACACCGTAGTACATAGAAAACTTCGAAAGATGGATTTGTTTGTCACTTATCTGTTGAACTTTGAAAGGGCCAGATCCTATTGGCTTTTTAAAGAAATCCTTATCATCAATCAGTTTTGAGGGAAGTATCTTTGCAGTTCCACCAGCAAGAACATAGAGGATAGGTGGGAAAGGCTTTTCTAAGTGAATTTCAATGGTTAAATCATCAATTACCCTTATCCCCGTTACACTTTCACTCTCTCGAGCAAAGTAATCCTTTGCCCCTTTAATGACGTCATAGAACTTATAAACAAGACTTTCTGGACTAATATTTCGAGATAAAGACTCTTTTACATCAATGGCTGTTATTGCTTCTCCATTATGGAACTTTGCATTCGGATTGAGTTTAAATGTTAAGACAAGTCCATCGCTACTTGTTGACCAAGAATTGGCTATTGCTGGTTGAATCCCATAGTCCTCAGTAAATCTTAGAAGCCCTTCATAAACTAGTTCCGAGAATATTAAAGAAGCCCCATCATTCATTTTAATAGGATCATAGGATACAGGCATCGAGTATATAGCTTTTACATAAGCAGGAGATGCTGTCTGTTCCAAATTCTCTTGGGACTGTAAACTCTCGATCCTAAAGAATCCCAGGATTAAAAACATGATAGTAACTATTGCGATAAATTTCATTCATTCCCTATCCAAGTTAGCTTAGATTTGTTTCAAACCCTTCCGCAAACATTGTGCCAACTGCTTCAATACTAGAGCAGTCTTTCTTTAAACATCTTGATAGAAGCATTTGAGAAGTAACCCTGTAAGAATTACCTATCTTTCCAATGGTTTAATGCTGATTTTTGAAAAATACCTCTTAAAGGCAATAAGAAAGAGAAATAGTAGCAAAATGCTATAGCCCTATAGTAGCGCTACTATTATTGCTACTATTCCTTTAAGAAATAATCTTGAATATCCGGTAAAAGAATCTAACTTTGAGAAAGTGTTGAATAAGAGAATTATTGGAGTAGTAAGCCAAAGAGAACTTATCTTTCTACAGTTTCTTTTCAAAAATCCCCATTTTCGTTGAACCAACATTACCTTCCGGAGCCTTCCCTATCCAGGAGCCAGGCATGGCCAATAATAAACGAGGTACTTGTCCTATCATCTCTCTCCATTCTCTGAAATAAAGTGCTAATTTGAAAATTTCATAATGTACTATGAGATGAGGTATGGCAAAAGGCTGAGACTTTATATGAGCATCTTCAAGACATTGAAGTGCCACCAAGTAGCCTGCAGTTTTTTGAGCACTTTTACTCTTTAGGATTAACTCTCGAATTGAAGAATTCATTTTTCCATTCCTAGATGATTTTAATGCATCAGTATGATATTAAGTGAAAAAGCAGAATGTATGTAGCAGAAATCAGTTTGTAGTTCATACAAAAAATGTTATATAAATACCTTATGAGACTTATTACTGCTCTCCTTTTAACGCTGGGCATCCTGATAGATTTCTCAGCTAACTGTCTTGCCGAGAATTTCTCAATTTGCCATGACGATTATGTTTCAACTTCTGAACATAATTCTGATTTTAGTGAAACTAGTCAAAGTCATGCATCACATACTCATCCTCATGGCTCAGACTCTCATCACTGTCATGGTGGTCATACTCATGTCGCTGTTATCTTCTCTCATGGATCACCTCTTAATGTAACCAGCTTTGATTTTTCTCTAGATTTCTATGACTTATCCCTAGTCATTCCTTCCCCCTCATTATCTGAAATTAATCGACCTCCCATTTTCGCTTAATTTTCACATTTTCGTTTTCAATTAATTTATAGAGGTACACATGTTCATATTTCTCTTGGTCATCTCGCTGATTAGTGAGTTGGCCTATTCACAGATCAATTGTAATTTCAAAAACATTAATGAGTTTTATAGCAGTCTGAATTCCGGTAACCCTATTCAAGAACAAATTAAAAAGCGTGTTAGTGAGGCAGAAAGTAATATCGAAATAGCAAAACAAAGGCCTAATCCAGTAATAGATGCTGAATACCTTAAGGGTAAACAATTTGGTTCAGATACTAGTAATCTCCAAGTGATAGCACAACACATCTACGAGTTTGGCTCCAAACGTAAGTTACGAATTGAGAAAGCTCAGCTCGCAGCGGCTGTACAGAAAAGATTACTAAGTCTTAAAGGAGTTGAAACGACGGTTGGCTATGCACTTAAGTATCAAAGGGTTGCCCAGTTAACTATCTTAATAGATGCCGTTGAAGAGGCAATCTCTACATTTGAGAAAGTCATAGGAAAACTTAATTCCAGGACAGGATTAACACCTGAAGAGAGAGTCTCTCTACTCACGCTCAAACTTGCCTCAAGTGACTATAAGGCCAGGTTGAATGATCTAGAGAATGAAAAGACTTTACTGGAAGGAGAGCTGACCTTCATATCAGGATGTGAAAGCTTTAATCCTCGATACACAAGTCTTCCTTATGCACAACTCGTCTCCCCACTTAAGAACTTATCTACAACAGAAAATGGCCTTGTTCATGTAGAGCATCTAAAGGTCAAACAAACAGAAGCAGAGCTGGGTGTTCAAAAATCACTTGGTTATTCCGATATAGCAATTGGTCCTGTTATCGAATACCAAACACAAGGCACTCAAAATTTCACATCAGCTGGAGTAGCCGTAACATTTGACCTTCCTTTATTTCATACCAATGATGCCGGAAAATTAAATGCTGCTCAAAAGATGGCAGCACAAAAAGTAGAAAGCTATAACACTATTCGGAACTTGAATCTAAAGAAGTCCATGCTAATCAGAAAATATGTAAGGTCTGTTCAAGTTCTCTCTGAAATGACATCACTTGATAGTCTAACTAAGCAGCATACTGAAATTGAAAGATTATTCGCAAGAGGTATTATTTCAATCCCCATGACAATCGAATCCCACAGACAACATATTGATTTTCTCCAGTCAAGATTTGAGACGGAGAATGATCTTCTTGTTTCTCTAGAAGAGATTGTGTTTATCAGAGGAGAAACTCAACTTTTAGAGGGTTTATTTAAGATCACTCCAACAAATCAAGGAAAGATATGAAAGATTTATTTATACTTATCGTTTGTTTAGTCGCTGCAATTGATGTTTCTCCTCTAAAGGCACAAGAACTGCATCACGAAGAAGAGAAGAATTCATCGGAAGAACATGGTCATGAAGAAGAACATGGTCATAAAGAAGAAGATGAACACGAACATGGTGGAGGTAAGGCAGTAGGGCGAGGCAAAGCTATACTCGAAGTATCCAAAGACAAGGGTTTCAAGCTATCAAAAGAAGCGTTTAAGGCCTTAGACGTAAAATTTATGGATATAGATAAAACTAATTTCTCTATTAGTAAGAATGAGCTTGTGACGTATAAAAACAAGATTGGTATTTATCGCTTTCGAGATGGATTTTTCAAATTCATTCCTGTCACAATTAAAGAACAAAAGAAAGAACAATACCTTATCCACTCACCATTACTTACAGAAGACGACAAAATAGTCACTTCCCCTGTTGGTCTTATTCGCATAACTGATGTCTATTCCACTGATACAGCGGAATATGGCCACGGTCATTAAAGGTTAAAAGATATGATTAGTAAAATTATCCATTTTTCCGTTAGAAATCGAGTTTTCATATTCATGGTCACACTGCTACTGATTATGTTGGGTATCAGATCATTTGAAACCCTCCCCATAGATGCAGTTCCTGATATTACAAATACTCAGGTTCAAATTAATACTCAGGTTCAGGGACTTGTTCCTGAAGAAATAGAAAGAATGGTAACCTTCCCTATTGAATTTGCCATGAATGGAATTCCTAAAGTAGAAACGGTCCGTTCAGTATCTAGGTTTGGTATCTCGCAGGTTACTGTAATCTTTGAAGAAGATGCTGACATCTTGGAAGCCCGTCAGCTTGTTAGTGAAAAACTTCAAAATCTGGAACTCCCCTTAGGTGTAGTGCCGGAAATGGGTCCTATAAGTACTGGTCTTGGTGAAATTTTTCATTACTCAGTTGAAGCAAAAGAACTTGGGACAGACCCC
>DFXX01000085.1:34031-152209 GCA_002381765.1 Bacteriovoracaceae bacterium UBA4097 | reverse complement strand
CTATGAAGGAGCTTTATTCTTAGTAATCTCTTATGAGATTTCCAAAATCTTCCTTTGATGTTTCTCATTTACGAGGTAACTTGAGGCATCAAAGGAATCGAATATGATACAATTACAAATCAGTCTACTGCTGTCTCTTAGCATCTATTTATCAGCTTGTAATGGTAATAGCTCGGCCCAAGCTCCTAACAATCCTCCTTTAGAGACTGAAACTCCTTCTCAAGGAAGCTCTGATAGCTTTAAACCCTATTCTTATTACGACCGGGCCTTTCCCGATGATAATATTTGGAATGCAGATATCTCCCAAGCGCCCGTCGACCCTGACTCCGACCTCTATATTAATTCTCTTGGAAGAAATGGCACGCTTCATGCCGACTTTGGCACGGTATGGGAAGGGAGTAAGCTGGGTATTCCTGTAAATGTCGTTTATGAAAATCAGCCGAAGGTTCCGGTGTCTTTTACCTATGCTGAGCATAGCGATAAAGGTCCCTATCCTATTCCTCCCAATGCTCTTATTCAGCACGGACAAAACTCAACTGGCGATCGTCATCTTTCAGTGGTTGATGTTGATAATGGTCTTCTTTATGAAATCTACCGGGCCTTTCCTGATGGAAAGGGAGGATGGCGAGGGGACTCGGGAGCGGTCTTTGATCTTAAGACCAATAAACAGCGCCCTGATAATTTCACTTCGGCCGATGCAGCAGGGCTTCCGATCTTTCCTGCTTTGGTAAGATATGATGAAGTTGTTCTTCAGGGGGAGATTCGCCACGCCTTAAGAGTCACTGCTAATAAAACCAGAAGGGCCTATGTCTTTCCTGCCACTCATCAGGCGAGCACTCTGACCAGTACCAGCTTACCACCTATGGGCGCGCGTCTGCGCCTCAAGGCAGACTTTGACATCTCTGCCTATCCCAAACATGTGCAAATTATCTTAAGAGCACTAAAGAAGTATGGAATGTTTATAGCGGATAACGGCGTGAGTTGGCAGATCACCGGGGATTTCAATATGAATTGGGATGATCAAGAGTTGGCCAGTCTTCGTCGTGTTCCGGGCAGTGCTTTTGAGGTGATCAAATTGCCTCCATTAAAGTACACGCCGTGGTGATCATAATCTAGTCATCTAGTCAAAGGCTTCTGTTTTGCAGCAAATAATCTAAAATCGTCATCCTAAGACGGTTAGGAGGATTTATTATGTTAGCAATGGATTACAGAGGACCTTATAGAGTCAGGGCGGTCCAAAAATCAACTCCTGATATTGAGCATCCCAATGATGCTATCATTAGAGTCACTCGTTCCTGTATTTGTGGGTCAGATCTCCACCTATACCATGGTCTTGTGCCCGATACACGAGTAGGAACAACTTTTGGTCATGAATTTACTGGAGTCGTTGAGGAAGTTGGATCATCGGTTCAAAATCTTAAAGTGGGGGATCATGTCCTTGTTCCTTTTAATATCTCCTGTGGATCTTGCCTCTACTGCCAAAATCAACTGTACGGAAATTGTCATGAAGTAAATCCCGGGGCCACTGCCGTTGGGGGGATCTATGGCTATTCCCATACCGCTGGTGGCTATGATGGAGGACAGGCAGAATATGTGCGAGTTCCTTTCGCGGACGTTGGTCCCTATAAAATTCCTCATGATCTGGATTTAGACGATGCTGTATTATTAACCGATGTTTTCCCAACCGGTTACCAAGCGGCAGAAATGGGAGGAGTTAAAGAGGGCGATACTGTCATCATCTTCGGGGCGGGACCGGTCGGGATCTTTGCCGCCAAGTCTGCTTGGCTATTGGGCGCCAGTAGAGTCATCGTTATCGATCAACTGGATTATCGCTTGGAATTTGTAAAACGCTTTGCTCAATGTGAGGCCTATAACTTTAGAGAGATGGAAGATCCCGTGGTTTTTCTCAAGAAGATAACCGACTGGCAAGGAGCCGATGTGTGTATCGATGCTGTGGGTGCAGAAGCGGCCGGGAGTGCTATGCAACGTTTGACCGGGGTTAAACTCAAATGGCAGGCAGGTTCTGCTATTGCCGTACAATGGGCGATTAATTCTGTGAAAAAAGGAGGAGTGGTCTCCATCGTTGGAGTCTATGGGCCCACGGGAAATCTCATTCCGCTTGGGAATGCTGTGAATAAAGGAATTACCATTCGTATGAATCAGGCTTCGGTAAAAAGGCATCTACCGCGATTGATTGAACACATTCAGGCAGGTCGGATAAAACCTTCAGAGATCATTACTCATAAGATACCATTAGAAGAAGTGGCCGAGGCCTATCATATCTTTTCAAGTAAACTTGATAACTGCATTAAAACTATTCTTGTGCCGCCATCGGAGATGCATTAGGGGGAGTTATGAATCATGAAATAAGAACTAGTGAAGTTAAGGGGTGGGGAGCCGATAAAAATCCTCTGGATCGTCCGGCATATCCAATGTGGCATCAACCTGAGGAAGGCACCGGTGCCCACTGGATAGAGCCAGAAAAACAAGAAATGAAATTTACGGTATTAAAGTCCATTGAGAGGCCCGCTATGACCTCGGCTTTTGGAACTTCGGTACCTCCTTCAGGATTAAGTGGCGCTATTAGAAAGTTCGCCTTTAAGTACAGTGAATCTAGTTTTGGTCATTGGATACCTCTTCTCATCGCAGATAGAGTAGATATGGTAGAGGGTGTGTTGGATGATCTTAAGCATGGGCATATACCTAATGTTTTTAAGGAAATGGGACTCAAGTCAGAGTTTAAATATAATCGAAAGAGTGCCATTAAAAAAACCATGGTGGGTGCGCTTATGCTAGGAGCAGTTCCCCTTCTTTATACTTATCTAAGGAGAAAACATGCAAGGCCAATTAATTAAATATCTGTCTTTATCGCTTATCTTAATGGGAATAGTCGGATGCTCAGGTGAGGTTAAGAATGAAGATCTAAGAGAGCCTCGTGAAACGGGTGCTATGGAGCCAGATGGGCGAGAACCCGTCATGAGTGATGATTAAAAACGCTCTTCACTTGCCTCTTGAATGAGCTTCTTATAGGGGGTGGCGAGCTGGTCGAATTCATAAAGCTGCCCTTCTTTTAAAGAAGAAAATATTTCTTCGTAACTACAGATCTTTCCCACATCCATTCTTCGCATAATATGGGACTTCTTAATATCTTCGATCCGAGAGACTCCCATAGAGTTAATGAGATCTAACACATGGCTCATGGTTCTGCGGTGAAAGAGAGCGACTCGTTTACTCTTGTCTTCGACATTAAGAAGTCTAAATAATTCTGGATCTTGAGTGGCGACACCGGAAGGGCATTGATTAGTATTGCATCGTAGCGCCTGAATGCAGCCGATGGCCATCATCATACCCCGGGCACTGTTACAGATATCTGCTCCCAGGGCAAATTTTGTGACCATGGAAAAGCCATCGATGACTTTTCCCGCAGCGATGAGCTTGAGCCTATCTCGGATTCCAAAACCAATTAAGACATTATTGGCAAAATTGAGGCCATCATCTAAAGGAGTTCCCATATGATTAGCAAATTCTCGAGGAGAGGCACCTGTTCCGCCTTCGGAGCCATCGATAGTGATAAAATCGGGATACACATTCTTAGCAATCATGGCCTTACAGATAGAGATAAATTCCGAATGCTTTCCAATACAGAGTTTTATCCCTACAGGCTTACCTTCACTCAAGTGTCGTAAACGCTGGATAAAATCCATAAGCTCAAGAGGAGTCGAAAATTCTTCATGCCATGCTGGAGAAATAACATCATTACCCATAAGTACATGCCTGATTTCAGCAATTTCATTGGTAACCTTTACTGCAGGAAGAATTCCTCCATGACCAGGCTTCGCTCCCTGAGATAGTTTTATCTCTATCATCTTGACGTTAGGATGATTACTCTTTTCCATAAAAAGCTTTTCATTAAAAGTTCCGTCATGATTTCTGCACCCAAAGTAGCCTGTTCCAATCTGCCAAACAAGATCTCCTCCCCCTTCAAGATGATAAGGGGAAATACCTCCCTCTCCTGTATTATGGGAGAAGTTACCACTCCTGGCCCCTCGGCTTAATGCAAGGATTGCCGTTCTGCTTAAGGAGCCAAAACTCATGGCCGAAATATTATAACGAGAAGATGAATAGGGTTTCGAGCACTGATGATTACCCACTATAACTCTGGGGTCGCTGTCTATTTGGCCAGTTTTATTCAGACTGTGAACCAGCCATTCAGCGCCTGGTTCATAAAGATGGAGCTGAGTTCCAAAGGGTGACGTATCTAATTCTCCCTTTGATCTTTGATAGATAACACTTCTTTGATTCCGGCTAAAAGGCCTGCCATCAATATCTTTTTCAATGAAGTACTGCTGGATCTCAGGTCTTATATTTTCTAATAAGTATCGCATATGGCCCAGAACAGGATAATTTCTTAAGATTGTATGCTTTCTTTGAAGAATGTCATAGAGACCCAGAAGAGTTAAAGGAATGATGAGGATATATAATGAGTAGAAAGCTGAGTTTAGGTAATGGGCCAGAGAGAAGACAAGCAAATAAATGGGTAGAAGTGAGGCTAAAAATTCATTTCTCATTTTTCAATACTTGATGATGAAAGAAGAGACGTCAATAATGCAGACATTCATGATTGATTTCATTGCACATAATATTTTAGATCCTGAAGATTGATTTTTGTAAGATGGCCAGTAGCGAACTAAAATGTTAAAAATCTATATTCCAAGATTAAAGGCCCCTGTAGCAGAGGATAAGAAAATGTATGTAATTGGTGTGGAAGGGATGACTTGCAAAAATTGTATGAATATTATCGAGTCTAGTATTAAAACCCTAGATAAGGATGCTGAAGTGGGAATAGATCTCTTAAAAAAAGAGGTCAGAGTTCAGACTTCAAGAGGACCCCAAGAGATCAGAGATGTTCTTGAGAATAAGGGCTATGATGTTATCTCCTTGATCGAGCAATGAAATCTTTAAAGCAGTTCCAACCCTTCATCATGGGCAGTGGAATGGCCGGGGATGCCATCAGGAAGAGCTTACAAATTCTAAATATCCTTGAGCCACAATGGGATATCCTTCCAGCGATCCAAGTGAAGAGAGACGCTTCCCTTAAAGAACTCTCCTTGCGTTCAAAAAATTCTTTGCTCTTTATTGCTCATCCCCCAGGGCTTCATAGCAAGGCCTTACAAGAAGCCGATGCGGGAGCTTTTAGGGCCATATTCTGTGAAAAGCCCGTTGCGGTGAGTATGGATGAAGTTCATACGTTAAAAAAAATTAAAACCAAGACAGCGGTCTTTCATGTCTATCGTCAATCTTGGGGGCCGCAGAAACTAAGAGAGATGATGGCGAAGGGAGAGTTGGGTGAAGTCTTCTCTGTTGAGAGTCGCTATTGGCAACCTTCCGGGGCACACCGAGCTCTTCATCCTGAATTTAAGAGTGGTGGTTGGAAGTTGGATCCTCATTTGGGTGGACCTCATGGAGTCCTGCTTGATCTAGGAACTCATTGGGTTGATCTTGTCAGTTTTATTCTGGGAGATAATGTTTGCTCTCAGAAAGCATGGTTCTCCTTCGCCAACACAGATGCTCCTCATCGAGATACGCATATTCATTGCTCCCTTGACTACACTTCGGGTGCTCGCGCATTAGGATCTATTTCTAAAGTGGTGCATGGCTCCGCCAATGATTTAGATGTTCACATCCATGGGAGTAGAAAATCTGCTTCCTGGAAATTTATGGAACCTGACCAGATCATTATAGGTGAGGGACGGGATCGCTCAGTACTTACTCGGCACGATTCTTTGTTAGGGAGTAAGCAGTCCCCCTATCACGGACTTGGTTGGCTTGAAGGCTATATAGAGATCTGTCGGCAAGTGATAAAAGATATCGAGGGCGAAGAGCATACTTCTTATCCGACCCTGGCCGATGCCTTGAGAGGGACAGAAGTCTTGCTGTCCATGGTGAGATAGTTAGAGCTCTTTGATGAGCTCTTCAGCTTCTTTAGTAGAAGCGGTCATTTCCTGCATTAGCTTTTCGATATCATTTTCAATTCGACTGCCCTCGGTTTTGAGACCAGCGATTGCTTTGGAATTAAGATTATGCTTGAGAGAAAGAACCTGGTCCCGTAATTTGCTCAGGATTGGTTCCATCTTTTTTTCTGAGGAAATCAACTTCTTATGGAGATCTTCGTATTTTGTTCTTGTCTCATTTAGCTGCTTCTTACTTTTTCTTTTTAAATCTTTACTGGAAATCTCGCTAATTTCGTTTTCCCATTCCTTAAAAAGGTCTACTGCTACCTTATTTAATTCTTTAATATCTTCAGTGACCGTTGCAGCATCTTCCTTTGACCTCTCATAGGCGCTGTTTAGTTTTTTATAGCTCTTCTCAAGGTCTCCTCCATCAAAATCATAGACTTCTTTAAGTCTGGTAAGAGCATCTTGAAAAGATTCAACACTATCTTTTTGGTTCTCTTTTACACTTTTAACTTCCCGCTTGAAGAGGTCTCTCTTCTCAACACCCAAGGTCTCCCAGGCAGAATATTTGATCTGCGAGCAAGAAATAAAGAAAAGCAGGGAGATTAGGTGAAGGATAGGGATGTTGTGCATAGAAACCTCTTATCACCTATCCTACACCTATTTAATCTGTAATACACGCCGCCTAAAGACACTTTGGCGGCTGACTATTTTCCTCTTTTCAAAGTTAAGATGAAATAACCCAAGACACAGGAGCCGATGGCAAAGATGGTATCGCCTGGGGCCCTGAGCCAGCGTAGGGTATTCATTAAATCCGTTTGGAGAAATTCAGCAGAGCGAGCATACCAAAGACCATGCTCCACACTTGCAACTGTTTGGAGCATTCCCACCGGTAATAGACTCATAAAGGCCATAAGGAAGAGACCAATATTAATCATCCATAATGAAGAGCCTAAAACTTTACTTTCCCAATTGCCTCTAAAACCCATGGTCTTTAGACAAAATAACATTAGACCAATCCCCAACATACCATAGACACCAAAGAGGGCGGTATGTCCGTGAAGGGGAGTTGTATTAAGTCCCTGCATATAATAAAGAGCAATAGGGGGATTAATCACGAAGCCAAAGATTCCTGCTCCCAGGAAGTTCCAGAAGGCGACCGAGATAAAGCAGTAGATCGGCCACTTATAGCTTTTGAGCCAATTGGTGGAACGGCTTATTTTAACGTTCTGATAGGCCTCAAAACCAATGAGCACAAGGGGGACAACTTCCAGTGCACTAAAACTTGCTCCCACCGCCATAACTGCTGTAGGAGTTCCCGAGAAGTAGAGGTGATGGAAGGTTCCAAGAATTCCCCCAAATAAGAAGACAATAGTTGAGAAGAGAACTGTTATGGACGCAAAAGAAGCCTTTAAGATATTCATTCTTACAAAGAGAAAAGCAATAACAACGGTTGCGAAGACTTCAAAGAAACCTTCTACCCAGAGATGCACCACCCACCATCGCCAGTATTCGGTAATGGCCAGATTGGTTTCTTTCCCCCACATAAGTCCTGCTCCATAAAACAGAGCAATGGCAGCACAAGAAATCAAGAAGAGAATGAGTAAGCTTCTGCCCTCAGTTCCATTCTTTACTGCAGGCCAGATGGCCCTTAATACAAGGATGAGCCAAAGCCACAAACCGATGAAGAGATAAATCTGCCAGAAGCGCCCCAAGTCCACATACTCTAGACCCTGATGGCCAAACCAGAAATTGATATCAAGATCGAGATGCTCCATGATCGAGAGATACTCACCAGCGGAAGAGCCTACTACGATAATAAGTAGACTAAAGAAGAGAAAGTTGACACCAAATCTTTGAAACTTTGGTTCATGTCCAGAAATAGCGGGCGCAATATAAAGCCCGGTAGCGAGCCATGAGGTTGCAATCCAGAAGAGTCCTAGTTGAATATGCCAAGTTCTTGTGACCGAGTATGGCAAGAAGTCCGCCAAAGGGAATCCATAGAAGGCCGTGCCTTCCACGCCGTAGTGAGCGGTGATTACACCCATGATAATTTGGAAAACAATAAGGGCCGTTACAACCCAGAAGTATTTGAGTGTGGCCTTCATAGATGGAGTTTGAGCTAGACCTAGAAAAGGATCTTTTTCTGGAAGATTACTTTCGGAGAATTCATGTTTTTCTTCGGCCGCATAGTAATAGGTTAGTAACCCAATACCAAGGAGAAGAAGAATAACACTGAAGCCAGTCCAGATGATAAGAGAGCTTGAAGGAGCATTACCTACAAGCTTCTCAGGTGGCCAGTTATTGGTATATGTCACATCGTCATCAGGACGCTGAGTGGCAGCTGCCCAAGAACTCCAGAAGAAGAACTGAGTCATGGCCTTACTGCGATCGATATCAGGCACGGTATTGGTTCTGAGGGCATAGGCCTCTCTTAAGTCGGCCATCTTAGGATCGGATCCAAAGAGGGAGATATAATGCTTACTGACTTCTTCAATGGCATTGGCGCGATCCACTGATAAAACTAAATCGCCATTTTCATTTAGCGCATTCTTCTTAACTTCATTAGTCAGTCTTCTTTGCAGCATCGATTGCTGCTCATCCGGAATGTCTGCAAAGTTTTTCTGAAACTCTCTTTGTGACCAAGTATCCAAGATTAAGACAGCTTCCCGGTGAAGCCAGTCGGCGGTCCAGTCAGGGGCCACATAAGCACCATGTCCCCAAATGGAGCCAACTTCCTGCCCGCCCATTCCTTGCCAGACTCTCTGACCACGAATGATATCTTTACCGGTGAATAAGGTGCGGCCATCCTGAGTTATAACATTTTTTGGTATGGGAGGTGCTTTGAAGTAAATCTCTCTGCCGTAATAAAGCAAGACTGCAAAGGATAAAATGATAACGGCAGCAAGCCCTATCCACAGATTTTTTAACTTCATGAAGTGCTCCTTCAATTAATCTTGAAAAGAGAAGATATGAATCTCAGCAATGAATCAAGTGGGGAGGTGTCGAAATGCAGCGTCATCGGCTGTTCTTGACGCTGATCAAGATTTTCCTTTGCATATTTGTGCTATGGTAAGTTTTAATTTCGATCATATGACAAGAGAGACAATATGAATCATCATCCAGTTTGGGGACTTGCCTTTCGACCCTTCTTCTTAGGAGGTTCACTTGCAGGAGCAATGCTCGTTGGATATTGGGCATGGGCCTTTTTTACAGGCGACCTACCCACTGGTTACTTTGATCCCATAAACTGGCACGCTCATGAGATGGTCTTTGGTTTTACCATAGCTATCATCGCGGGTTTTCTGTTAACTGCTTCTGCCAATTGGACCCGAACTAAAGGAGTGTCAGGAACTAAGCTCATACTACTTTTTATAGTATGGTTACTAGGGCGTCTGGCCATGTCCCTTTCTATGACCGAGTTGCCGATTCCTTATTTTGTCTATGCACTTATCGATCTGAGTTTTATTCCGTTTTTCATTGCTGTCTTGGCCCCTTCACTTTTTAAGGCCCGCCAATTTAAAAATATTCAGTTTGTTTTTGTTTTAGGTTTAATGGAGCTGGGCAATCTTCTCATGCATCTCGCCTCTATGGAATGGATCGATTACTCCTTTGCTGGGCGGGGTCTTTATCTGGGAGTGAATATCATTCTTCTTATCCTGGTGGTAATTGGAGGAAGGGTTGTTCCATTTTTTACCATGAATGCCCTGAAGAATGTTGAGATTCACCGTTATGATTTTTTAGATAAGGCAGTGGTATTATCGGTTTGTGCCTATATCTTAGTTCATTTTCTGGATGTGGATCCGAAAATCGCTGCATGGGTCTCATTTGTGGCCTTCATCCTGAACTTCGCTAAGCTTCTCATATGGAAGCCCTGGAAGACTTGGCAGCAGCCGCTTTTATGGATTCTCCATCTTGGGTATATGTGGATCGTCATCGGATTTCTTTTGATCTTTCTGACTCATTACTCTGACGTGCTACCCATGTCGGTTTCAATTCATGCTTTCACAGCTGGTGCCATGGGAACTTTTATCGTCGGAATGATGTCCCGAGTATCCTTAGGTCATACAGGAAGATTTTTAAGTTTGCCAAAGGGATTTGTCGTCGTCTATGGACTGATTACGCTATCGGGATTTATCCGAGTTATCTTTGGATTTATTCCTGATTATTATAATCATGGTATTCTTGCTTCTGGAATATTCTGGGTGTTAAGTTTTACTCTCTTTTTTGCTTACTATTTTAGAGTTCTCACGACTCCACGTCCGGATGGAAGAGCTGGTTAAAAAACGTAATTATCTTTCAAAAATTGATCTATCTCACGTTTTAAAAAAACAGCCGATGTTATGCTTCTTTTAACGGAGGTTTCTAATGGACGTTACTATCGAAGAGTTTACTAGCCTTTCACCAATTACTATCAATCAGAACAGCGATCTTGCCCTGGCCCAAAAAATGATGAAGAAAAACAAGATCCGACACTTGCCGGTCATCCACTCTCAAAAGGTCGTGGGGCTTCTCTCTGAGCGGGATCTCCTCGCCAATTTTGGAAAACCCTGGAGTAATCTCTTGCGAGTAAAAGACATCATGAGTACCTCTATTCTGACTGCTAATATTCAAGATAGTTTGGGAGAGGTGGCCTACCGCTTATCTGTTCAGAAGAAAGGATCGGCCATTGTCTTTGATAATGATAACAAGCTCTATGGAATTTTTACCACCACCGATGCACTTAATGCCTTAGTTGAGCTGATTTGTCCTGAAGCAAATGCGCAAAGTATTTTTAAAGAAAATAAAGGAGCTTGATCTCCCTCAAGGATTTTATCCTTAGTGAGGAGTAAGCTGATGATATACAAAAAGGAGTTTGAGATGGGTGATGCAAATAAAAAGAATGAAGGCGAAGTTAAGACCAGACCGGAAACGAAATCAGAAGAGAATACAGATAATTCTGAAAATAAAGACAAGCATGGGAATGGTTCATGCTGTGGAGTATGTGGAGGTTAATATCGGATAAAGCTAGTACATTGGGTTTTTCTATTTTTATTAGGGCAGACTTTGTTTTCAAACGAAGCCTGCCATTTTTTTTTTGACTAGATTGTTTGGCTAAAGCGGGCCTTATTACTTTGTTCTCTTAAATGAAAATCAAAGATCATGGCCACATTTCTTACAAAACCTTTGCCAGTTTCAGAGAGAATGATTTTATCATCTTTATATTGCAGTATTCCGTCATCCTGAAATGCTAGTAATTCCTTTTCAATTTGTTGATAGTGAGGAAGATTGTTTTTATTTCCAATTTTCACCTCTCCCTTACACATGAGATCGATAATAAGTTCCTGGACTACCAGGTCTTCTGGAGAATGAGCGTGGCCGGTTTCGATAGCGAGTTTTCCTTCCTTTATTCTGTCCTCATAGCTTTTGATTTCTTTGGCATTCTGTACAAAGCTCATAGAAGAATCGGATATTGAAGTGGGGCCTAGACCAATTAATAGAGATGACTTCTTTTCAACATATCCCATGAAGTTACGGTGAAGATTTCCAGAGGACTTGGCTTCATAAAGATAACTTCCTGGTAGTGCAAAGTGATCCATTCCTACATCTTCATAGCCATACTGCTGTAAGATAATTTTTCCATTTTCGTAAAGATTTCTTCTTTCCTCAGCACTAGGTAGATCATTTTCATTAATGAGACGCTGATTCTTTATCTTGCCTGGTAAGTGAGCATATCCATAAAAAGCAATCAGATCTGGCTTCAATTTCGCAACGATCTCCATGGTGGAGGAGATGGATTCCATTGTCTGCTTAGGTAGCCCGTAGATGAGATCAAAATTAATAGATTGAAATTTATAATGACGGAGCTGGTCCATGAGGGCCTCAACCATCTTTACTGATTGGTCCCGATTGATAGCTGCCTGAACCTTTGGATCAAAATCCTGGATACCCAAAGAAACCCTGGTGATCCCCAATTCTTTTAACACTTTTAGGTGCTCAACCTGACATGTTCTGGGATCGATCTCTATGGATCCTATAAAGTTATCCCGTTTGTTTTCAGTCAGAGCAAGTATCAACTTTTTTAGATTCTGAGGTGCGAGAAATGTTGGAGTTCCTCCACCAAAATGAAGAGAATTGATCTTGGGAGTAAATCCAAGTCGAGTTTTATAAAGATTCCATTCAGAGATGACAACATCTAAGTATGGGTCTTCCAAATCATGATTTCTCGTGATGGTTCTATTGCAACCACAGTAATAGCAGAGCTTTTCGCAGTAGGGGACGTGAACATAGAGATCTACTCCCTCTTCTTCCCTATATTTGGCCAAAAGGTGGCCAATCCACTGCTCCTCTGTGGGAGGGGTTTGATTCCAATAGGGAACTGGAGGGTAACTGGTATAACGAGGGCCTGGCCTATTATACTTTTCAATAAGTTGCTTGATGTTTTTCATGACAGCATTATTCATTGAAATTTATATAAAATAACTGACGGGTGTCAGCTTTTTAGTGTTTTTCTTTTATAGACCGTGACCAATGAAATGACGGCGGGAATACAGGCCAAATAAAATCCTGGACCAGGATAGGCAAAGGTAGTGAATTGGCCGATAAATACCCAAAGGGGAGGGTGTTTATCTTTTTTTGCTGTATGCGCATCGAGTATTTGAATCTGATTTTAATTAAACTATTCTCCGAACATGATTTTTAAGACAGAAAAAGTGATTTTCCCCAATAATCATGGCCATAATTTGGCAGCTTCTTTAGAAAGACCCAGTCATAAGATCAGATGTTTTGCTATCTTTGCCCATTGCTTCACCTGCTCGAAAGATGTTTTAGCAGCTTCACGGATCTCTCGAGCACTTACCGATCATGGAATCGCTGTTTTACGGTTTGATTTTACTGGTCTTGGAAATTCAGAGGGAGACTTTTCGAATAGTAATTTTTCAACCAATAAATTAGATCTTATTTCGGCATATAATTATTTATCAGAATTTGAATCATCTCCGGAAATTATCATAGGTCATAGCTTAGGTGGCGCCGCTGTACTGGCGGCGGCTTCGGAGATGCCAAATGTGAAGGCAGTGGTCACAATTGCTGCTCCTAGTGATGTCCCTCATGTTGAGCATCTCTTGGGTCGTAATATCGATGAGATTGAAAAAATGGGGGAAGCCGAGGTATCTCTGGCCGGAAGATCATTTATTATTAAGAAGCAATTTCTAGATGATGTGCGAAGTATTAAACTTTCTCATAAAATTGAAAATCTTTCTAAGGGCCTGTTGATTTTGCATTCCCCTCAGGATGAGATTGTATCTATTTCTCATGCACGTGACATCTACCTCGCTGCCAGGCACCCCAAGAGCTTTGTAGCTCTACCCGAGGCGGATCATCTTCTAACCAATAAACGAGATTCTGAATACGCGGCCGATATAATCCAGGCCTGGTGTGCGAGATATATAAACGACAGGGATTAACCCTGTCGTTTAGTAAGACCTTTGATTACTTCTCTTCCTGAGCTTGTCTTTCTACTACCCCTAGATCGTTCCTAATCTGGGAGAGGGTATCTGAAGCTCCACTAATTTGTGCGAGTTCATCTACCGAACTAAATTGACCCTTTTGCTCTCGAGTTTGAACAATTCTTTCGGCTGTTTGCTGATCAAAGCCAACGGCCCTAAAATCTTCTTTGTCCATTTCATTGATGTTCGCCTTTGAGTTACAGACTTGTACTGTTGGTATTTCTTGTTCTCTTAAAACCGTCTCAGTGACTTCACGAGTGGTTTGATATTGCACATCGGTAGTACCTTCTTCCACCTCTTGCTCTTGAAGTTCTGCTGGCCGCTGCTCGATGATGGTCGTGCGACTGTCGATGACTTCAGCATCAGTGGTTGATGTATCCTGTTGTTCCTGCGCCCCGCTTCTACCTCTACTTTCACCCTGATTATCACAGGCAACTACAAAAGGGAGGGCAATAATGAGGGTGGTGATAAATGTTTTTTTACTCATAATTTCACTCCTTATTCTTCCTGAGCTTGCTTAGTGTTCACTCCCAGATCATCCCTGACTTTAGCGAGACTATCCTGGGATACCCCTGGAATCTGAGATAGCTCGTCAACGGAAGCAAACTGCCCCTTTTCTTCTCTTTGTTGAACAATCTTCTCAGAGGTACTCTGATCAAAACCCAGGGCCTGGAAATCTTTCTTATCCATCTCATTGATATTGGCCTTGGTCTCGCACACCTGAATGGTCGGGATTTGTTCTTCTTTCAGAAGAGTTTGAGTAACTCTTCGCTTAGTTTGATACTCAACATCGGTTGAGCCACGTTTTACCTCTGTCTCATTTATGCGGCCAGGTTGCTGAGAAAGTGTTTTTGAATCTCTCTTAATAACTTCGCCAGATGCTTCTTCTTTTTGGATGTCTGAACCTTCTCGTCTTTCTTCCTGAACGTCTTGCCCAAGTACACTATCATCATCTAATACCTGTGCGGATACTGAGAATATCGGTAAAGCACAGGCCAGAGATGTAATGAGGAATCTTTTTTTCATGGTTAGCTCCTTTGTTGCTGTCCTAACTCGCCGTAAAAGACGAAGCAAGATCTAAAGGTGCAATCATGAAGCCACTATCTATAGAGATGGGAACGCTGAATTATTAGTAATATCCTCTCTCAAGGATCTTTGCTTTATAGGTTTTATTAAGTACCCGGCAAGTTCCCGTAGGACAACTGCCTGTCTCTGTACAGGTATAAGAGCAGGTCTCAATCGCCTGATCGCTCCAGGCATGTGCCCCTGTGGGACAGGTTCCCGTGTCGGTAATGACAGCAGGAAATGATTGATAAAGACTGGGATTGGACTGAATAAGAGCAAAGTTTTTTGCCGTCACGGTGGTATCGGAAGTCGTGCAGTCTTCATTAGTGGGGTTACTGGACTCGGTGGTGGACCAATCTTTAAAGGGGGTCCAGCTATTAGGCATTCCAGTGGAGTCTGATCGACAGATTTTTTCAGTTCCAGTATTGAAGACTACTCCTCCTCCGTTTACACACTGCTTATGATTATGCTGTCCTCTTGCCAGAGGATAGAATTCGCAAATTCCTGTCTCCTCAGAATATTCGCCACCCAAATCGACACAAACCATTTGATAGGCAGTTTCAATAGCATTCTCTGTATTGTTGAAACATTTCTTCACCTTCATGGCAGAATCTGTGGCAACACTTAGATAGATTTTTTTCATAACATTCTCAGTTCCAATCGCCTTGGTCTTGTTCCTAAGAAAATGAATTCTCATCTCGACCTGGCCATAACCATCGGGCGAAACGGCGCTTTGGTTAAAGAGCTCGATCCTGTCAATACGAATGAGTTCTTTATCATTACTAGAGGTCGCTAGACCCGTAACCTCTTTATTGAATTTGTCTTTGATGGAAGTAATCAGTACAGGCGCATTACTGGTAGTTGGGAGCGTTATATTTGATAGGGTATTCAAGCAGGCATCACCGTCCAGAAGATAAAGGCGAGCTCTATTTAAAATGCTATCGGCCTCACCAACTGATTCCAGATATTTTGCTTCAGCGGTCCTCTTTTTCATAAAGGTCATTGCCCCGATAAGAATCGCTCCCAAGACAGCAACTGAGACGAGGGTTTCAATGAGCGAGAACCCACTGGATGGGAGAGATTTATTCATGCCAAGCCTTTTGATTCTTATAGGAATAAAGCTAGTTTATGGCCTCTGCTAGTAGTTGGAAAGATTTTATTCTGGCATCCAGATCATAGATAGAACCCACGACCATAAGCTCATCCACTTTTGTTTTCTCCATGATACTGATGAGTCCGCGCTTTAAGGTTTCTCTTGTGCCCACGATTGAGTAGGAAAGCATATGGGAGGCCAGGATCTTTTCTTGGGGAGACCAATAGGAGTCGATATCTTCAATTGGTGGCAAAAATCCTCCGCGATAACCGCGATGAAGATTAGTAAAGGCCTGCTGCAAACTTGTGAAGTGATAGCGTGCTTCTTTATCTGTATCTGCTGCTATAACGTTAATTCCCATCATGACATAAGGTCTTTGTAGCTGCTTTGAGGGCCTAAACTCCCTTCGATAGATATCAAGAGCATCCATCAAGGCATCCGGAGCAAAGTGGGAAGCAAAGGCATAGGGCAGACCCAAGGAAGCTGCGAGGTGAGCTCCAAAGGTACTTGAGCCTAGGATCCAAAGAGGCAAATGAAGACCTCCACCAGGGACAGCTTGAATCATCTGGCCTTCTTTTACTTCATCAAAGTAGGCCGCAAGCTCCTGCACATCCTGAGGGAAACTTTGAGAACTCATGGGATCTCTTCTTAGAGCACGAAGAGTCCTTTGATCGGTTCCGGGGGCCCTACCTAAACCGAGATCGATTCTTCCTGGATAGAGTGTTTCCAGTGTTCCGAATTGTTCAGCAATAACCAAGGGGGAGTGATTGGGAAGCATGATCCCACCGGCCCCGACTCGAATCGTCTTTGTCCCACCCGCTAGATAAGCAATAACCACGGAGGTGGCAGCACTCGCGATTGAAGGCATATTATGATGTTCTGCTACCCAAAAACGGTGATAGCCAAACTCCTCAGCTTTTTGCGCTAATTTTAGACTGCAATGCAGGGCTTCTTGGGGGGTACTATCTTTATTGACATGGACTAGATCTAATATGGATATTTTCATAGTTATAGCTTAGGAGTTTGAAGAATCTTCGTCAAAAACATTGATAACCTAAAGTGATTCCAAAGAAGCAGCAACGACAATTGTCAAAGCCAACCGAGATGCTTAAGTTAGCCGAATGGATAAGGCAGATATATTAGTCGTAGAAGATGATAGAGATATACGGGATTCACTTCTCGATTATCTGTCTTTTATTGGTTTTAAAGCAGTGGCAGTGACCAACGGGCAGGAAGCCTTGAACTTTCTTCGCGACAATCAAAATGATCTCCCGGCGCTTATACTTTTGGATTATATGATGCCAGTGATGAATGGCATGACTTTCTTAAATGCCATGAAGATGGAAAAACCTGTGCTAAACATTCCGGTCATTCTTATTTCTGCCGCTACTATGGATGACGCTTCCTTTCCAACCAATGTGGTAGAGTTTATGAGAAAGCCCTTTAACCTGAAAGATCTTACAAAAAAGGCCAAAAAGTATATTGGTGGCCAAGCTAGCTAGATACTCCCCGCAAATAATTAAGTGAATTATCCCAACTCATTTCTGTCGCAGTAATTAAATTCTCAATCAGTGAAACAACTGTCATTGGCCCCACACCACCCGGAACTGGGGATAAGGCCGAAACTACTGGCATGACAGATTGAGCATCGACATCGCCTGTTAATTTACCATTTAGGGAATTCATTCCCACATCGATAACAATAGTTTGAGAGTCTTTATCAAAGTAGGAGGCATCTAAATAATTTGCTCTTCCTATGGCCGCAATAACGACGTCTGCAGAACGGGTAAGGTCTCTTAGATCTTTTGTTTTTGAATGGGCCAGTGTTACTGTTGCATTAAAATTAGCTAAGAGAAGGGCCAGTGGCTTTCCGACGATTTGGCTTCTTCCTATCACGACAATATTTTTTCCTTCAAGATCATAATTATAAAATTGCAGCATCCTTACCACTCCCTTGGGAGTGCACGGCATGAGTTCGGCTAAATTTTTTGAGCCAGCATAGATTTGCTGGGTGTTATTACCATGAAAGCCGTCTATGTCCTTTTGAGGTGAGATGAGATTGGGAAGATCCAGATCATTGAGAACTTCACTCACTGGAAGTTGGATGATGATTCCATGAATAGCGGGATCATTATTTAACTTAAAGATCCTTCTTAAAAAATCTTCTTTAGTAATATTCGAAGGGAGCAGTTCCAGCTTAAAAGCTGCCCCTAGGTCTTCACAAAGCTTCTTCTTATTTCTTATGTAAGATAAAGATGCGGGATTATTTCCTACCAGGACCACACACATTGAGGGGGTTATTCCCTGAGATTTTAACTTTTGAATACGCAAAGCGAGTTGGGTCTTGGCCGAATCAACCACTGGTCGGGCGTAAAGGAGTTTAGTCATAGGAGGTTTTCGCTTTTTTTTCTAGATTCTATCTTCATGCTTTCCCGATAATCTTTGAGCTTATTAGTGAGAAGTGTATCGTTTAATCCCAGGATACGAAGTGAGAATAAGGCCGCATTGGCAGCATTATCAATGGCCATAGTCGCCACAGGAATACCTTTTGGCATCTGAACAATGGAAAGAAGACTATCCATTCCATTTAAGGGCGTGGCGTTTATAGGAACTCCAACAACTGGAAGAGTTGTGAAAGAGGCGAGCATTCCCGGTAAATGTGCGGCCCCTCCTGCTCCAGCAATGATAACTTGTATTCTCTTTTCTTCTGCCCAGTCCGTAAAAATCTTAAGGTCCTCAGGAGTTCGGTGAGCAGAAACAACTTGAGCATGTACTTCAACACCAAATTCGACAAACACATCCTTGGCGGCCTTCATGACTTTCCAGTCAGAGTCACTGCCCATTACGATGGCAACACTTGCTTTCATATTTTATACTCCATAAGTATTTTTTCTGCGGCCTGTTTCAATTCATTATCATCAGTCTGGCTGATTATATTTACATGCCCCATCTTTCTTCCCGGCAGGCATTTCTCTTTAGCATAGAGCTTTGGATAGACTTTAAATTTCGAATCAACAGAAGGAAGGGTGAGTTGATAATCATTCCCTGTACTTTGTCCTAATATATTGATCATGGCCGAGGGGAGTGTTTCCAGATTTTCAGGCAAATACACTTCATCTGAGAGATACATTGCAAGAAGATCGAATTGTGAATAGTCACTGGCATCGACCGTCAGGTGCTGAGAATTATGCGGTCGGGGTGCCCCTTCATTAATGGTAACATGGTCATTCTGGTCGATGAAGAATTCAAAATTAAATATGCCTATTAAAGGATAATGACAAAGAGTATCTAGGATAGACTGGATTTGGGCCTTCACATTCACCGAAACTTCGGCTGGATAATAGACAAGGTTACAAACCCCGTCCTTTTGCACGGTATCTACCAAGGGAAGCAAGGAGCGGTCACCGCGAGCATTTCTGATAAATCCTTGAGCGACTTCTTTCTTCAATTTCACTTTCTCTTCAACTAATAGGGGGTTCCCCTCATGAAATCCGAAATCTTTCAGGCCCAGATTCAACTCATCTTCATTTTTAACTTCTCTCACACCTTTTCCATCATAGCCACCTTGAGAAGCCTTCAAGATAAAGGGGTAAGGGAAATGTTTTTTAATGAAGACAAGATCATCTTCTGTAAGAATGGCCTGCCATTTGGGAGAAGCTAAGCCTAACCGATCATAAAGTCTGCGCTGAGATATTTTATCTGCAAAACACGAATAACTTTTTATATCTGGAAAGAGCTTATTTGTTTTGGCCTTGAGGAGATGCTCAAGCTCAGTAGTAGTAAAAAACTCACTTTCCAATGTGTAGATAGTGGCACTTTGCTGAAAGAGATGCTTGTCCTGAGTAGTGTTGTCAGGAAAGACTCTCTTCATGGGTGAAGCATCTGAAGTACAAAGACAGCAAAACTGAATGCCTTTTTTGTGAAGAGCTTCGGCCAACATTAAGGCCAGTTGACCATCGCCAATGATGCCGACCACTGTCTCTGTGATGTTATGCATTAAGTAGTTCCTTCAGAGCGAGAAGCATTAATTAGGCTAACATTTATTATTAGTAATTCTAATACACCTATTGGCAATTTATAATCTTTTACTTACTCTGGAAATTAAAAAGAAGGATTTTTATATGTGTGGAATAGTGGCAGTAACTGGTTCCTCTATGGCCAGTGAGATGGTTTACAAGGGTCTTCTTATTCTTCAACATCGTGGGCAGGATTCGGCCGGTATCTCCTCACATGATTATAAGTCAGCAAAATTTTTTTCTCATAAAGACTTAGGTCAAGTCTCACAAGTCTTTGCTGGGCCTCATCTTTCAAAGCTTCAGGGTGAAGTTGCCATTGGCCATACTCGGTATTCTACTATTGGTGAAATTAAGGAATGTGATCTGCAGCCCATGATGATTAGCTATCCTTACACTATATTCATGGCCCATAATGGAAACCTTTCAAATTTCCCTGAACTCAAGAGCGAGCTAACTGCAGCAGGACATTTTTTTACAAGTGATAATGATCTCGAGGTCATTCTCCATCTGCTAACCCAAAATCTTTCTCGTGCCACAGGGTCGAACTTTTTTGAAAAGCTTTCGGTGGCGATTAAAGAAGTCATTAAAAAAGCAGAAGGTGGCTATTCGGTAGTGGCCACTATTGGGGGAGAAGGCCTTATGGCCTTTCGAGACCGGCATGGGATCAGACCGTTAGTCTATGGGGTGAAGACAAATCCTGATAAAACTCTCAGTCATTGCTTCACTTCCGAGACCTCTGTTCTTAACTTCCTGGGTTATGATCTCTTGGGGGAAGTGGGACCAGGGGAACTTATTCTAGTTAAGCCAAATGGCGAAATACTTAAGAAGTCTCTTTTCGAATCAAACTACCTACCTTGTATGTTTGAATGGATTTATTTTGCTGGAGCGGAAAGTTCATTCTCAGGCCAGAGTGTTTATGAAACAAGGCTGAAGTTAGGAGTTCAATTAGCTCATAGAGTTAAGCAAGATAGCTTTCATAAACTTATCGACGTCATCGTACCCGTACCCGATACATCCCGCGCCAGTGCTATTTCCATGAGTGAAGAGTTGAATATTCCTTACCGAGAAGCGCTTATTAAAAACCGCTATGTTCAAAGAAGCTTTATTCAGAACGGTCAAGACCGAAGGAAAATGACGGTGAATTTAAAGTTTAGTGTCATACGCGAGCAGGTTGAAGGTAAAAATATTCTTCTGGTTGATGACTCTATTGTGAGAGGAACCACATCCCGGAAGATTGTGATGTTACTTAAAGAGCATGGAGCCAGGGAAGTCTATCTGGCCAGTACTTGTCCTCCTATTGTGTCTCCCTGCTATTACGGCATAGATTTCCCCACGGGAGAAGAGCTTATCGCTCATGGCCGCACCCTTTCGGAAATTGAGGAAGCTCTTGGGGTTGAAAAAATTTTTTATAATGAAGTACGTGATCTCGAAGAGGCCCTGAGTAAGAAAGAATTTTGCCGCTCCTGCCTTGATGGAAAATATCCCTATCCTCAAAGAAAGGAAGCTCTGGCATGAAACTCATTCATAAGGGCTCCACAAAGGATGTCTATCAAGCGGGAGAACATTATCTTTTTCATTTTTCAAATCGCTACTCGGTATTTGACTGGGGGGAAATGCCGGATGAACTTAATGATAAGGGTCTCTCTTTGGCCAGATTTACCAAATACCTTTATGGGTATTTAGCGACTAAAGATATCCCTACTCATTTGCTGAATCTTCCTACACAGGGCCATGAAATGGCCATTAAGCCTTTTAAAGTCTTAAGAGATTCCAAGGTTCTACCCAGAGAAGAAAATCTTTTTATTCCGTTAGAAGTGATCTTTCGACTGGGTGTGGCCTCTGGTTCTTCCCTTTTAAAGAGAGGATCTCACTTCAAGGAAGGAGAGCGCTTTGCTGGGCCAATGATTGAATTTACTACTAAGCTGGAACGCTTTGATCGCCCTTTGACTCATGAAGAAGCTCGTGCTTTGACAGGAATGAATGATACTGAGTGGAGTGAACTCATAAGAATGACCACTCTTATATCTCGCGAGCTTGAAGCACTCTTTAAAGTACATAATGTTATTCTTTGGGATGGGAAAGTTGAGTTTGCTTTAGGTGAATTTATAGGTGAAAACCGACAAATAGTACTGGTTGACTCTATTGGACCAGATGAGCTTCGACTTACTAAGAATAATATTCAACTCTCTAAGGAAATCCTCAGGCAGTTTTATCGCCGCTCCTCCTGGTATGAAAAATTAGATCAGGCCAAAGCAGAGCATGGAGAGAATTTCAAGAAACATCTTCCTTCACCCGATCCTCTTCCAGCAAAGTTAAAGCAGGACGTTGAGGAGATGTATAGACTTCTTCCCGATCTGATTGAGAATCTCCCTGGTTCAGAAGCTAAGCTTGAGCAGATCATGATTGAACTGAAGGGATCTCTATGAATGTGCTGGTTTTGGGTTCAGGCGGAAGAGAACATGCTCTGTGCTGGAGAATGAAGCAAGACCCATCCTGCTCACAAATCTTTGCGTGGCCTGGAAATCCTGGAATGGAAGGGATCCAATTACTGCAGGCAAGCTTTAACAAACAAAACTTAGAAGAAATCATAGGAACCTATAATATTAAACTCATCATCCCTGGTGCTGAAAAGTATCTTTATGAAGGAGTCAGTGACTGGTGTGAGGAATGGAAGATTGCTTGCTTTGGGCCAAGTACTAAGGCCGCAAGTCTAGAGAAATCAAAAATCTTTGCAAAAGAAATAATGATCATGAGTGGGGTTCCCACCGCTTCTTATAAAGATCTTACCCATGAGTTTAAAAATCAATTTTCTTGTTGTGAAAATATTCTCTCATCTTTTTCTAGACCAGTTATCAAGATCTCAGGGCCATCCTTAGGTAAAGGGGTGTTTGTTTGTAAGGATACTACAGAAGCCATGAGCATTCTTGAAGACATCAAAAGGTCTCCTCTGCCTGGTCTGGAAGAAGGAATAATGGTTGAAGAAGGTTTAAATGGAAAAGAAGTCTCTCTTTTTTATGCCTGTAACGGAGAGAACTTTGTTTTCTTAGGAGCTGCTCAGGACCATAAGCGATTATTAGATAATGATGAAGGACCAAATACAGGCGGAATGGGGGCCTATTCTCCCGTTGATTGGGTTAATGATGATTTCATCCAAAGGAGTTCAGATACAATCTTAAGGCCTACTTTAAATAAAATGAAAGAGCTGGGTCACCCTTTTAAGGGAGTTCTTTTTTTGGGACTGATGGTTAACGATAATGAAGTCAATCTCCTTGAGTATAATGCCCGCTTTGGAGATCCTGAAACTCAAGTTATCCTACCCTTGATTCAAGGAGATTTGACTCAATTGCTCTTTGATATTTCCTCTTTTGATAACTCAAGTCAGAATATTTTTCTAAAAAAGCAAGTGGCCATCCATGTGGTTAAGGCCGCTCGTGGTTATCCAGGGACATTTGGAACTTTCATCGAAAAGAACCAAAAGATTCATCTCGATACTAATAAACTGGAAAATGTTCACTGCTTCTTTGCCGGTGTAAGTAAACAAGATGGTGATTTAGTCACGAATGGAGGCAGAGTCTTAGGAATAACTGCCGTAGCAGAAACTCTGCTTGAAGCAAAAGAGCTGGCCTATAGCGGACTTTCAAAATGCCATTTTGAGGGAGAACAGTTTCGCTCGGATATTGGGGGAAAAGCATGAAAAGAATTGCCATCTTCGCCTCTGGAGCAGGCAGTAATGCACTCAATTTAATTGAAAATTCTCTTCACTATTCAAATATCACAATCAGCTGCTTGATCGTTGATACCCTGACTTCACCCCTACCGAAGATTTGTCAAGAAAGGTATCCTGAGCTTCCCGTCTATAGAATCCTGCCCGATAAACAACTGCCCCTTCCAGAGAGAAAGATTCAATTGGAGAACGAAATTTTAAAAATTCTCAAAGAGTATAAAGTTGAATGGATTCTTCTGGCAGGTTACATGAGACTGGTAGGTTCGGTTCTACTAGATGAATACAGTAATCGCATTATCAATATCCATCCCTCACTTCTACCCATGTACCCGGGTCTTAATGCCTTTGAGCGAGCTTTTGCAGACAAAAATCATTCAGGAATTACTCTACATTTAGTCGATCATGGTTTGGATACTGGACCAATCTTGAAGCAGAAAAGCTTTCCTATCCTGGAAGGTGATACTCTTTCTGATTTTGTTCAAAGGGGTAAGGAAGTCGAGTGGGAGCTTTATCCAGAGATACTTAAACTATTGAATGAATCAGCAGATCTTCTGCGTGGAGAGTAATATTATGGCCCAGACAATGTTAACCCTATCAACAAATAACCAAAGCTTGCATCAACTCTTTTGGTTAGTTCATGAAGGCCCGGAGTTATCCCCAGCTCAGATTAAGGCCCTTCAAAGCTGTGTCATAGATTCCATCGATCAAACGCTTTATATTGGAGTGAAAAGTGATTTTCAATCGCATATGGAGTCCAGAGGATTACCTTTAGACGTCGTATGTTATAGACCCGGTGTGACCGATAATGCTGCCAAAAGCTTTAAGGAACTTCTTCTTAGAAAGGAAGCCTTTCAAGGATTTCAGTTCGAGGTTCACTCGGGATATTTAAAGAATAAGGAACGTTTGGATTTCAATTCATTTATTCATAGAAAGATAACACTTCATCATTCTTATGAATTACCTATATTAAACGAAATGGATTTTGGCCTCTCTTTAGGCCAGGAAGTGATCACTCAGCATTATGAACTTTCAACTCTTAGTGATGATAAACTTCTGGAGTTATCCCACGCAAACTGCTGGGCCCTATCCCTGGAAGAAATGAAGGTCATTCAGAGTTTTTATAAAGAGTTAAACAGGCACCCTTCTGATGTTGAGATGGAGATGCTGGCCCAGACCTGGAGTGAGCACTGCAAACATAAAATCTTCAATGCCAAAATCGATTATCAAGATAATGAGCAGAGTCTTGAAATCACAAGTCTCTTTAAAGAATTTATTAAAAAACCCACCTATGATTTAAATAAGAAATGGGCGGTTTCAGTATTTGACGATAATGCAGGAGTCGTACGTTTTCGTGATGGGATTGACCTGTGTATTAAGGTCGAAACTCATAATTCACCTTCGGCACTTGATCCCTATGGTGGCGCCCTTACCGGTATTCTTGGGGTGAATCGAGATATTATGGGCACTGGCCTGGGTGCTAAGTCCGTGGCCAATACCAATGTCTTTTGCGTCGGTATGCCGGATGAAGATGAATTACCTCAAAACCTCCTTCACCCGAGAGAAATTTTAAGTGGTATTCATAAGGGAGTTAAGGATGGTGGAAATAAAAGTGGTATCCCCACTGTAAATGGGGCCATTTATTTTGATGAGTCTTACTCTGGAAAACCGCTAGTCTACTGCGGAACTGTTGGGGTGATGCCTCAGGAGATTCAGGGCAGAGATGCATGTCATAAAGGCCAGAGACCAGGGGATTTAGTGGTGATGGTTGGTGGGGCCGTTGGCATTGATGGGATTCACGGGGCCACGGCAAGTTCTCTTGTGATGGATAAGAACACGACCTTGGGAATGGTTCAAATAGGGGATCCCTTCTCACAAAAACGCATGCAGGACTTTCTTCTCGTCGCCCGAGATAAGCTACTTTATAACTCATTGACCGATAACGGTGCCGGTGGTCTCTCCTCTTCTGTAGGAGAAATGGCCGCTGCTACAGGAGGCGCTCTTCTTCACCTGGATATGGTTCCTTTAAAATATCCAGGACTCATGCCCTGGCAAATTCTGGTTTCGGAGAGTCAGGAGCGCATGACTCTTTCTGTTCCACAAGAAAATTGGGAGCAGCTTGTGGAGCTCTCAAAAATTTATCAAGTACCAGTGACCAATATAGGGACTTTTACTGATGATGGACTTTTTGTCTGTAAGTATAAGGGTGAAATAGTTTGCTCTTTGAATTTAGAGTTCCTGCATGATGGTTTACCTAAACTGGAGCTTAAGGCAAGATACGTTCCTCGAGAGTACAGGAGCTGGAAGTCTACCAAAAAGTTAATTCCTGAGACGAAAAACACTTCAGAAGTTCTCGCTAAACTACTTTCTCATCCAAGCATTGCTTCCAAGGAAAAATGGATCCGGCAATACGACCATGAGGTCCAAGGTGCTACTGTGGTTAAGCCTTTTGAAGGATTGGACTTAACTGCTCCTAATGATGCCGGTGTTCTTTGGTATGGAGCTTATGGCATGGATGGATACGATGGTTTTGCTGTGGCCAGTGGTTTGTGTCCTCATTTCTCGATAGATGATACTTATCTTATGGCAAAGCTTGCAGTGGATGAAGCCGTGAGAAATCTTCTTTGCCATGGTGTCGACCCAGAGAAGATCGCACTCGTTGATAATTTCTGCTGGCCCGACCCCACTCCCAGTTCCAAAAATCCGGATGCTGAATATAAACTCGCTCAGCTCGTGCGAACCTGCATGGGTTTAAAAGAGATGGTAGAAACATATGAAATGCCACTGGTTAGTGGTAAGGACAGTATGAAGAATGACTACCATGGTGAAAAGATCAAAATCAGTGTTCTTCCCACACTCCTCGTGACGGCACTAGGGCATATTCCTGATGTCAGAAATACCCCTCGCTCTCATGCTGAGGCCGGACATTATCTGTATCGTTTAGGTGCATTTGATTATCAATCCTACTTTGGACATTTTCTGCATAATATTAAGGAGCAGAGCCGAAATAATCAAAGAGTCTTTGATTGGAAAAGTATCCGCAGACTTTATCAGAAAATATTCAAAGCTCATGTTTCAGGAACGATATCTTCACTTCATGATATTTCCGAAGGGGGATTTCTGGTGGCCCTATTCGAAACTTTACTTATGAATAAGGGCGGAATCGATTTAGCGGTGAATCCCGATTATAAAAGAGATGCTTATCTTTATTCTGAACTTCCAGGCCACTTCGTTGTAAGTGTTTCTCCTGAGAACAAGGCCGCTTTTGAAAAGAATTTCTCCCCTAATGAACTCGAACTATTGGGTAGAGTAAATGAGAGTGGTGTTATCAGCTTAGGCAAGGAAACTCTGGATATGAATCAGCTTGAAGCAGCTTGGAGAAGTTTATGAGAAAAGTTTTGGTCCTTATGGGAGATGGTATCAATAGCGAGAACGAACTTGCTCGGGCCTTTAGTGAGCAAGGGGCGCAGGTTGAAAAAATTCATGTAAATGAACTTCTTCATAATCCCCGTCTTCTTATGAAGTATGGTCTCCTGGCCCTACCAGGGGGATTTAGTTTTGGGGATGAAATCCGCTCGGGAAAAATTCTTGCTGAAAAGCTTAAAGATCTTCTCATTGCGGAACTCAAGGAGTTCCTAGCTCAGGGGGGAAGGATCATTGGAATTTGTAATGGCCTACAAGTCTTAGCTCAGCTAGGAGTCTTTGATTGGGGGAGTGGAGAGCGAAGTTTCACACTTGCTGAAAATTCCCATGGGAAGTTTCAGGATAAATGGGTAAAACTTGAAATTTCACCAGAAGCTCAGTTTCGTTCTGCTTGGTTTAAAAACTTATCAGGGGCCTTGTATCTTCCTGTTCGCCATGGAGAAGGAAGAATAATTAAAAAACGAGAGTTAAGCCTGCCCTTTGTTCCACTTAATTATGAAAATGATATCAATGGCTCTTATCAGCAAAGTGCAGGAGTATTAAATTCCGATGGTTCGGTCTTTGGGCTTATGCCTCATCCAGAAGTGGCCACTCAGAAATTTCTTTATCCTTTCAAAAAAGAAGTGGCCCAGAATGTTGAAAAAATTCATACCTTATTTAGCAATGGTCTTAAAGATTAAGGAGTCATCATGCAAAGATTTATGCCTAAACGCGCTCTTATAAGCGTCTCAGATAAGACTAATCTTGATCAACTGGCACTGACCCTTAAAGAGTGTGGAGTTGAAATTATATCTACCGGTGGCACTGCCGAGTATTTAAAAAATCTGGGGATAGAGGTGACCTCCATTCAGTCAGTCACAGGTAACCCGGAAGCTTTTGGTGGACGCATGAAGAGTATTTCTTTTCAAGTGAGTTCAGCTCTTCTTTTTAGAAGAGACCATGAGGTTGATCAGGCAGAAGCAAAGAAGCTTGGAATAAGGCCTATTGATCTCGTTATCTGCAACCTCTATCCCTTTAAAGAAGTTGCTCAGAAAAAAAACATTTCCCGAGAAGATCTCATCGAAAATATTGATATTGGTGGACCTAATATGATCAGAGGTGCGGCCAAAAATATGCAATGGGTGACGGTTCTTACCAATCCTTCTGATTACTCATCTCTCATTGAAAGCTTAAAGTCAGGTGGGACGACACATAAGGAGAGATCTGAGCTAGCTCTTAAGGCCTTCTCATTGACTGCTCAGTATGATCTGGCCATAGCTCTTAAACTATCTTCTGAATTTTCTGCTGAATTTCCGGAAGCCTTTTCCCATGAAACGAAAGCTCTTCGCTATGGGGAAAATCCCCATCAAAAGGCCAAGCTCTTTGTCTTAAACAACCAATCAAGCTTGAGTTCCTTGGCCAATGCTCCCATACTGCAAGGTAAGGAGATCTCTTATAATAATTATCTCGATGCTGATCAGGCCTTTAAATGTGTTTCTGAACTTACTCATCATTTCCCTCAACTCAATCATTGCGTTATCGTAAAACACGGGATTCCTTGTGGGGCGGCAAGCTCCAGCAATCAATTAAAGAGCTTAAGCAAGGCCTGGGAAGCAGATTCTACCAGTGCTTTCGGCGGTATCATTTCTTTTTCACATAGAGTGAGTAAGGAAGCTGCGGCCTGGTTGTCTGAATATTTTATTGAAGTAGTCATTGCACCAGACTACTCTGATGAAGCATTGGAATTATTCTCTAAGAAAAAAAATGTTCGCTTAGTAAAAGTGAATTTAAAACAGCCTGATTCACATGAATGGACCCTTCGCTCAATAAATGGCGGTCTTCTCTGGCAGGAAGAGGATGAATTACTCAAACTTGAATTTAGAAATGCCACTAAGAATACCTTTACTCAGGATAAAACCGAAGTTGTTAAATTTGGCTCGATCTTAACCAAATATTTAAAATCCAATTGCCTACTCCTGGCCGATTATCGAGACGATGCTTTCACTATTCTCGCCTCTGGAGTGGGGCAACCCAATCGTTTGGAATGCCTGACCTTACTTGCAGGACCCCGCTTAAAGGAAAAGAAAATTGCGATTAATGATGCTATTCTTTTTTCTGATGCTTTCTTTCCTTTCAGAGATTCTATTGAAGAGGCCAATAAATGGGGAATAAAGTATGTGGTTCAACCTGGTGGATCTATCAAAGATCCCGAGGTCATAGCTGCTTGCGATGAGTTTAATATGGCCATGATCATAACTGGCGAGCGCCATTTTAGGCACTAAGGAAACACATGGATTATAAAGCTGCAGGTGTTGATGTTGAAAAAGGTGATCTCTTTGTTGAGAAGATTAAGCGCTTTATTGGAGACACCTATACCGATAGAGTAGTTAGTGGTGTGGGAGGCTTTGCTGCTCTCTATGAAATGGATGAAGAGCGCTATCTTGCTGCTGGAACTGACGGTGTAGGGACTAAGGTTGTGATGGCCCAGGAATTAGGTATTCATCATACTATCGGTCAGGACCTGGTCGCGATGTGTGTAAATGATGTTATCTGCACAGGTGCGAAGCCTCTCTTTTTTCTGGATTATCTCGCTTGTGGAAAATTAGACATTGAAGTTCATTCCCGGATAGTAGAAGGCATTGCTCGAGCTTGCAAAGAAGTCAAATGTGCACTAATAGGGGGTGAGACCGCTGAAATGCCAGGAGTGTATGAAACTGGAGTTTATGATTTGGCCGGCTTTTGCGTGGGAGAAGTTTTTAAAAATAAGCTTCTTCGAGCTGAGAGAGTTCTGCCTGGTGACTATCTGGTGGGAATCGCTTCCAGTGGCTTTCACTCCAATGGTTACTCTCTGGTCAGAAAGTTAGTGAATGATGATGAGAGAGAATTAAAAAAGGCACTTCTAACTCCTACCAAACTCTATGTAAATCAGTGCCAGGAGCTGCTTAAAAATCAAAATGATAATATTCACGGATTTGCTCATATCACGGGAGGGGGATTTCAAAATATTCCTCGCATGAATGAAGAGCTGGGTTACAAGATCTCTGCTCTTCCAGATGATTCCTTTCGCAGCGAGGCCATGAATGAAATCATCGCTCGCTCAAAGCTAGGGAATGAGTCTCTTTATGAGACTTTTAATATGGGCATTGGTCTGGTTATTGCTTGCGCTAATCCAGGAGAAGTCATGAAGGCCCTTTCCCAGGAAAAGACCATGATTTTGGGAAGAGTGGAGTCGAGTTTTAAAGGACTCGCTTTTGAATCTTTTTAAACTGCTCTAGATAATGGGCCCTTAAGTTTTCCAGATCAATCCACTTTGGGGCCTCATGTTTAATTTTTCTTGCATCTAGCTCTCGAGCAAGTTCCAGCTTCAATTCTTCCTTTGTCTTAGAATTAAAGAAGGCCGCTTGGACAGCTTCATACAGATCTTCTCTCTTTACAGAAGTATTTGCCTGAATGAGCTGATGAAGAACATAACTAGAGTATATCTTCTCGTTGTCTCTGACTTTTGATTCTATTTTCTCTCTATCGATGACCAGGTTTTCAACCACATTTTTCATCCGACGAAGCGTATAGGACAAAAGTCCGAAGTGATCGGGAAGCATCATCCGCTCAACACTAGAATGAGATATGTCTCTTTCATGCCAAAGTGCACAGTTCTCAAGAGCAGGCATAATGTGGGATCGAATAAGTCTTGAAAGACCTGCAATATTTTCACTAGAAATGGGGTTCTTCTTATGGGGCATCGTGGAAGAGCCTTTTTGTCCTTTCGAGAAGCCTTCCCTTACTTCATCAACATCTGAATGTTGAAGAAGGCGGAATTCAGTGGCCATTCTTTCTAGTAAGGAGGCAATCAGACTTCCTGTTGAGACAACCTTGGCGTAATGATCTCTAGGAATCACCTGGCTTGAGACTGCCTCGACCTTAAGACCGAGTTCTTTTAATGTAGCTTCTTCCAACTCAGGAGTTACAACGGTGTAGTTCCCAACCGCTCCAGAAAACTGACCAGTGAGATTATCTTTAGTCTCACTCCATTCAGCTTGGCGGCGTTTGAGCTCTGAAAGAAAGGAGAGAAACTTTTGTCCAAAAATCATGGCTTCTGCATAGATGCCATGGGAGCGTCCGATACATAAAAGAGTGCTAGTCTGATCTGCCTGTGAACTCAGGGCCTGAGCTAGTGCTGCTAAGTCCTTCTCAACCACTTGCATACTTTCTTTGATCATTAGAGATTGCGCGGTATCTATAACGTCAGAAGATGTGATGCCAAAGTGAAAGAAACGTCCGTCTTCTGCTGGAAATTGCTCGGTAATGCTAGTGCAAAAAGCAATGACATCATGGCCTGTAGTCTTTTCTATTTCTGTGATTCGGTGGGGATTAATCTGGGCTTGGGAAAGTTTATCTGCCAGTCCCTGAGGCACAATGTTTGCTTTTTCAAGACTTCGCAGATGTGCAATCTCAACCTTAAGGTAATAGCTAAAGCGGCTTTCATCTTGCCATAGCTGTTCTATATCGGGGATCTTATATCTTTCAATCATGTAGTTATTGTATATCTCCGAGTATTTCGTGTCGAGTTCCAATCTGTTAAATCATTACTTAAGCTGAGGCATCTTGGTGTAAACGCAGCTAAGCATTTGCGACTTTCCTGCCGTTTACAGGTTTCTCAAGATGGCGAGATTTTTGAAATGGACGAATGAGTTTAATTAACAAGGAGTAAAAAATGATAACGAAATCCCCCATGTCAAAAATGCTCAGGCTGCTCCTCGTTGCCTCTATGGTAATGCTGGTGGCCTGTGGGAGTGATGATGACGATGACGCTACAACAGTTGTAGTGGGAAGCCCAGATAATGAGCAACGTGAAGAGGGAGTCTTTCAAACTCCACCTATGGTGGTCGTGAATAACAGCATTGAGAATAATGTCAAAGCAGTAAGTAAAGTAGAGGTAGATGGGGACGATGTTACTTTTGAAATTGAATGTATGGATGCTCCAGAAAACGTCATCCATAAACAGTACATTCACACTGGAGTAACCTGTCCGAGCATTGCAGATGATAGAAACGGAGACGGAATTGTGGACTGGGAAGAAACTCAGCAAGTTGCCGGACCAGTTCTCCTTAGTATGGACAGACAAATTGAGTCTTCAAACGATGGAGGCTTTCCTATTGGACGTCGCTACAATTATGTTGAAAGAGCTTCGTTGACTGCAATTAGAGATATCTTGCCCCAGGGGGAGGTCTTCAGTTTAGAAGGTCGAGTAGTTATTATCTATGGGGTAAGTCCATCTACGAACTTGCCTGATACTGTGGCGACTAATGGTGATGAGCCAGCGAATGTGAATATACCGATTTCTTGTGCTGTGATTAATCAGGTGGCCGATACAACCACTGGTGGAACTACGGGACAAACTACTGGCGGAACTACGGGACAAACTACTGGTGGAACTACGGGTTCAACTACTGGCGGAACTACGGGTTCAACTACTGGCGGAACTACGGGTTCAACTACTGGCGGAACTACGGGTTCAACTACTGGCGGAACGACGGGACAAACTACTGGTGGAACGACGGGACAAACTACTGGTGGGACTACAGGACAAACTACCGGTGGGACTACAGGACAAACTACCGGTGGGACGACAGCACAATAAGCTAGATCTTCTTAACTGAGAAGTCGGATACATACTTTAAGAATTCATTTTCTTCAGGTTGTGGGTCCGACTTCTTTTTCATGGCCTCATGACACTTAATGAGTTCTGTGATTTTTCTTGCTTCTTCAGAGGATAGAATTTTTTTTGTTTTATGGGGTCTATCACCAGGATGGACAGTGATAAGAGTGAAATTGTTTAAATCTACCGTAACCTGGAGATGCCCCAGAAGAAAGTTTTGGCCATTATCATCCTCCAGCAAGGATCCATTGAGAATGGCCTGTTCAATATCTTGATCTGAAACTTTTCTTTGTTTTTGCCTAATCGAAAAATGGCGGGTTTTAGTAAGGCCATGAAGAGATTTTTTTCTCATCGATCTAGGAGACTATTTTACTAACGGTTTCTAAGAAGTTTTCTAGATCGAAAGGCTTTTTCAAAAAGGCCTGATAGTCTTTTTTATTAACCAGGGATTGATTTAATTGAGCAGCGCTGGTTAGGATAAGCGGAATGTTAGAAAATCTTTTATTTTCCCTAAGTTCACGAGTGAACTCGTAGCCATCCATAATAGGCATCATGATATCACTGATGATGAGATGAGGAAGGGCCTCATTTTCAAGGACATTTAAAGCTTCTCGACCATTTGAGGTGAGACGAACTTCATGATCATCCATCTCAAGACTAAGTTCCATGGTGCTCGCGATATCATATTCATCTTCAATAATTAAGATCTTTTTCTGCACTACTTCTTACTCTTGCTGGAAGTTTTTTTTATAACTTTTTTATTCACTTTTTTTTCTGATTTGAATGGGCCAGAGGTCTTGTCTATCATTAACTCCGGAGTCTCTAGAATATTTTCCACTGAGAGACCCTTTTCATCGATGATTAGTTTTTTTGTTCTCTTATCAAATGCTGAATTACGCATCTTTAAAACACTCAAAGCATTAAAAATTTCATCCCCTGTCGTATCTTGATGAAGATAGATGACAACTTCGTTAATGGCCGAGAGTTCGGCAATTTGTCTTCCTTCATAGGTGCCGAAAGTAGATACTTCCTCAATGATAATGATGGTTGCTCCTAACTTCTTTAATTCAAGAGTCAGGGCAGTCATAAATCTAAAAAATCTCTCAGGAGAGGTAGATGAAAGCTTGAAGCCATCAACTCCATCTATAACGATCCGTTTAGCTTCTGTGCGTTTAACTGTCTCAATTAAGCTTGCACTTAACTGATCAAGCTCAAGTTCAAGTTGGGGATGCCAGATAATATCTATCTTTTTCTTCTTAACCCATCTATGAAAATTAAGTGACAATTCTTCAGATTTTTCCATAAGCTCTTCTGGCTTCTCATAAAGACCAAAGAAGACTCCGTTCTGCCCGTCCTCGGCTCCTGCTGCCAGAAACTGCAGGGCCAGGGATGTTTTGCCAGTGCCGGCAGCACCAATCAGCGATGTGATGGTATTTGAAAAGACTCCACCCTTCATCATTTCATCCAGACCATCAATCTTAAAGGGGAGTCTGTCCCTACGTTTAATAGGGCACTCATGAGTCTGAGGAATGCTTTCAATTTTGGGATAGATAATGATTCCACTATCATTGATCGTATAAACATGCTTTCCATAGTAGTGAGCACTGCCTCGGAACTTTCTCACCTCGATTTTTCTGTTTACCCGAGTATCATCATTCTCATAATGGAAAGAGATAATCCCATCCACCATGGTGTGCTCTGGCTTAGAGAGATGACCTTCCATGGAGGAGAGAAGAAAAGCTGTGCAGCCTGAGGAGCTGAGATATGAATTGAGTTCGTGTGCAAACTTTCTGAAGGTGATAGCTGACTGCTCTAGTTCTCCGATGGTAGACATTCCGTCGATCATGAGGATACTAGCGTTCTTTTCTTTAACAATTCCTGCGATCAATCTTAAGAAACCTTTGAGGCCATCTTTTTCCAAGACATGATAACCACCCATATAGTGGATTGACTCTGAAATATCTTTATCTTCAAAATATTCAAGAGGTCTTAAATTTTCCATCATTCTGCCATGAGACTCTGCTAACAGAGTCACATAAACGATATTGCCCGACTTCATTCTTGCATGATGAAAACACATCTGATTGGCAAAAATGGTCTTGCCAGTTCCGGGCGGCCCTAGCAGTAAGTAGACGCCGCCTTTAACAAAACCTCCATTGAGAATAGTATCCATCCCAGGGATACCTGAGGATACTCTAGGAAGTGATTCTGAATTTCTATTTTTTGAAACAAAGCTGATGCTAACCTACCTGTAATTCAATAGTTAAATACTAATAGAAACCCTCTTAAAGTCAATGAGTTGAACTCATTAGATTTTAACGTGCTGAATCTTTTTGTAGAACGCTTCAGGGTGTTAACCCATTAGAAGGATCTAAGTAACTTGCGGATTCAAAGGTAGGATGATGGAAATGATCATGTCCTTATGATCATTGGTTTCGATGAAAAGATCCCCTTGATAAATTTGTAGGGCCCTTTTGGCCACATGGATTCTTCTATCATTCTCTACCTCAAGAGGATTCACATTATCTACTATGCGACTGGTTTGAAATTGAATTCTATGATTATGTAAGGACTGTACATGTGTAATATGAATTTTAGAGCCGGCTTCGGCATAGATAATGGAATGGAAGAGAATATTGCTGATGATACTATGTTGAATCAACCATCCGCTGTAAGAAATATTAATGTGTTTTAAGGCTTCTTCTTTAAAGCTCACACTTAAATTCTTTTTTTGAATAATTTCACTAAAGCTCTCTAATTGCTCTTTTAAGAGGGGGAGGAACTGCTTCATTCCTTCTTCAGTGTAATCTTCTGTGTGGGCCATCGTTTGCAAAAGATTAATTTGCTCAATGAGATTTGTCATGTAGTTCGTATTTTCTTTCGGACCCATTTGAGAATGAAGATCAATGAAGTTTTTGAGAGCTTCTTTCAGAGTTAATTGAAGAATGGTGCTTATTTCATTCAACTGAGTTTTGGATTTTTGTCTTTGAGTATAAAGCCCAATGACATAGACCATAATGAGTGAGAGAAGAGCACTGGTGGCGAGTTGTAACTTCCAGGACCAGAATGGCGAATCCAAATTTTTTTTCCAAGTTTCTACTAAAATTTTTCGGCCATAGAGGACTAATTCCGTCTCGTAGACCACATTGTCTTTCTGAGCCGGAACTCCCGTCGAGAAATAGTTGAGCCCAGAGCGCTCATCCTTAATGCTCAGATCATATGTTTTAAGCAGTTCTTCCAGCTTAAACTTTTCGATAAATCTTTGAGTGCTTATCACAAGAGATATCCAGCCCAGAAGCTTCCCATGCTGGACGGGTGAATAGATCACAAATCCAAATTGCTCCTGATAGAGTTGTAATGGACCTGAGAACCAAAATTTATGGCCATCTTTTAATGCATTTGTGAGATCAGCAATATTTTGAGTTATCTTCCCTCGTGCTTTGATATTATTTTCAGCAGGAAAAATGCGAAAAATTTCCCCGTTCGGTTTTAATAAATTAAAGCCGATTATTTCCTTATGAAGATCCATTATTTTCGACGCCAGAGAGGAATAGTCCTTGTTTGTAAAGTCATCTTCATCAAAGAATTGCGAAGCCATGACGGCCGCAGAGAAATGAGGTCTTAAAAAAAGCCTAAAGCGATCTGAGATAGTTTCTTGAACTAATTTGGCCTCCCTCCTTTGTCTTTCATCCTGTTTCTGATGAACAAAAGAGGTAACAATATGCATGAGTCCGGTAAACAAAATAAATGAGATAAGGAATATGATAATAGACTTCTTGGTCATTTCATCTCTATGTGAAGCGAGTAATAGTAAACTCCAAAATATTATAATTTTCTTTATATTAAAAGACTTTATTTATCATTTAAGACTTTAGAGTCTGTGTGGTCTAGTCAGTTTATGCCTATGAGTATTGACTGGTCATTATGCGCATCTCTATCGTTTTCATCAGGAGTTGATTAATGAAATAAGGAAGGAAATGTTAAAACAGTGGTTATTCTTTTTCCAAATGACCTCTCGTCGTCTTTCCGTTCGTGCAGCACTCTTTGCTCTCCTAGGTATTGTCTCCTCACTTGCAGGAGTTCTCTTTGATGTCTATGTTCCCGAAGAATTTGCTGATCTTGTTGGCGGTGATGCGGTCGATAGCATCCTAAGCATGATGGCCTCATCCATGCTCATCGTTGTGACCTTTGCCATCTCAACCATGGTTGCGGCCTACAGTTCTGCAACTCAGCAGGCAACGCCTCGAGCAACCATTCTTATTATTAATGATTCTAATTCCCAATCTGCTATTTCAATTTTTTTAGGTGCATTCATTTATAGTATTGTATCTTTGATTGCGCTCTCAACGGATTATTACGGAGAGAAAGGAAGAGTGATTCTACTGTTGACGACAGTGCTTGTGTTAATGGCAGTTATTTGGGTTGTCATTAAATGGGTCGAGGAATTAAGGCAGATGGGCAGTGTTCACGCCACCATTCGAAGAGTTGAGGAAGTTACTCAGAGAGCACTTAAGCTAAGAGCAGATCAACCTACCTTTGGGTGTCGTCCTTTAGAGAGTATTCCAGTAGATGCACTGCCAGTTCTGGCAGATAAAGTGGGGTACATTCAGAATATCGATATCAAGGGGCTCGCAGAAATCGCTGAGGACGAAGACTTTAAAATTTATATGGAAAACGATGTAGGAGCCTTTGTTCATCTGCAAAGTAACCTTCTCTTTATCAGTTCTCAGAAAAAACTAAGTAAAAGAACCTCTTTAAAGCTCAGAGAGTTGATTACCATTGGAGAAGAAAGAACTTTCAATAGTGACCCCCGTTACGGGATGACGGTTTTATCTGGTATAGGGATTAAGGCCCTCTCCGCTTCTCTCAATGATCCTGGCACAGCAATAGATGTTGTGGGAACAATTGTTCGATTATTAATTAATTGGGAGAATCAAGAATCTAGCTGTGAAGTCACTCCACACAAATATCATCGTCTTTATTTTCCAAAACTTCTAGTCAGCGACCTTTTTAATGATTCCTTCTATGGATTATCAAAGGCCGGGTCTTCACATATGGAGGTGGTTAAAACACTTCAATCTGCCTTTAAGGTACTGGCAGAATGTCCTAAAGCTGAGTTTCAGCGTTCTGCTGATGAGCATATGGAAATTTTAAACCTTAGGTCCGAAGCAGAGTTCTCCCTCAGTGTTGATTTACAAAGAATTCATTCCAAAAAAATGATCGGAGAAAATCAAAGGCAAAGAAGTTTCTCGTAAAGTTTTGGAGGTATAATGACTAATATTTTCTTTTCATCATGGGAGAGCCTCTGGAGAACAGGAGGCATTGGGATCCTCACCTACATCGCTTTAATCTTTATGCTGAGAATTACTGGTAACCGAACTCTCTCGCAGATGAATAGCTTCGATTTTATTGTTACCATCGCCCTGGGATCTACTTTCTCAAGTGGGATGATGGATAAGTCTATTCCACTAGCGGATACCTTGCTCGCTTTTATTGTCCTTATCGGACTGCAATGGATGATAACCAAGCTTAGCGTAAAGTACGAGGCGATAGATAATTTGGTTAAATCTGATCCGGTATTGCTTTTTTATCATGGTAGATTTTATAATGAGAAGATGCATAAAACTCGTGTAACTCAAGAGGAGATCTTAGCTAGTATCCGGCAAGATGGACTCTCTAGTTTGGATCAGGTTGAAGCCGTTGTCCTGGAGACAAATGGGAAATTATCCGCCGTTCCTAAGCAATTAAGCCATGAGAATAGTAATTCTTCTCAGCGAGGTCTGTCTTCGTTAGAGGGAGTTGAAGGCCACTAATGAGCGAGTTTCTCAAAAGAAACCATCAATTGATGTTTATCGCTGACTCCATTCCTACTCATTTAAATTACCTCGACAATGAGGAGCGCTTTGTCTTTGTGAACAAAGCCGCTGCCGACTACTGGCAACTATCTCCAAAGGCAATGGTTGGCAAAACGATAAAAGAATTAATGGGCGAAGAAGCCTATAAGCAAATAAAGGAAACTCTGATCCAGGTACTTGGCGGAGAAACGATTACCCACGAATTTCCTTTTCAGGCCCCCGACGGATCGGTTGGTTACTTTTTGAATAGCTATGTTCCAGATAAAGATGATTTTGGAAAAGTTATTGGTTTTGTGGCCACTGGTACTGACATTACAGAAAGAAGAAAGGCTTTAGAGTGTGCTGAAAAGCTTGCAAAAGATTTTAAGACACTGGCCAATTCTATGCCACAAATTGTCTGGACGGCAAATCCAGATGGTCTAGTTGATTATTATAATGAGCGCTTCTATGCCTACACCGGCCTCTCTACTGGATGTCTTGATGAGTCCATGTGGTTAAAGATCGTCCACCCTGAGGATATTGATCTTCTTCAAACGACCTGGCAGAAGGCCCTCTTTGAGGGAAAGCCTTATGAGTTGGAGTTTAGAATTAGGCATGTAAATACTGAAGAGTATCGTTGGCATCTGACACGGGCAATACCTATTCGAAATCAGAAAGGAGAGGTCATAAAGTGGTATGGGTCAAATACTGATATTCATGATAGTAAGCTAGATCTTCAAAATTTGGAAATCGAAAAAAATATCCGTGATCAAATTGTATCGACTCTAAGTCATGATCTTAGAACACCACTTACAACGGTTAAAATGAGCTCTCAACTAATTCTTAAGATGAATTTGGATGATTCCATAAAAAAACTAGCACAAAGAATTAAGGTTAATATTGATCGAGCAGATAAGATGATTCAAAACCTGTTGGACGTAAGTAAACTCAAGGCCGGTCATAGCATTCCTATTAATACTTCTACTTGCGATCTGGTGCTGATCGCTCGCGAAGTTATTGAAGAGTTTGCCTTTAATCATGGAGAACGATTTCTCCTTCAGAGTCCAGCTTCTCTTCTAGGAGTATGGGACTGTGATGGGTTGAGAAGAATTCTTGAAAATCTTTTAAGTAATGCCGTTAAATACGGGGCTTTTGAATCCCAAATACATATCAATCTTGGCCAGTCGAATTCTGTTGCGAGCTTAGAGATCGTAAATTTTGGTAATCCAATCTCATCTCATGAATTGAGTTTGCTATTTGCTCCCTATGCCAGAACTAAGACGACTCATAATATTCAAGGCTGGGGTCTGGGATTAAGCCTTGTAAAAGGTTTGACCGAGGCCCATGGAGGAGAAGTTAAGGTCTCTAGTACTCTCGAAGATGGCACTCGCTTTAAAGTTCTTCTCCCACTGGCCTGATTTTTCTACTTCTTCTTTTAACAAAAAGAAAGACCCCGGTCATGAAGATAACCATGAGGGCCAGACCAGTAATAAAGACAATTATTCTTCCTGTCATCCCCAGATAGCTTCCAGTATGGAGGGGGTAGATGGTAAAGCGCTTTATATTCCAGCTTGTGGGATCGCTATCCGAATTAAAATTTTGGAGAATTTGTTTATTTAAGGGGTCAATGGTGATTCTGCCGTACCCATTGAGATAATCTTTGTCTCTAAGGCCATAGGTGACTTTCATAATCCCTGACTTCTGGGAGCAAAAATGAATAGAGATAAGATTCTTCTCCATTTCTGGAGTGATCATCTTTACGACATCAAGCTGTTCTTCGTATGTGCAGCTACTTTTTCTCTCAAAGTCTTCGACTCTATTGGCCTCGCCTCTCAAAGGACGCATGAGATAGTAGGATAAATCATAGATGGTTAGGAAGCCAGTGATGGCACTTAAACCCAGAAAGAGAGAAAAAAGAATGCCCAGAGCGTGATGGAATTTTTGGGCCCTAAGACCTGGGGTGTATTGAGAAAAGGTTCTCTTGAATTTTTGAGCGAGATTTTTCTGAGGCAACCAGATATAGATTCCGCTGATGATAAAAAAAAGCAGGACTAGACCCAATATTCCGACAAAGTAGGCCCCAATCTTTCCCATAAAGAAGTTAGCATGCATAAAGAGCATGATGGCAAAGAAGTTTTTTATCATGCTCATCTCACCAACCACCTTTCCGGTAAATTGGTTCATGGTAAGCATCCAGGGAAACTGAGAGTTTGGGTCTCGATATAGGAGGAGATAGGCCTCTTCTGGGTCTTCTGTGGAATACAGATTAGTTATTTTTTTATCGGCCCCCAGGTAACTTTGAGCATTGGTGTAGATCTCAGAAAGAGGAGCTGTTTGAGTGCCTGCTTCGATATAAAACAATTCTGGATAAAGAGAAGGCAGGAGTTCTTCTCGAAAACTTATACCCACACCGCTGATAGCAAGTAAGAAGATGAAGATGCCAATGGTGATGCCGCTCAAGCGGTGTATACTATAAATAATTTTTTTATTCATGCTTTACCAATAATAATTGAGTCTAGCGCCAAATTCTCTTGGAGCACTTACCCGGTGATAACTCGCCTGATAAGGCGAGTTCGCTGTGCGAGGAGAGCCATCCAGTAATCTATACTTCTGATCGAAGATATTTCTCACATAGACTTCAAGTATGTATTGCTCCCAATTATACTGGGTATTAATATCGGTGTAAAACTGTTCAGGTGACCAGCGAGTATTTTCTGGGTCAGTAAAGGATTCCCCTACATATCTAGATATCAGCACGATATTCCATTTATCACTTAGGGACTTCCAATAGGATAATTGGCCGGTAACATTGGCCGCATCTGGGAATTCATTCATGGAATAGTTTCTCCCAGCATTCTTAAAGCTTAAGAACTGAGTTTCTACATATCCCGCATTAAACCTTAAGCTATCATTGTTCTTAAAGAGATAAGATAGTTCAAATTCCGCCCCATAGAGCTCTGATTCAGAAGCATTCCTCACTTCTGTATCAAAATTATTACCGAGAATGAGTTCTACCTGTTGATCTTTCCACTTCGTATAGAAAGCATTAGCGGCAAAGACCATTCGGTTTTCGGCATACTTATAAGAGAGCTCATAGTTATGGGTCTTCTCTGGATCATAGTTATTGGTACTGGCCTGCCATCTATTAACCGAAACACCACCTGTGCGATAACCCTGATTGTAATTTACCCCGAGACTATAATTCCCATTAAGATAGGTATAACCTACTTTGGGCAGTAGCACGGAATGAGTGGTGGTGTCTTCATGCTTTCCGGCCAGCGCCCCATAGAGAGAAGTTGTTGGAATCTTGATATTGGCCCCGAAGTGATTCTCGGTTACCTCAAATCTCCCACCCAAAGTCATGGCGTGATGCTTAGTTAATGAGTAGGTGAGGGAATCAAACAGAGCATAGGTATTGCGATATTTCTCATTCTCCTGCGCTACTGGCGTAGTCGTAGAAGTATTAAACTTCATATTCATGTCATAGCGGTTCAAGAGATAGTAGCGGTGAAGATGCACTCCTAATACATTTTTTATCTTCTCAGATTTATAAAGAAATTGATTTTCCAAGCTTAGGAATTGATCCTTGTCAGTGCCAATTCTTGCTCCGGCCTGAAGAGTGGTAGGAGAAAATTTCGGTGAAGTCCCATCCTCATCAGATTTTGTCTGAGAGTCCCCACGAGTGGCGCCCAGAATAAGTTTATTAGAGAGATGTGAATCAAAAGTCTTGGTATATGTGAGACCCGCTTGTTGATTATTGGTGATTTCTTTGTAATCCTGATTTTCTCTCACTTCGTAGTCTTTAAAGTCTCCTTGTACATAAGTGCCACCACGGTTCATGCGGAGCACTTTGAGATTAAACCTAAGTTCCTCACTTTTACTTAAGCGGTAAAGCAGATCACCTCTTAGATGATCTTTATTGCGTGCGTTCCACTTCTCATTATCTGTTGCCTTGTTGGTAATAAAGCCATCTTGCATTTCTTTATTGTACGAGAGCCTCACTGCCAGCTTGTCACTTACAGGTTTATTAAAAGCAACAGCAGCTTCCTTACGGCCATAACTTCCAACAGCAAGCTTGGCCGCTCCCTGTTGTTCAAAAACCGGAGCATTATGGTAGAGGAGGATATTCCCAGCGAGGGAATTCACACCCTGACTAGTCGATTGGGCCCCTCTTAAGATCTCAACTCTCTCGAGATCCCAGTTCTCAAAGCTTCCTGCCCTGACAGCGAGAGTTGTCTGAAAGATATCATCCACCAAAATACTTGCGAGATTATCTTTCTGATAGCCCGTGACCCCCATGTCTGAGATTCCTCTAATACTAAAGGTCTCTCCACTTTTATTACTTTGGGTCTGAACATTGGCAAAGCCATTTAGCATTTGAATGGAGTTCTGAAGGTCACTGCGATTGAGATTCTTAGTTTCTAGCACTGAGACACTCTCAGTGCTTTGAAGGAAAGATCTTTCATCCTTATTGCTCTTGATGCTAGTGACCTCAATGGCATCTAATAAATAGTCATTGGCAAAGGAATTAGTGAGGAAGAGGAGGAGAAAAAAACTAAGTATCATATCAGCATTCCGTATTGTACAAAGCAAGGAGCAGTATGATTGATTTTATAGACTTCAGTTCCTGCCATGTCGTTAATGATGGTTGCTGATCTCCAGGCCATAAGGCTGGTTTGAGGTTCAGATATTCCGTGGCGATGACGACTAAAGTTCAAGGCATAGATCTTATTTTCAGAAGGGCCCTTCCAGTCCAGATCAAAATTTCTTCTAATGATAAACCGTCCCTGCTCATCAAAGTGCAGAAGATCCTTGATATTGTCAAAAATCTTAGGAATCCCAATGCAGAAGCCTGTGCTTAAAATGATGATATCTGCTTCAAGAGTTTCATGTAGATGATGAAAGTTATTTTCTAAGATGGCATGGTAGCCAGAATCGGTCTTTCTGATGTCTACAAGATTTCTATAAGGCAAAATTTTAAAGTCTAAAGGATGCTTTTCGACATGCTTCATTTGATAAAGAAGATTGTAGAGTTTCTCAAGATATTGAGGAGTATTGCCGTCACTTGCTAACTTCTGGGCCTTTACAATAGGCTCTTTATGTCCTTGCTCAAGCTTGAAGAAATCTTCCACATAACTTGGACTAAAGTATTCATTGGTGAAAGGGGATTCATCAAGGGGCTCGAGATTTTGCCTTCTTGATATCAATCTTATGTTTTTAACTCTGCCCCATTTCTCCTGAATGGCACTAGTGAAGACTTCAACCCCCGTCTGACCTCCACCGATGATGAGGACTCTTTTATTGGTAAGATCAATACTCTTTAAGCTAGAAGACTTGGCGTGAAAGACCGTGGCCCCAATATGCTTCAAAGCGCACTCGGGAATTCGGGGTTGGACTCCGGTTGCAATCGAGAGATTGGTACTTGTATAGGTTTCTTTGGAAGTTTCAATAAGAAACTTATCACCTTTAAAGGATACTGATTCTACCGATGAATTAAATTTGAGACCTTCATTCATCTTACTACTTACCCATTGGCAATACTGCTCAAATTCAATCCTGGTTACGACCTTCCTGTTGGTGTTCATGAAGGAATAGAAAATTCCATTTTCCACCAGGAAATTTAAAAATGAGTGGGGGTTCGTTGGGTCTACGGGAGTAACTAAATCCTTTAAATAAGAGGTCTGCATATCCGCTTCAGAAAACATGAGCTCTGAGTGCCATTCAAATCCGCTCTTTTGATCCAGGAAAAGAGTGCGGGCCTTCTCATGTTTTCTCATAAGAGCAGCAAGGCTTAAATGAAAGGGGCCAATTCCGATACCTAATAAATCGTAATGATTCTTCATAATTTTACCTGAACCCTTTTGGATATAAGGGATTTTGTAAATCAGTTCCCACCAAGGGCAGGGGTCTACTCTCTGAGTCCGAATATCCAATGGAGAATCGCACTTTATTAAGGAGAACTCTGGGAATAGTCTTGTTTAGAAGAGACTGTTCAACCGATATATTTTTATTTTTGGAGTATTGCTGAATTTCTTGCGAAAGGATCTGATAAAAGTCATCTTCAGAAAAGTTTTCAGCTTCTTTCATAACCTGAGAAATAAATCTCAAGACCGTGATGAAGTGACCTGTTATAAGATCATGGATTAGGTAGTGAGGAGGAAGAGTGGTTAATTTCTCCGTAAGTTCCCCAAAATAATTTTTACCCTTTTGAGGCATTTGGGTAGAAAGTCTTAGATCCCCCTGAAAGTCTTTGAGAATCATTCCATAAGGAGCAAAGTCTTTTAGATGCAAGATGATATTCTGTCCGTGCGCCACCATACCAACACCATATTCAAGTTGGAGGTGATAGAGAGGAAGAACGATGACTCGAAAGTAGCGCTTAAGCCATTCTTCACGGGAGAGTCCAGATTGCTTAATATATTCTCCAACTAAGGAGCTCCCATCTTGATCTTTTAAAAATAAACTAGCTGTTATAATGGCCTTATCTTGGCCTTCTATTTTTGAGTAAGAGCTCTCTCTCCAAACCGCCCCTAGAAATTCGTGATACCGATAAGGCGCTTTCTTAATTTGAGAGAAATGGGGGTGAAGTAAGGCAAGTCCGGCCTTCTCCTTTAAAATCTGAGTGTGGGATGATTTAAGGAACTCATCCTTATGGCAAATTTGAGTCAGCACTTCAGAAATTTTGGGCCCAAGGGAGATCCCTTTAGCGGGGAGACCCCTGATGCAGGAGGTATTAAGAATTGTCAGTGGAAGTTTGATATCGACTTTCTCTGGCCTATCAAGATTAGAGAGAGTCCTAAGGGATATCTGGGGACAGTAACTGTCGCCGGCAGCTCCCAATGAGACCATTTTTTTGAGTTGAATCAGTTCAGCATATTGAATGCTGATAAATCTATCCCACTGCCAGGGATGTACAGGCAGAAAGCTAAAGTTTTTAAGATCTTGAAGTTTCTCTTGTGCCGCTGAAAGGAATAATTCCTTGGCCTCTAAATTGAAAGACTCATTCAGGATATCGAGAGAGGGTATGCTTCCTTCTAGATAATCATGATGAACAGCGATCCAATGAAGTTTGATAGCTTGACCTGACTCAGGGGAGAAGGCACTCAGGGCCTCTTGCCCCCAACCGATTCTGCCTTTATTAAGCAGTATCTTTGGATGACCATTTTGTATGGTTTGAAGCTTTTCCCCGTTCCAATGAATCATTTCTTTCACTCGCAGGGAAGATCTATTCTTTTGAAGCTGCAAGTCTGAGTAGAGGGTATTGTTCATTTCTTCTAAAAAATTACCTAAAATGATATCATCCATCTTAGTTTCGATCTGTGAATCAAGGAAGAATTGGGCGGAACTTGTGACTGCTTGACCATTTCGACGAAGGGAAGTGGGATCAATAGAGAGATGCTCCCAGATGCTTTTTTCTCCCTTAAACTCATAGGATATGCCCGAGGATAGAACTAGTTTCCAGGCCTTGTCATTCCTTGAAGGAGATAGAATTTCTTCAAAAGTGAGCTCACCTATGGCCTTGGCCACGAGCTCCTGATTTACTCTCTCCCATATATTTTTATCAATCATAGAGCATTACCACCAAAGAAGACTTCCCGGGAATTTTCGAGAAGAACTGCTCTCTTATGAGGAAAATCAAATATTTTAAGCTGCTTCCAGCCGATGGATTCTTCTGCGTATTTCAGAATCTTTTGATTATCATGCCTCGGCTCGGCCATCACTCTTCTGGTACGGGGATCATCTAAGAATAAAAAATGCAGAGCAGATTTAAGAACTGAGTCTGTGTAATTTTGTCCAAGGTACTTTTTATTTCCAATCAGCACATGAAAGCCCCGATCGAATGCATCTGAATTATAATATGGCCCCAGGCGATCTTCTCTGACCCAATACATCTCAAAATAACCAACGGGTTCTCCGTCAATCTCTACTATCATGGGAATGAGATGCTGATCTAAAAGAGATTTTTCCATGTACTCTTTGAGCTCTTCTTTTGGTTTATTAAGTTCCCAGAAAAATGCAACACGTGTTTGATTATGCCACTCGTGAAATTGATCCAAATCCTTTTCGGGATCTGTTCTTCTTAAGGATATAGTCTTTTCTAAATGAGGGACATATCTCTTGTAACAGTGGCCCTCTTGAGAGGCCGGGCGCACTGGATGCTTAACATCCTTAGTTTGGGTCCATCTTTCGGGTTCAATTTGATAAGAGGTGCTTTTTGTCCAAAGGAGGGGCAATTGATAGAGGTCTGATCGAAGAAAAGAGCGCCCCAAAGGATTATTGAAATTCGCGGTAATCTTTGTAATAGATGGTACGTGACCCAAGAGATGCTCTACCATCACCAAAAAAAGATGATCAGTGGAATTCGAGTTGGTCATGATAAAATTTAGAAAAAGCTCTTCACCTTTAAGCTGTGTCTTCACTTCGAGAATTTCGTCCTCATTGGAATTTACCACGCACTTATCTTCATACCATGAGACTTTGAAGGAAGTGGTAAGAGATAATGGGGAATAGCTGACTTCACTAGAAGTGTTTGTCATAATCCGCTCCTTTCAAGAAGAGGGTTTTTGATCTGAGTATAAATTGAGAGGGGGCTATTTTCAGTGTTTTCATTAATATTTCTAAAAGAACAAAAGAAATTCCCCTTATGCATAAGGGTTTTGTTATAGAGCAAATAATCGATGAACGCTGGATCGTTAAGTCCACGCTCTTTTAGCTTGAGCAAGAATTCTCTCAGTTCCTGGATGAGCTCACTTTCTTTCTCACTACTGTTTTCAGCGATAGCTGCCATAACATTAAAGGTGGAATTGATGATGACATAGTAGCCAAAAAGAAAATTTGCCTCATCGCCCATAAGCACATTTCCATTACTCATGTCGATGGAGGCTATGTCGTTTTTGAAGTTCTCAAACCCCAGCTTGCTATAGCCCGTGCCATGACAGTCCCGGAAATAAGATTTGTAAGGTCTATTTTCTTTGAGCTCCAGGATCATATTTTGTTGATGAGATCCCAGTAGAATTCCATAATTGGCCTGTGCCATAAGCAGAGGTCTTATGGCCACTTCAAGAAACTCCTTAAACCATGCTCTCTGAGTGAGCCTTGAGTCTTCCAGATATTTACTGAGAAGGCTTCTTTCTTCGAATACATTGATTTCAGTCAATGTGGCCACGACCACTGCTTCGCTTTCATCCTGAAATGGGTTTATTCTTCCCATGATAAGAGTTTCTTGAATAGGATTTCCATTTCTGTCTTTAATTCCCGCAAATACTGGTTCATGAATCACAGTGAATTGAGGATTTTCTTGAACGAACTTCTGACCCTGCTTATGGGTCATGACATCGTGAAGCTGAAGACCTCTTTCAAGTTCATGCAGAAAGAGATGGCGAACAGAGTTGGTGAGTTTCACATTTAAGGAGAATTTCAGCATATAAGGAATGGAGTCAGCATAGAGGGTACGAAGTGAAGATGTGGGATACCAAATTGTTTTTCCACTACCTAAAGGGATGATTTTTTTATCTTCAATATATTTTTTAATCTCTTCATTTTCGAGAAGAAATTTTTTCTGCCAGGGGTGGAGAGGATAGGGAATGAACCCCCTGTTTATTTCTACCTGAGAAATCATATCCTTTAAAAAGATTTCCTTTAGCCAATCTTCTTCTTTAAAGTTAGTAGAAGTCTTCTGAAAGAATAGTTTAGGATCTAAAAGGATCCATTCTAAGGGGAAACTTCCCCTCATCTCAGGTGAATATTTATGAGCATCCTCGTTATTGAACTCAGCTCTGCTTTTTGGAGTTGGATGAAAGGCATGCCCGAGGAGGAGTGCCTGCTCAGAGAACTTGAAATTTTTTTGGAGAGCAAAGAAGTTTTTAAGATCATCTTCCCGCTTTATAAGAAACTGCGTGATGTTGTCGGCAGAATTTAGAACGCGTTTAATAAAGGCACTTTTCTGATCAGGACGAGCATCTAGCTTTATTGCCAAGTGATCACAGATAAGGGTGATAAGCTCTTTGAACTTTATTTCTTTTTTTTCATCAGCTGTTTTTAAGAAGAATTCTCCTTGATAGTTATGCCTACCCAAGAGAGAGCGCTTTTTTAAAGGAATGATAATAAGCAAACTTTCAGATAGAGGAAAAATGATTTCCGTCTCACTAATTCTGACGTCTTGATACTCCAGAAGAAGTGAGTTGAGAAAAGCGGTGGCCGAATGATGATAAGAAAGTGCTTCTAGCATTCTTAACCTTGGTTTGACAGGCTGGATATGTGTTTGTATTACCAAACAGCTGTCTGGTCAATATATAATTCTTACTGCTCTGCACAGTTTTATAAGAAATTTGCCGGGATGAGCGGTAATCTATAAACTATTTACTTAACCATTTTAGGTGAATAATTCATGGATCGAATTTTCTTTGTTATAGCGCTGACTTTCTTTTCCCTTGGATCGGCCCAGGCCATTCCCGGCCCCTTTTCTCGTTATTATGAGAGTGTGCCCATTGAGAAGGCCCATCAAACTAGTGGTTACGCCACCGAGGAAGCCCTGAATCCTTCGAAGATTAAAGTCCTGGTTTGGAATATCTTCCGGGCAAAGAAGGAACTTTGGGATGAGGAATTTCAGCGTTTCGGAGAAGATAAAAACCTTTTTCTGATTCAGGAATTTTTTCAAAGTCCACGTTTCCTGGAAACTATCAATAGCTTTTCTATGGTGAGATGGGATCTGGGACTGACCTATCTCTATCGCCAACTTGATGGTGCTGGAACGGGAAATATGGTGGGTTCAAGCACCGAGCCATCCCTGGTTCTGATAAAGCATTCTAGCTGTCATGAACCTGTTCTTCAAACTCCCAAGGCCATGGCCATCTCAAAGTATCCTTTATTAGGAAGAGAAGAAGAGCTTTTAGTCATTTCCATTCATGCCATTAACTTCACCCGAAATAAATGCTTTCAGGATCATATTCAGCAGGCCTTAGATGAAATCATCAAACACCAGGGACCAGTGCTTCTTGCTGGCGACTTCAATACTCATCATAGGGCCCGCACTGACTATCTTATGAAGGCCATCTCGAAAGTGGGTCTTCGTCCGGTGAAATTTATCGATGGCCATTTGAGAATGAAATTTGGGAACCATTTCCTTGATCATAGTTTTGTCAGAGGTCTGGATGTGAAGCATGCTAGAGTCTTTGGTGATGCCATGGGAAGTGATCATAAACCAATGGTTTTGGAAGTTTCGGTTCTCTAAGGAATGCACTCCGGACACTGTTTCTGAAGTCTTTTGGTACTGATGGGGTGGCCATGGTAGGTCCCGCTACTCCATTCAACTCTCAACCACTGAGTTCCCTCTCCACCATCAAAGCCAATGTCATCTTGAAATTTAACAAATTTATAAAGAGTTCCTTTCTTTCCACCTTCATTAAATGATTTATAATGACCCTTCATATTTACCAGAGCATGTTTTTCAAGTGAGACCCGATTAATGCCGGGAATATACTGAGCATGCTCAAGACCTTTGCTACTGAGATCCATGGCCTCTTTAATGGTCTTGGCCTTGATATGTTTATTATAATCCCCTGGAGTGGAGTTAGCTATTATCTGTCGGAACTCCTTACTTATGGCCCTCTCGCCTTGAGCAATTCTTTTAGACTCAATTGAAGAGTAGGTATGTCCTCTGGTCATAAGAACATTGGTCATGCATTGCCTCATGGCCCCAGAAGGGGAGCCAAAAACCGAGAAGCTTAGAAAGATGATTATTGAATATAGCATGAGAGTGTCCTTAAGCTCACTGCTTCGCCGAGATGGGTAAGGTCATTGAGGTGTTTGATGTCTTCATCAGGAAACTTATTCAAGAAGAGACCTTGCATAAACTTTTCTCGTTTCTCAGGTTTGATTCTTGAGTGATCTTTACTTAAGAGCGTGAGGATCTTAGAAGAGAGCGAGAATTTGCTCGAGATGCTATTCACGGTGAGTATAATCTTGGGAGTCAAGGTACCGCTTGATATAAACATCATGGCGGCATCTATTCCCAGGGACCCTAGGAGATTGCAAACAAAGCTGACCTTCATTTCAGGACTCATCTGATTAACGGTATGAGAGATCTTCTCCCAGCTCTCTCCCAGACCTCTGCCTAAATCTGCTAGAGTTTTGTCCGGATGAGTAATAAGCCCCTTCATTAAGGCCCCCGTCTTAACCAGGAATTCTTCAATTTGATTTCCCGCTTTCTCCATGTACTGAATAGGATTTTCAGCAAAGCTAGCGGCTTCCTGAGTTAGACTCTTAACCACACCGACGGTACTAGCATATGCCCCTTCTCCAATACCTGATAAACATCCCTTTAAGAGATCCCAAGAGGCGAAGGCCGTGATCTGCTTGAGATCTCCTTCTGACTCCATGATAGGAGCACCCAAGGCTTCCTGACAGTCATTGGCATGAGCAACAGGCAGAGAGAGAGGAAGAGAAGTAACCGAGTGGTTAAGCTTTCTCATGATGAGTTTCACATTCTCCAGGTTCAGTCCTCTGAAATAAAAGAGAGTAGTGGATTTTCCCTCTTTGCGATAAACCATTAATCCCTTAGGGGTCTCGATCGGGGTATCAAGGGGGTAGTGACCCGGAAGATTGGTTTTTATGAGGGCAAATTCACGCTCTGTTTTAAAATAGATTTGATCGATGCCTAAATGAGCAGGCCCCGCTTGAGTTAAGGCATAGAAGCCCAGATTTCGAAACTCTTGATGAAATGGGCCAGCTTCTAAGGAAAAAGGGAGAAGAAAGCATATAAGACAAAGCAATTTCATTTTATCATTTTAGCTAATTCCTCAATTCCTACCAAGCAAGACAATATTTACCGATAATGGGACTCGTTAATCAATTCCTGTTTAAAAATACTTAACCAGGTTAACATTTTCTTTTCTAGACCACTCTCATCTGTTATACCGAAGACATGAATATTATTATCCTGGTTCTTGGTCTACTCTCAGCTTTTGGTCCTCTTTCGATCGATATGTATCTGCCGGCCCTCCCTATAATTGCTAAAGATTTTGGGGCAAATCTCTCCTCGGTTCAGCTTTCCCTGGCCTCTTTTTTTGTAGGCATTGCCGCGGGCCAGATTTTTTATGGTCCCCTTACGGATCGATTTGGCAGAAAGCGTCCGCTTTATTTTGGGCTAGTTCTTTATGGAGTTGCCTCTCTTTTATGTGCGACTACTGATAGTGTGGAGGGGCTAATTGCCTTTAGATTTCTTCAGGCCTTAGGGTCTTGTGCTGGGATGGTCATTAGTAGGGCCGTGGTACGTGATTTATATCGACCTCAAGAATCGGCCAAGATTTTCTCACTCCTCATGCTTATTATGGGAGTCGCTCCCATTCTTGCTCCGCTTTTAGGTGGGGCAATGATGACAACAATTGGTTGGAGGTCTATCTTTTGGTTTCTTACGGCAGTAAGTTTTGTGACTTTTTTCTCGGTATACTTTTTTCTGAAAGAAACCTCAACACCTCATCCTGATCATAAGTTAAACAAGGCGCTTCACAACTATCTGGAGGTTTTGAAGGATCGCAATTTTACGGGATATGCTTTCTCTCTGAGCTTTATCTATGCCGGTATGTTTGCCTACATCACAGGCTCTCCCTTTGTTTTTATTGAGCATTTCAAATTTACTCCAGGTGAATACTCCATTTTATTTGGCGTTAATGCTGCCGGTCTTACTCTCTTCTCACAGGTCAATTCATGGCTGTTAAGAAAGTATTCTCCTGCTGAGCTCATTCAAAAGACTCTGCCAGTCACTCTTATAGCGGGTCTCTTTCTTTTGATAGCAGGGCTCTTGCAAGGTCCGGTTTGGTCGGTTTGCATGCCTCTTTTTCTCTTTATACTCACCATGGGAATAATTGCTCCTAATGCTGCAGCTTCAGCTCTGGCCAACCAAAAGAAGTCAGCAGGGAGTGCTTCTGCCCTTCTGGGGACTTTCCAGTTCTCGGTTTCTGCCCTTTGTTCAACTCTTGTCAGTAGTTTACATGATGGATCACTTGTTCCTATGACTTCTGTTATGTTTATGGCGGCCTTAGCAGCCTTTTTCTTTCATTGGATACTCATTCAATCCCGAAGTGGAAAACTACAAGCACTCAAGAACTGACTTGTGCTTCTTAAGAGCACGGTCTAAGCTCATGAGATGGATGATTTAGAAAACAATGATTTTATCGCTTCGGTTATTGGAGAGTCTCTCGGGAAAGGGCCTGAGGACTTATCTGTAGAGTTTTTCGATGCAGGGGACGCCCTTCCTCGTTGGCATCTCCTTATGCTTCAAGACAAGAGACGCCTGGAATATTATAGCGATATCATTAAGCCGAAAGTTTTGGATAAAATTGTCCTGGATGTGGGAACTGGCTCTGGTATTCTCTCGTACTTTGCCTTGAAGTGGGGTGCTAAGAAAGTCTACTCGGTTGAGCAAAATCCCGCCCTACAAGCAGTCTATCGCCATCTTATGAAAGACTATATAAAAGAGGGAAGAGCTGAACTGATTTCTGATGATGCTCTTTATCTGAGACTTGAGCAGTTTGAAGAAGGTGCCCCTGATGTCATCGTGCATGAGTTATTTGGCTCCATTGGAATGGGAGAGAATCTTATTCCTATCTTTCGGGCCCTCCGCACAGAAGGTATTATAACTCAAAACTCTCTTATCGTTCCTGATTCCTTAGAGGTATGGGTTCGTCCAGTATGGAGTGAGATCATCTCTCATGAAGCTCAGATTGCTGCTTTTGATGGTTATCCTTTAAATGAATTGAATATCTTCGGTTGTCAGAGTTTCTGGGAGCAGGATTACTTAGCTTCCCGATCCGCTCATTGGGAAACCATGGGAGAGTCAAAACTACTTTTCCATTGTGATTTAAAGAAACTAGAATTGCCAGATACAGTCATTCTTTCCTTCGAGGCTTCAAAGAGCTCACATCTTAAATTATGGATGAAAATCAAGGATACCAAGACTGATCTCGTTCACATTAATGATCATCAGGAAGTCGATAGTCATTGGGCCAATGCCTTTCTTACAATTCCTCATTGGTTAAGAGGAAAAGCTTTCAAGGTTGAATTTAAGATTTTTGCTAATAGGCTTCAGGTAAAAAGATTTTTCTGATTATTTGTAGACACCCTTACAGATGTCGGTGATTTTTTTATTCAGATCTTCATCCTTCCAGGGCTTGATTAAATAATCATTTACTCCTGCCTGAATGCATTCAAGGACAACTTCTAGTTCTGATTGGGAAGTAAGGAGCAGCATGGGAAGCTTCTTTAGAGATTCCTGACCTCTAACCGCTTTAATAAGATCAAGACCCGTTCCGTCTTTCATATTGAAGTCCGAAATAACAAACTGAACTTCTTTTTCTTTGCTAATATTTTCCTGAATAGTCTTGAAGGCCTGATTGCCTGAAGTGGCGATCAAAATTTTCTTGATGCCAAGTTTCTTTAAGGATTCACTTAGCATAACCCGAATGCTTTCGAAGTCATCCACTATCAAGAATTGCAGGTTGGCAATTTTCTCACTAAGCTGCTTCGTCATCTCTTCCTCTTTCACTTGAGACCAAAAATTCTATTTCTTCCGTGGTGTCTTGTTTTTGATTTTCAAACTTTTTGATGAGCGTACTCATGACCTGGTTATCGTATCTTACAATAAGGTTTAAATCTACTTCTCTGATTTTACGGGCCGCATCCTCAGTCATCTTAGGCTTACCTTTCAAAAATAGTAAGTTAAGCATTCTAAATTCTAATGAACTGCAAGTTTTTAGAAAGCGATAGGAAGCCTTGGCATCAGTGAAGCACAGCACGACTTTTCCGATTTGCTTACCCGTTTGATCAATTTCTTCCGGGTTATTAGTTGGGATGCAAGAATAACCAAACTCACTCATCGAGGTCTTTACATTCTCAACTTGATCTTCTGAACAATCGATTAAAAAAGCAATTTTCATAATAGTCCTACTTGGAAGTAGAAGCTGGCATTCTGCTTCGAGGGAGAAGTTTTATAATCATTCCCGGACGAACATCTTCTGCGGTAGTAATAACCTCATAGTTCCAGGAATGAATGAGTTTTGATTTATTAGGATCTCCATAAATTCTTTTAGCAATGGAATCCAGGGTTTCATTTTTTTTCACGCGGTAGAACTTAAAGGGCCCGGCCATCTGATTTAAGAGCTGAGAGATCTTTTTTTGGCGCTCGTATTTGGCGGCATCTTCATCAAAGACGGTATGGGCCTTGGATTTAGTCTTTAAGAAAGTGCTCTCTGATTCAGCTTTAATCGGGCTATCTAGCTCTATAACATCAGCATCAACATGGGATCTGATGCTAGCAATCTTGCGAGAAGGACCACTGCCAGTGGTGGAGCATGCGATAAGTAGCAGTGATAAAAATGGGTATATGAGCTTCAAATTCATATACCACTTATCGGCAGAACCTATAGTTAATTAAGAACTTTTTTATTATTGCAGGATGTAGCCTAAACCTAAACCTAACCGCAAAGTGGTGAGTTCTGAGGGGCCATCCATCCTATGGTATTTGAATAAGGTGTGGAGATAGAGGCGATCAGTAAACTTTTTGTTTACGTACCACAGGACTTTGTAGCCAGTGTAAGGGGTTGAATCCTTGCTGCCTTTACTGTTGGGGTCGATGGAGCTGGCCAAGCTATGAGAGAAAGAGAGCTTAGTGAAAAAGGGGACACTGAAAACATTGACTAACTTGGATACCCCGATCGTGCCATATACTACAGAGTTTTGATCAAGTAATATTTCTTCTTGGTCGTTCTCAAGTCCTCCAATATTGAAGGTAGAAAACCGCTCATAATCGAGACCAAAGTATCCCGTAAAATTATATTTTGCAAAACGGTACTCTGGATAAAAGTTAAGTCCAATCTCCGCCGGAACGTCCACATCTGCATCATTGAGATTATTAGACGTCGCTAAAAGATAGGAGAAATAGGCACTTCCGGCAAATGACCATAACGTATCTTTTGGATAATAAGAGAACGAAGAGCCAAGAGTAATGGGACTGTTTTGATAGAACTCAAATTCCACATCCTGAGGATAAGACTGGGTAAACCTTCCATAAGAAGCGAGATAGAAGATAGAAGACTTGAGTCCTCTTGGAACATGTTTTCCAATGGCATTCTCAGTTTCATAGGCCCCATTATTGAGTCTGGCGAGGCTTTTTTCTAGTTGCTCATTGTACTTTCGGTACTTATCCATATCCAGATATTCCTGGGCGATATAGAGATCAAGCAGCGTCCCAGGAACAAGGGCCTTCCAATTTTTAACATGGCCATTTTCCTCCAAGGTCTTTTGAGTCATGGGGGTATTTTTGGTAATGACACTATTAGGATAGACAAAGCGGCCAATGATGCGATTAAGGGTATCATTTTGTTCAACCACGTATCTGAGCTTATACATCTTTCCTTGCGCCTGTGCATTCAAGGAAACTGAAAGGAAGAAGAGCGTAAAGAGAGAAATTAACTTCATAGTTCAACCATGGGAGAAATGGGGAATATAAGTTCTCCAGTCTTGGAGTAATCACTGACTCGTCCCCAGTGATCTTCGACCCTAATTCGATAAAAGAATCGGCCTGATCGGGCAGTTTCCCAAGGGATGAGTGGTTGATCAGATACTTTCTTAAAGACCTCTTTTTTTAGACCTTGATCGGCATAGATCTCAAGAAAGTATTTCTTAGCATACTGATAAGGTTGGAGCTTAACGCTGTAATAGGATTTCGCTCCAAAAGCGGTGTACTGAAGGATGTGTTTATTCTTGACAAGAGGAGTCCCTAATGGGGGAAGGGCCACTTCTAATTTTTGAACACTTGAAGGTAGAATATACTCGGGAGAGTTCTCTTCAGGTAAAATTCTCCAGTAATAGGTACCCTCTGGAATGTTAAGCAGCTTTGCGTTCTGTGAGATTTTCTCATTCAGCACAAGGTTTGAAAAATTTTGATCTCTGGCAATTACCAGTCTGGCAGCTTTCTGCGATGGTTCACTTATCCAGCTTAGTTTGGATTCAGTCTTCTCAGGCGTTATGACCTGCTTGGCTTCATAGTCCTTATGGGGAGTGGCCACCGGTGCAGTTACCACAACCTTGGAAATCATGGATGGTATTTCAATCGATCCCTTAGATTTTGCTCTTACAAAGAAAATACCAGGCCTTTCCATGCGAATCCGATAACGTGGATTGGTGGTAGGAGGAAAGGTCTTAAGTAAGGTAGAGAAATCCTGCTGAGTGCTGACTTCCATAGATACCGGATCATCGTTCAGGATATTTTCGACATTGTAGATAGCATGGGAGCCAGCGGAAATTTTCTGAACGAGTTGATCCTGTGGAATGACAACTCCCTCTGAGAGATCGATATTTAATTTAACTTTCTTGCCGGAGTAATCTGATCCGGCACTCTCTACGGCAATCTGAAATGAGTACTCCCCAGATTCCTTTAAATAGATGGCATGTTTTGTGCCAAGAACTTGCTGCTCTTTAATTCCTTCCGGAGTCTGTATGGTGAGCTTATATTTCAAATCATTTCGTCCCGTCCATTCAAGCGGGAGAAGCTCTCCGCGGATAAAGTTATTATCCTTTGGCAGGGACTTGAATTCAGGAATTTGGTAAGGGGCAACCGTGAAGTCAGTCTTTCCCACGACCTTATTCTGAGAATCTAAAAGAGTGGTGGTGTATTTTCCGGGGGCAGGCATAGGAGTGGTAATAGTCGTTCCTGAGACTGGCTGCGAGAGAAGCTGCTTTCCATTAGCACCGGTAATAACGATGGATCCTGAATGCTGTTGGGTTAAATCAAAATCAATTTTAGTATTGGTATTGGGATCGATAACCCTTCCTTGCTTAATACCCTTAAAGAGATTATTGGTGGTTAATCCCTGAGCAGTAGAAGTAATCTTTTGATTATTTTGGGCCTTGATCGATTGACCAGTTTGAGTGTCGATAATTTTGAGCTCTTCAGTTCCTTCAAGCTTCAGTTCCCCTTTTACAAGAAATACCTGATACTCATTATCAATCACCTCAATTCTAATCAGGGACTGAGGACCAATAAAAAGTTTAGAGCCTTTTTTGAATTCGACAGTGACCGATGATTTCTCCCCGGTCAGAATTTGGTCACCTTGATAGAGCGGAGCTTTTGGTTCTGCCTTAATCCAGCTGAGGGCCCCGGGTATCTTTCTTTTGGAATCAAGCTCAAGATGGTGAATAATGGCCACTTGGCTCAGATCTCTTAAAGGATTAATAGACAGGGGATTGTATTTGAAAAGAATGAAGCCAACAGCTATCAGGAGGACGGCTAATGAGAGAGTCAGGTAGTCAGAAAAGGAAATGTTTTTTTTCCCCTCTAATGAGTAAATTGTTTTATCATCCTTAATATTCATCATAAAATGATATTTTATTTTTAAGTTTTAAGCTACGTACAATTTAAATACCAGGTGATTTTTGTGAAAGCATTCGGATTAAAAGCAAAGATTCTATTGGGCCTTACCGCCATATTACTCCTGATTACTTCCAGTAATCTCTATTTTACCAACAATCTTATTATCGAAGATAAAAAAGCCTATATCTTTGAGAATATTCTCTCCAATACTGAGGAAGTTCGAAACCTTATCAATGAGAACATCCAGAATTCTTTATTACAGGTAGAATCTCTCAGTCTTCTTTCTCAAATGAATAATTCTGAATGGAAAAACCTTTTCGAAAAACAGGGCCTTATAGACGCATTCTTTATTAAAAGAGTTACTGAAGTAAGTCCCACTAAGTCCATGAGATCATCTTTTCCTAATAAGAACGATGAATACTCATCATTTGTCTCATCCTGGCTTGAGGGCTATCAGGAGCTGGATAAGTTTGGATTAGCGGTGCAGAAGATTCAGGGACAGAATGTCTTTGAAGTTAAGCTCAAGGACGATACCAAATCATTTGGGCTTCTGCTGGACATGGAGCATCTGTGGAATCGCCTCTCTGCTGATTCCGTCTTCCATTATATCATTCTTGACTCTGCTGGAACTGTTTTGTGGAGAACAGGTGGTAATGTTTCAAAGAATCTCTATGCAAGTTTCATCACCAGCAATGCTGCTTCTCAATCTAAAGAAGTTAGTGTTGATGGTACAGATTACCTTATGTCAGTCTCTAGTGTTCCTGACATAGGTATTCATGTTGTCAGTTATATTGCCTCTGACAAGGCCTATGCCATTGTAGGGGATTTAAGTGTGAAGACGGTGGCATTCGGTCTTATTCTCCTAGGTTTTTCTCTCATTCTGGGTCTCATTTTTAGCTCTAAGCTCACAAATCCTATTCGCTCTTTAGTTGAAGGGGTATTACATATTGCCCAAGGAAACTTCTCTCACCAAGTCGTGGTTAAATCCAAGGATGAGCTTGCCATTCTTGGAGATAAATTCAACTTTATGAGTGGTAAAATCAAAGACCTCTTAGGAGAGAAAGAAATCATCATCGATGAGTTAAGAGACGCCAATGCCAAGATTGAAGATTACAGTAAAAACCTTGAAAGAAAGGTTGAAGAAAGAACCAGAGAATTAAAATCCGCCAATGACTTTATTCAGGCCATGATCAACAGTCTTGATCAGGGTCTCTTTGTCTTTGGGCCTGATCTTATGTGCTCTTCTATTTATACCAAGGCCTGTGAGGATCTCTTCAATAAGGTTCCGGCAGGAAAGAGATTTGAAGAAGTCCTAAGTCTGGATGAAGATCAGAAAGCCCGCACTCCTAAATGGGCCGACATTCTCTTTAATGAGAAAATTCCCTTCGATTCAGCAGCACAGTTGGGAGTGCTTGAGAAAATATACGGAGAGTCCGTAGACTCTGACGATTATAAATTATTGAAGCTTCACTATCATCCTATGAGAGATGAAGAAACCAGTACCATTTCAAATGTGGTGGTGGTTGCAACGGATAAGACAGAAGAGGCCCGGGCCATTGAGGAAACCAAGAAGAAAGAGCGCTACGTAGAAATGATCTATAAGATCTTGGGTGCCAAAAGGCAATTTATCGATTTTACCAATGAAGTTGATGATTATCTCAAGAGTCTGGATGAAGTCCTCTTGTCCCCTGAAAATCAGCTAGACTCGGCCATGCTGATTTACCATTCATTTACAGGTGGCTTTGGAATGTATGCCGTTGATAGTCTTATGGATGAGGTCAGAAAGTGTGAGCAAACATTGGTTGATATGAAAAAATCCAAGGTGATCGACAAAGAGCTTCTCTTAAAACAGAAAGCCGATTTCCAGAATAATTATTTTCGCTTTAAGGATGAGATCTTCAATACTCTTGGTTTCAATTCTAATATGGTAGAAGTAGATCTTTCTGTCATTCTCTACCTCAATGATCTTGTGAGAAAAACGGATAATAAGGAACTTAAGCATATCTTTGATGAAAGAATCATGAAGGTTCCTGTGGAAGAGTATCTTACTCCTTATAAGAATCTCTTACCAGCATTGGCCTTAAAGCTTGGCAAAGAGATTGCTCCCTTGGGGATCACCAATGGAGATATCCGGGTTGATCCAGATAAATTCCGCGAGTTCTTCTCGCTACTTGTTCACCTCTTTAGGAATTGCGCAGACCATGGGATTGAAATGCCAAGTGTGAGAGAGGAGAGAGAGAAAAGCTATGAAGGTCACATCAATGTCATTTCACAGCTGGAAGACAATGGGCGATTGCTCAGAATTGTGATCGAAGATGATGGAGGCGGTATTGACCCGGAAAGAATTCGCTCAAGACTTCAGAAGAATAATCCAGATATGGAATACTCCAATGAATCTGATGATGAAATCATCTATCACATCTTTGATCAGGACTTCAGTACTGCTGAACAGGTTACAACCATCTCCGGCCGTGGTGTTGGAATGAGTGCAATCAAAGATATTGTGGACCGCATGCAAGGTAAGATTAAACTAGAGTCTCAAGTCGGGAAGGGAACAAAGTTTATTTTTGAGCTGCCTGTTTAGACAGGATTTCAAATAATTTTTGTTCGATAATCTTCACATTGAAAGGTTTTAAAATATAACTACTGGCACCAGCTTCGATGGCACCGAAGATGGTGTCTTTTTCATTCTCAGCAGTGACCATGAGAATAGGTGTCTTTTGATGAGCTGCGTGGCTTCTAACCAACTGTAAAAACTCAATGCCGTTACAGTTTGGCATCATAACGTCAGAGAAGATGATATCAAAAGGCTCGTAAAGAGCATTTTCTTGAACCTTAAGCCAACCCATCTTTCCGTCAACGGCCTGATGGATATCTACAAAGCCAAGCCTTCTCAGGATAGCAATAAGGGCGTCTCTAATGGAGGCCATATCATCGACGACTAATATTTTTTTTTGTAAAAATGGTTCTAGATTCATGATCCACCTATCGGATGAATCAGAAAATAATTTATAGGCTTTTTTAAGATACTGAAATATTTAGATAAACGACAGAATTATTGAAAAAGACGAGAATTATCTCTTCTTTCGTAGCTTACGTTCAGCTTTCTGCTGCTGCTGCTTGAGACCCTCTGTATTGGGTTCAAAATGCTCCTTCATAAGCTCTCTGGTCTCCTTCTTGCTTTCTCTAAATTCCTCTTCTTGCTGAGTAAGCTCCCCTCTGTTCTTTTTATCTTCGCCTGCCAAAGAGGAAAGAGCAAATAGTCCTAGTACTGCAATCAATAAGAGTTTCATGTCGACTCCTTGTTTTCTCCTCTTTAACTTGAAGGACAAAGGGCCTAGAAACAATACGAATTGAATCAAGAGTGAGAAGCTTTAGAATTCCCGCCCAATTCCCAATCCCCAGAAGATTTCTTCTTTTTGGATGTATTTTCCGAATTCTGTTTGAAAGTATGTCTTACCGAATTGGAAACGGGAGAAAAGGGTGGTCATGAAGGAAAAAGGACTTTTCTCCTCAATGGAAAACTGAGTGCTGTTTGGATTCTGATAACGTTGAATGGTGTAGATAACAGGAACTTTAAAGCCGATGCGAGATTTAGAAGAAGAAACAATGAGTGAGGCGCCGGGGCCAGCTTTAAAACCGTACGCCCCCACATTCGATTGCTGATATTCAACACTACTGTCGGTGCTCTTTACGCCACCAGAACCAAAGAGAAAGCAGCCATCCAGATAGAAGTGAAAGAGATGATTCTCCATTCCCATATCCCCGCCTAAGCAATACCCGCGGTTAGTAACATTAAGCGAGGTGTCTCTCAAGGGCCCCGTGAGAATCGCTTCTCTTTGCCAACTTACATACTGCAGATTATAAGAGCCAGCGAAGCGGTATACCTTATTGGTGAGATACTCGAGATGATTATTTACCTTATTATTGATCTTATCTACTTTGCTTTCTCTAAACTCCATATCTACCAGCATTTTGCTAAAGATCTGAAAGAAGCGATAATCCTTCTCTAGAGCAGGCGATCTTTTCTCATATTTAGTGAGAATATTGGCGTAATCGCTGATGATGATCCAATAGATAATCTTCTGACTGATAGGATAGTCATCTGGATCGATGGTATTACTAGCTTTGATATCTTTTAATAAACGGACGTGCTGCTTTTTATAATACTTATTCATGAGTTGGATATTGAGTCTAATATCCTCTCGAAAAAGACGCTGTCTTCTTAAGGCATCGGAAATGAGAATAAGCTGCTTGCGAGTAAAATTCCTTTTAGTGTTGGACAGATAGTAGCGAGAGAGCTCAGCGTATCTTTTGCCTGCCACCATTTGCTCAACTGGACCGGCCCAAAGGAAGCCAGAATAGAGAAAGGATAAAATGAGTAATTTTATCATATCCAAATATGGGTTTGAAAGAGGTACATCCAACTATCCGGGGTAGATGAGTCTGGACTGAAGTTCCTTGTATTGTAGAGATCTAGCCTTAGTTCTAATCTCTGCAGAGGGAAGTATTGAATTCCCGGTCCCCATCTCACTGAATAGTCATCCAGCTCGAGATTCCTTTTAAGATATTCAATATTTGTTAGGAAATAAAGACCTCTGAAGGGACGCAGATAGGTTTGCAGAAGTCCATAACGGGAAGTCCTGTCATCAGATCCGTTCTGCGTCTTGCGATCCGTCTGACCAATTTCAGCTAGTAGGGCCGAACCTTCTTTCAAGTTGAATCTCCCATGGGCAGAGTAAGAGACCAGATCCAAATAATCATTGCCGGCCTTTTTAACCGATGCCCCTAGACGGTGATGAGAGAATGCCGTTTTTTCAAACTTAAGGGAACCCCCTGCCATTCGAAGATCTTCTTCTTGAGAAAGATTTCCTCCATAAGCATGGGCCCCCACTTCAAAGGTGTCTCCCAGATAATGAAGAAGAACTCCATGAACCTGGTCGTTCTGGGCCACTTGAGGAATTGTCCTACTGTAGGCGATGTGTTCAATAACCCTGATACCGTAGACCTGATCCATGAGTCCCGCATAGACCCCAAATTTCGGAGTAACCCGATAACCAATATAATGCTCGCGACTTCTCCACAATGCTTGCTCCTTGCCGGGAGGTTTGGGATGAGGCAGGGGAGCGTAGCCATAATTGGCAACGGCAATAAACTTATCATTCTCGCCAAATTTCAAGACGACTCGACCGTCAAACTGCATGTTAATCCATTCTTTCTGCTCTGATTCCGAAGAGCCTGGATTCCTTACTAGCTGGAAGCCGCGATAATTGATTTGCGTTCTTAGCCAGTCCTGCTTTGGTTTTCTAAAAAGAAATCCAGAGGTATAGGCCAGTTTTTCTTGGTCCCAGCTATCTGGGGTGAATGTATCTGAAGAGATGGCGGTTGCTGAAACTGCACGTCCATAATCATTGATGGGCCCACCACCAAAGGGATTGTAGTGACAGTTAAGACATGAAGTGTAGCTATGGCCAATGAAATTAGTATAGGCCCAAGCCCCTGGTGTAAGTACGATTACAAAAATGAAGGTGATGAGTTTAATCACAGATTATCTATCCATTCCACCAAAGCATCATACTCATCATTAGGAAGAGCACTTCCTCCGATGGGCATATTAGAATTTGTGTGTCCGCTATTGATGATTCTTATGATGAGGTTAGAGTCCTGGGCCCTACCCGGAAGGACTCGATTGGATCCGCTTTTAATCCACATTTCGTTAGTGGTATATGAAGCCCATGTATCATGGACACTCGAAGTGTGGCAGTTCACGCAGCGGTTCTGAATAATGCTATAAGCTCGCCGGAACTGTGCATTGTTCTCCAGGCTTACCTCTCCATATTTATCACGGTCACCCGTATTGGAGTTATAATCCTGACAAGAAAGAAGAAATAGGGAGAAGAAAAAAAATATTTTCACTTAACTACATAGGGATGAGTGACTTTAACATTAACTTCATCACTGACTCCTACACCCATGTACTGGGCCTTAGGCAGATTGAAAGTTGAAGCCTTAACAGTAAATGCGGCAGATACTTTTTTCCCATCATCTGTATAGGTCATGTTAACGGGTTTCGTGACACCATTGACAGTCAGTTTTCCAATGGCCTTACCATTAGCACCCTTAACCTCACTCAGTACGGCCTTAGGATGCTTGGAGCTATTAAGATGCTTCCAGAGATGCTCATCTCTGAGTTCAATACCTGTTTTAAAGGATTCAATGCTGATCCAAAGCTTATCTGCCGTGAAGCCTCCACCACTTTTAATTAGGTTTCCTTTAAGCTTTTGGCTCACGGCCTCAAAAGAGCCAGCCGGAGTCAGAGACACATTAAAGGCCACTGTTTGAGCGAATAGACTCGTGGAAAATAAGAAAGAGGCAATGAGCAGTAAGCTTTTCATGGTCGTTTCCTAGAATGTTTGATCATTCTATTTCAACGCTCTTGAATGGGATTATCAAGTCTTTTTTTTATCAATGTCCGTATTATTATCTTTCAAATGATTTCTTAGCTTCTGGGCCGTGAGATGTAAGTGTTGGTAATGGTCTCGTTCTCTTAATTTGAAATCTCTATCTTTCCCTGAGATGAGATCGTTGACAAAGACCTCAAAGGCGTAGACAGCTCCTGAGCTTCTGTGACTCAAAAATATTCCAGTAAGGAAGCTGAGTAGGCAAAGAAAGACGGTGATAGAAGTGAAGGCCAGCGCAAAGGGAGTCATGACAGAATTCTTCCGAGGAAGATAGGACTGAATGAAGCTGTAGCTGAAAAATCCCAGGAGAAGACATGTATTAAAGACGATAAGAGTTACTTGAAGGCCGTAACGGAGCTGTTCCTTTGGATTAATGAGAAATCTTTTTCTGGTACTTCCCTCAAACCAGAGAAGTTTATCCCGACGAAAGACCACCCATAACACCACCAAAGTTCCTAGCCAGATAAAGACATCAGCTAAATTATAAACCACTGAAAATTTCCCGAGCCTAAAGGGGATGAAGTCGATGGTATAACCATAGGTCATTTTATCGATGACATTTCCAAGCATCCCACCCATAAGAACCGAGAGCCCAAAACTGAGAATTTTGGCCCTAAGTGGGATGGTGAAGAGTAGCAGGGTGTAAATGATGAAAAGAATGGCCGCAAAGAAGCTTAAGGCCACTACTCTAATAGAATCAGGCTGATTGGAGAAATACCCCATAATAAAACCCTGATTATACATAATTGTGGAAAGATGAAGGTCTTCTCCCCAACGTTTGGAAAATTGGTCAATAAAGAAGGCCGCAAATAAAAAGCAAGCCGATATAAGATAGCGATTTCGCATGAAAGCTTATCGGAGCCTCGGCAAAAAGGATGATTTTTTTTAACCGACCAAAATATTTTTTTTATCTCCTTAAATTTCCTGGGCCTAAATTCCGACATGACTAATATCCATGGAGGATTCCTTGAAGCATTTGCTATTTACCATCCTTGTCATATCCGCCTCATCTTCCTCCTTTGCCGCCTCTGCTAAAGAGAAGGCGATTAAAATGCATAATCGACTCACGGGTGTTCCTCCTCAGGCCGATGTGCTCACGAGCATGGAGTCCTTTATTAAACAAGGAATCCCAGAGGATGCGGCAGAACTGGCCTTAGAAAATAAAAACTTTATTAATGTCGTGATGAAGAACTGGGTAAAGCCATGGTCCAATGTGGATCAAACTTCACGTGTTCCTCTGAATGACTATGTGGCAACCATTTTGGGTGCCATAAAGGATGATATACCATTTGACCGAATCCTTTATGATGACATCCTCTATACAGTGGAAGGAGTCACTCCGGACTATTCAAATAAAGATAACCTTCATTATATCGCTGCGGAAGAGCAGCGAGTTGATTTGAGTACAAAATTGGTTCAAAGAAAGCAATCGGACGTAACCAAAATTGCTGCCACCTCAGGAGTACTCACCACTCGGGCCGCGGGAGAAGCCTTCTTCTCTGCTGGAACTAACCGAAGAGTGAACCGCTTCACCTTCATCAATTACCTATGTAATGATTTTGAAGATCTTCATGATACTGCTATTCCCGACTACCGGGTAAGAAGAGATGTAGAAAGAAATCCTGGAAATGATAGCCGAACCTATAAGAATAACTGCGTAGGTTGCCACGCAGGACAGGATGGGTTAGCAGGTGCCTATAACTATTATAATTTTTCAGGAGATGAGTTGACCTATACTCCTGGAAAAGTCACTCCTAAGGTTAATCAGAACATATCGTTTAAAGATGGTTTTAAAGACGTAGATGATTCATGGATAAATCTCTGGGTCATAGGTAATAATGCCAAACTTGGCTGGAAAGGTGCTACCTCAGGTAGTGGAGCAAGTTCTTTGAACAGGATGTTTGCCCGATCAGATGCTTTTGCTCAGTGTATGTCTAAGAAAGTCTTTAAACTTGTTTGCATGAAAGACCCTATCTCAACAGTGGATAAAAAATTAGTTGAAACTCACGCCCGCTCTTTTGGGGCAGACTTTAATTTGAAGAGTCTGATTGTTAAAACATCTGTCGGGTGCATCGCTAATGAATAATAAAAACATTTCCAAGATCATGACCTTTTTCCTCTTAGCAATTTTGCTAATAACCTTTACCCAATGTATCTCGAATGCTCCGATTCAAGGACAAGTTGGAACTTCTTCTGAAGCAACTCCTGGAAGGCAGCCGGGTGGTGATATCGATATTGAAGTTCCCGAATTTGATCCGGATACGGGTGAAATTGCTAAGCCACCAAAGACAGTGGAAGAAACGCTCAATCAAACGCAAGTGGCCGTGGGGATTAGAAACCATGAGCAGCTGCTTCAAACCTATAGTGTTCTTACCGGAGTAGATACAGGTCATGCCAATATCGTTAAGGCCTATAGTGATCTTAAAGATAGTCTTCCTACGGATAATGATGTGAAGGTTTTCCTTGCTGCCAATCAGGTAGCGGTTTTAAGACTGGCCGCTGAGTTCTGCTCGCTACTAGTTGATAATGCTGCGATAAATAATGTTGCCACTAATCGCAGTGCGATCTGGGGTAATTTCGATTTCAATCGCAGGCTAACTCTCTTTAATCAGACACAAAAGCTGGAAATTGCCTCAAAAATGATTAACTCCTTCTGGGGAGGAGTCCTTACAATGGAAGAAAATGCTTCTGCCGAGAGTAAGTTCTTAGAACTAATGGATCAACTTTCTGTGGGAGAGTCCGATAATGGAGCAGGAACGAGAAAAGTAATCAAAGGTGCCTGCTCTGCTGCTCTTGCTAGTGCCTATGTGACGCTTATTTAAGGAATTTCCATGAAAGATGAGAAAGATATAGATAACAAGCTTGAGCAAGAAGAAGAAAAGGAAGTTCTTAATCCTTTTCATCTTGAGGGACATAAACCTCGGACTCGTCGAGAGTTTATGGCTCAAGGTTTCTTAGGGAGCTTTGCTTTTGGCCTTGCTCCCAGTCTGATGAGTCTTCTCTCTTCCAAAGACGCCTTTGCTGCAGATTGCGCAACTCCTACATTTAAAAGTAAGACTCCGGTCATCGTTATTGAACTGGCCGGTGGAGGTAATATACCTGGATCAAATGTCATGGTCGGTGGCCAGGGCGGTCAGGAAGACTTCATGAGTGCCTATAATTCACTGGGTTTGCCTCCTAATATGCATCCTAAGATGGCAGGGATGATAAATAATGAAATGGGTCTGGTCTTTCATAGTGACTCGGGGATTCTAAGAGGAATTCAGAGTGCCACTTCTGTTTCAACGCGAATGAATTCTGAAGGAGCGATCTTTTGTGCCACTTCGGCCGACGATACCGCTAATAATCAGTTTAATCCTGTGTTCTGGCTGAATAAAGCGGGGGCAAAGGGCCAAGTTAATCAACTCGCCGGTACCGATCAATCAGAGTCCGGTGGGCGATCAAAGGCACCAAAAGAATCAGTGAATCCCCTTATTGCTCCTATTAAAATCACAAGTTCAAATGATGCGAGAAATCTCGTGAGCCTGGGCAATCAGTTGAATAGTTATGATTCTTCTAAGATGAATAAGATCTTAGACACCATGTCTGAATTAAGTAACAATAAACTAAATAGTATCCCTCGTCGCTCCTTACCTGATGCCATCAAGTCACTTCTAGATTGCAGTATCTCTCAGTCAAAGAGTCAGGTCGCAAGCTTCGGGCCCAATGCCCTAGATGTGAATCAAGATCTAGTTGCGACAGAAGTTATGAAAAAAATTTCTAGCACAGGGTTGAGAAATCGCGTTGCCCCAATAGCCAAACTAGTCATCGATGGTTATATCGGCGCGGGAACCATTGTTCTAAATGGCTATGATTATCACGACAAGACTCGCAAAAGAGGCGAAGTTGCGGACTTTCAGTTAGGTCAAATCATGGGTGCCATCATGGAGCTGGCAGCGGCCAAGCAAAAAGATGTTGTGATCTATGTCGTAACAGATGGCGGTGTCTCGACCGATGGATCGGTTGATAGTTCTCCTGAAGGAAGGGGAAAACTCAACTGGACAGGGGATTCGGGTCAGCGCTCCTCTTCATTCATGATGGTTTATAAAAAAGATGGAAAACCTCGTTTGCGGGCCAATGCCAATAGGCAGATTGGTCACTTCACAAACGGAGTTATCAATAAAACAGCTAAACTCACAAGTAACAGTGTTATCAATCTCGCCAAAGCCATGGTTGCCAATTATCTCGCTCTTCATGGAGAGGAAGGTAAGCTCGCTGAAGTGGTTAATGATAATCCATTTGGATCTAAACTTGATGAATACTTGATTTTCGAAAAGTTACGATAGGATGTTAAGTGAAAATTGATTTTCAAAAATTAGCTGTTCTATCGCTTCTAGTGATTATCACTGTAACATTCACTCATTGTGGAGATCCTTTTAAACAGTCATCAGAACTAGTTTTTGAAAACAATATCACAGAAAATGGAAGTCCAACTGATCCACCAATAACGGGCGGCACCGGCAGTGCTTCTGAGATAGCTTTCCGTAAAACCGTTTATCCGATAACATATAACTATTGTATAAGTTGTCATTCAACGACTCAACCAGTCCATGCTTCCCGAAATATCACCGCTGCTCATAATGCAGTCCTTGATCAGGTGAAGGTCAACTTCTCAAATATTCCATCTTCTCGAATGGTGGCAAAACTTAGAGATGAAAATCATAACTGTTGGAGTGATTGTGAGGCCAATGCCGATCAAATGCAGTATGCTATCGAAGAGTGGCATAAGGCCCGAATAGCTGCGGCCCCAAACGATGAAACACCTGAAGAAACAGCACTTGTGACGTCTCAAACTCAGGCCCTGAGTCTAGAGTTCATGGCCAGCACCAATCCTCCTAAATCAAAAACACTTCGCTTAAATATGGCCTCTGCCATTCTTGGTGGTGATATGTTAAAGGTTGAGGATAAGGATTTAGGATTGACTTATATTTGGCGACCCAATGATGGTCAGAATACGGTTTTTCCGTCAAATAATACCACTACTGCCAGTGCTAATCTCAATTTTCAAATTAAAGAGGCCGGGATCTATAAGATCTGGGGACTCGCAAATGCTCCGTCTGCAAATGATGACGCTATTTACTTTAAAATTCCTAGTGGAGCTGCTTACAAGACCTGGACAAACCCAGTTTCTGCTCTGACTCAATGGAATCAATTGCCCGATAGCTATAATCTGAGCGTAGGTAATCACACTTTAGAATTTCGTTTAAGAAAAGACGGTCTTAAAGTCTATGACATTATCTTAACTGCTGATCCGAATTTTGACGGGACTGAAGTGGGTGACTTTATCGGAGTGACCTTGAGTTTTGATATTTCGAATCTTGTAAAACTTCCTGGTGCAAAGTTTCAGATCGACGTTTCTGATTATGATCCTTATAGCTATAAATTCACAAACCCAAGAGTTATTACAACTAGTCAAAACATTAGAGTCAAAGGTGTGAAGCTGCTTATTAATGACTTCTATAATCCTCAGCACTCCACATTCAATTTTGTAAATGTGGTGGTATCGCCAACAAGCAATCTGCTTTCCAATTCCCCTCTGGTTGCTATTAAAGATAAGGGAGTGGATGTAGATAGAATATCTTTTGCTTTTGATGATCTATCCACCACTAATGATCCTGCCACAGGAACTGGTGGTGATACTTCAGGAGTGGACTCCTTAACTGCCTTTACATCCACTGTGTATCAGGTTTCTCGAACAAGATGTGTGCTCTGTCATGATAACCAGCCACCAAGGCATGCGGCGGATAATAATCTAACCGCTCATGATGATGTACTTAATCGAAATCTCGTGGATTTTGAAAATCCTCAGAACTCGAAGATCGTCACGAAGGTACAGCAGAAGCTTCATAACTGTGGAAATTCTGCCAATTGTCGATTGATCGGCGATGAATTCATCGAAGCCATCAAAGAATGGAAGAAGAGTCGATAGCTTAACCGCCCCCCCTGTGCTAGAGTCAACCCATGAAAAGACCTAATGATCCCAGTGCTCCTGCCAAGGCCCTCTATAATTGGTATCCAGGCCATATGGCCAAGGCCCTCCGTGAAATTAAGCAGAAGCTTAAAATGGTGGATATTGTTCTGGAAATCCGCGACGCTCGGGTTCCTCTGGCCTCCAGTAATCGCGCTATGAATGAGAGTTTGGGTGAGAAGCCTAAGCTTATTATTTTCAATAAACTCAATTTGGCCGATTCCCAAATTGTTGATCGATGGATTGAATGGTTTGATAAGCAGAATGAGCATTATGTCTTTGTGAACTGCTTTGATAAACCTTCTCTTAAGAAGGTTATCTCGCAAGCTCGAAAGATCGTAGAGAAAAACCGCAAGGACTGTAATCCCGATTACCTAGAAACCAAAACCAAAATGAAGATGATGATCGTGGGCCTTCCCAATACCGGTAAATCCACCATCATTAATCAAATGGCCAGTAAGAGTGCGGCCAAGGTGGCGGATAAACCAGGCCAAACTCAAGTCCAGCAGTGGATTAATGTTGAGAATGGAATCGAACTTTTAGATACTCCAGGCATCATGCCTCCCTTGATTGAAAAGGAAGAGCACGGCCTGTGGCTAAGTGCCATTCATGCTATACCAGATGATATTGCTGGTGAGGATAATGTGGGTACTTTTGTCATCAGGCATCTCCTTAGTATTAAGTCTCAGGACTTTCTTGATCGCTTTAAGTTAGATTCAGCGGATATAAGTTTGGATGATGCTCTTAAAAAAATTGCCACGGTTAGGGGATGTTTACTTCCTGGTGGTATTCCTGATTTAAACCGTGTTTACAAACTGGTCTTAGCAGAATTTCGAAAAGGTGATTTAGGTAAAACTTGCTTTGGCGTGCCGCCTAAGTCCTAGACCCCCACTTTCACTTATTGCTATATTCTCCTTATCTAACAGGAGAATATCCATGAAAAATGTTAAGGCCTATGCCGCTCTTGATGCAAAGACACCATTAAAATTTCACCCGATCGATCGTCGTGAACCACGGGAAGATGATGTCGTGATCGATATTAAATACTGTGGCGTTTGCCATTCTGATATTCACCAAGTTCGTGATGAATGGGGAGGCTCTCAGTTCCCTATGGTACCGGGCCATGAGATCGTGGGGACAGTTTCAAAAGTCGGACCCAAGGTTAAAAAGTTTAAGGTGGGTGATAAGGTTGGAGTGGGGTGTATGGTCAATTCCTGCCAAAACTGTGCCTCATGTAAAGAAGGATTAGAGCAGTATTGCGAGACCACCGGATCTGTAGGGACTTATAATAGTACCGATACGGATGGCGCTCCCACTTTCGGTGGTTACTCCACTCACATCGTAGTACGGGAAGCCTTTGTGCTGAAGGTTCCTGAAAATCTTCCCTTAGATGGAGTTGCTCCTCTACTTTGCGCTGGGATCACGACGTATTCTCCTTTGAAGCACTGGCTAGCAGGCCCTGGTAAGAAGATAGCGGTAGTAGGGTTAGGAGGACTAGGGCATATGGCAGTGAAGCTTGCTCATGCCATGGGAGCAGAGGTCACGATCCTTAGTCATTCTTTAAAAAAAGAAGCCGATGGAAAGAGGTTAGGAGCGGATTTCTTTTACGCCACCAATAATCCAGAGACCTTTGTAAAACTAGAGAGAAGTTTTGATCTCATCATTAATACGGTTTCAGTTGAACTCGATTGGAATGAATATATTAAGCTCTTAAAGAGGGATGGGACTCTGGTGCTCTTAGGTGTTCCGTCCACCGCTCCTCAAGTCCAGGCCTTCCCTCTGATCGGTGGGCGTAGATCACTAGCGGGATCTCTCATTGGCGGAATAGCCGAAACCCAGGAAATGCTCGACTTTTGTGGGGCCCATGGAATTACCTCTGATATCGAAGTCATAGATATTCAGAAGATCAATGAGGCCTATGAGCGCATGCTTAGAGGGGACGTGAGGTACCGCTTCGTAATAGATACCGCTTCTCTTCAAAAGCAATAGTTTCGTATATTACAAGATGCTATTTTTTTAAATCCAGCTGAGAATTATTGCGGATTATTTAGGATCTAGCGCTTGGGGGGGCGACCATTTGCGGGTTGTAGAGAGAGGGATGTCTTCTACATTGTATTTTGAGACATCTTGGCCCAACCGGGATTTATATTCGGCCTTGACCTTGGAAGCTTGTGCTTCCGCCCGACTTAGGACTAAGGGGAGCTCATCGGAAGAATCGATGAGAGAGCTGCCTACGGATATAGAGCCGCGATAACTTGCTTGGTCCTGGAACTCTTTTTTGATTTCTTTGAGCTTACTTTCTTTGAAACCAGAAAAATCTCGTCTGGCCAGTTCAAGCTCCGAAGGGGAGAGGGAGCCCATTAAAGAGGAGGGAAGTTGCTCTAATTCTTTTGCCTTATTGAGATCACGGTAATTCTGCACAGACTTTTTAACTTCATGCCTAAAGATTTGTCTTACATTTTCATTCATATCCACTTCATTAATCATTCTCTGGGAAATGTTTTTTACAACCTTAGGTTGATTGCTGGCAATCACTACCACTAACTCATCTCCACCATTTTTAAAAAGCATATCGCCGGGGCGCATGGCCTTATTGAGGGATTCTGAAACACTACTTAGATATCGATCACCAGTTTGCGTTCCCCCATCAAAGTAGTTGGCCTTACCTAAATGATTCACATCCACGAAAACAATGCTTCCTTTACCTGCCTTCTCTTTGATCATTGATTCAAGAATCTCTTTACCAATGGTGGTATTTGAATCAATGGCATGAGTCTTTGCATCCACGGGAACATCACGAGTGATAAGATGAGTATTGCCATCTCTATCTTTTACTTTTTTAGTGTACTGAAGAATTTTCTCTCCTGTGGGGAGCTCGGTTTCAAAGAGTCTCGCATCCTTGAGAGTCATGATTTCTTTAGTCGTGAGATTTACTTCCTTTAATGCAGCACCCGCAAGTTCTAGTCGATTGGCCAGACTCGAGCTCTCAAGTCCATGAGCGAGCTTCGTCTCGTCGGCAAATCGCTTTAAGGCGCGAGCTGTATCTATTCCCCATTTGGCACCTTTGATAAATTGAGCAGGTGAGAGGACCAGAAGAAAAACATTACTCACTCCCTGGCAGATAATCTCACTTTGTTTATGAAGAGGAAGACATGGAAACCCCTTTATCTCCTGGATCAATGTCTTTTTTAAGTCGGAAGCAAAACTCAGAAAATTCTCCCAGTACTTCTGGGCACTTTCCCAAATAGCTTCTTGAGAAGAGAGATTAATGTCAGCAATACTTGCTACCATTTCAGAGGGACTTTTATTGCTGGAGAGAAGTTTTTCAATCTGATTACTGGCCTCATTCCAGATCCAGCCAGGAGCATCCATGAGAAGAAGTTTCACCAGCTCGGCAAAGCCTTCGATCACACCTTTTCCGGCCTTCCATCCCCCACTCAAGCAACCGGTAGCAAGATCCAGGTAACTATCATTCAGCTTCTTTTCACAAAGGACTTCCGTCGACAAAGTGATGTTCTCACTCATCAAGGCCACTTCTGAAGAGGGTGTGTCGAGTTCACACTCCTGGGCCAAGGTTTTTAAGGGGAGTAGTAATAGAAGAAAAAGAAGAAATTTACTCATGAGAGAGAATCCATTTTTTTAGGGCCTCTCGTGGTGAGGTGCTAAAGGAGTCGGTATCCTTCCAGAGTAAAATGTAAATGGCCTCACTTTTTAAGCACCAAAACTGTGACCATTTTTTGTTATCTTCATTTTTGATGATGCGACAAGAGGACTGGTCTGATTTTTCTTCTTTTAGATAGCTCACAAATTTCTCATTCAAAGGAAGTTTTTGGACCATAAGACTTGGGAGATCTTTCAAGGATCTATTTAAATCAGTTTTTGTCCAAGTGAGTACCACGGGAGGTGTGCTATGAATTTCCATCCAACCAGCGGGAGGAGTTGGGCGAATTTCTTCGGCCAATGAGCTCAAGGAGAGGAAGAGTATAAACAGGCTAAACTTCATTTTTTTACAACTAGGTTTTCTTCCCTTATCGACTTAATTTAAGAAATCTTAAAGTTAGACAAAGTTTATCGAAACGCTTGGGAAAATTAGTAAGGCCTTTAAAAAACAGCTTTTATGTTAAAATGAGGATATGGAGAACGATCTCAAAAATTTGGGCATTGGAGAAATGCTAGTATCCTCAGGCCCCGAGGTCATAACTACCATCTTAGGTTCCTGTGTCTCGGTTTGTCTATTTTCTCCTGTCAGCAAGCAAGGTGGCATTATCCATTACGCTCTACCTGATAGATCTCATGCAAAATCAACCACTCGCTCTGATTTGAATTTTGGAGATCTCGCCATCGACTCTTTGGTGGATTCGCTTCTGAGGCTGCCTGGAGTCAAGCTCCATCAGCTTCAGGCCAAGATTGTGGGAGGGGCGAGTGTGGTGAATGAGCTCTTTCATGCCAATTCCATCGGAGAGCTCAATGTGGCCACCGCCCGTGAGAAATTGAAACACTATGGTATTCCAGTGGTAGGGGAGAGTGTGGGCGGAGAGCAAGGCAGAAAGCTCTACTTCTATACCTCCACCGGAAGACTCAGGGTCTCTTTAGTCAATAAGTCTCAGCTGCCTTCTTCGGGGAAGCGAGTTCTTATCATCGATGATTCCAAGACGATGCGAGAAATCTTAAAGCAGATCATTTCTTCTCCCCAATTAGAAGTGGTAGGAATGGCCCAAAGTGCTGAAGAAGCCGCTCCTTTGATCGAGAGCTTAAGGCCCGATCTTATTACCCTTGATATCAATATGCCGGGACTTAATGGGGTGGAGTTCTTAAGGAGATTTCTCCCAAAGTATCCCATACCGACGGTTATGATATCTTCTCTTAATATCAATGAGAGTCGTCAAGTCATTGAGGCCCTGGAAATCGGGGCGGTAGACTATATTCAGAAGCCCTCTCTGGAAGAGATTAAGACTCAAGCTGAATTTATCCGAGAAACTCTGCTTACAGCGGCATCCATTAATGTGATAAAAAAAGAAAACAATAAACGCAATAAAACTCGTGGTACAGTTCAAGTTAGTGCCAGTCATGACAGGCTTATAGCGATAGGTGCCTCCACGGGAGGTACGGAAGCCATCAAAGAAGTCCTCCTTCATATGCCTGCCAATATTCCTCCCATTGTAATTGTCCAGCATATCCCTGCTGTCTTTTCCACTGCCTTTTCTAAAAGGCTAAATGAACTTTGTCCGTTTGAGGTTAAAGAAGGAGAAAATGGAGATCTCGTGAAACCAGGAAGGGTTATCATTGCTCCGGGTGGAAAACAGATGCAAGTGATTGAGCAGAACGGCGAATTGCGAGTAAAAATTTATGACGGGGAAAAAGTGAATCGTCATATCCCTTCAGTGGATGTGCTCTTCGATTCTGTTGCTCAAGTCATGAAAGATAAGGCCATAGGTGTGATTCTTACAGGCATGGGTCGAGATGGGGCCCGAGGCCTACTCAATATGAGAAAAGCTGGAGCTTTTACCATTGGCCAGGATGAGGACTCTTCAGTTGTCTATGGAATGCCCAGGGCCGCGGCCGATATGGGAGCAGTCATGAAGACCTCAACTCTGTCCTTGGTGGCCGAGTCGATTTTTAAGGCTATTTGAGAGGAATATCAGAAGCGAGATTTCGGTGATTGCACCAATCCATAGTTCTCTTGGTGCCACCATCATAGGGATAGGCAAGGTTGTTTTTTAAAAGATAATGACTTAATGAAACTCCATCTATCTTAATGTCGGCCAGTATTCGAAAGTACTTATCTCGCTTTACATCCGTCAGATCTATTCGTTTGGCCTTACCCAGAAGTGAGGCCACTATTTTTTTTGCGATTCTTGCCTTTTCTTTTTCACAAGTGTTCTTGGTTTTCATCTCTGGCGTATCCACTCCCATAACTCGAACAGAAATATTCTTTCCAAAGAGGGGATGAGCATCGGGAATATTAAAAGTTACTGTATCGGCATCATAGTTTCGGACATATTTCACACATCGAAAGGAATGAGTGTCGTGATGACAGGAATTTGAATAAACGATTTGAGTGAAAAATAAGAGGCAAAAGATGATGGAAAGCTTCATGAAACTATTATCGACTAAAAAACTAAAATCTGAAAGCACTGATGTCTAAAAATAACATCAGTGCTTTCCTTATTCATTACTTACTCAGAAATTCTAAAAACTCTTTCCAGGAAGCTTCTGCCGCCTTTTGATTGTAGGCAATAGGCATTTTGTACTTCTTCCCAATGGCAGTAGCATTGGGATTGGTGAAGGCATGGGTGGCCCCTGGGTAGTTAACGATGCGGAAATCTGCTCCCGAGCTCTCCATTTCCTCCTCAAAGGCTTCGAGGTCTTCTTTTGGCACCATAGGGTCGGCTGCTCCATTGAGCACCAAAATCTCGGTTTTGATTTCATTTGCTGTCGGGTAGGTCGAGGCGAGCCCCCCATGAAAACTCACTACACCGGCAAACTCCTTACCTGTCCGGGCCATATTGAGGGCCTGGGTGCCTCCAAAGCAGAAACCAATAATATAAATCTGTTCAGGGTCCACATGGGGATCTTTCTTAGCAAGCTCAATATATTTCTCAAGTCTCTTAACCCCTAATTCAGGATTTTTATAAAAGGGATTGGCCAGTTCCTGGGCAGCCTTAGGATTGTCTACTGTTTGATTGTTCCCAAACAGATCAACGGGAAGAGCGGCGTAGCCCTGTTCGGTAATCATTTGCGCGCGATTCTCGATATAAGGAGTTTTTCCCCACCATTCATGAACGACTATCACAACCGGAACTTTTTCCTTAAAGTTTTTGGGAAGAAGCATCTTGGTTTCATAGGTTTTTCCTTCTTCCTGAAAACTCACTACAGGAGAGTACTTTGGCTTCTCCTGCTTTTTATGAGAGCAAGCAATGGAAATGAATAATAAAAGCAACATCATCAAAGGGCGTGTCATTAAGTTCTCCTTGAGATTAAATTTAATTCAGCTTGATTTTAATAAAGGTAGATGCGAAAGAACAATCTTTCTTTAGCGAGCTTTGCGTAATGGACTAAGAATGTTAAACTACCCTTATGCTTTTCATCCTCATCGGCCTGGGTCTACTTCTTATTATGGCCATTCTGATAACTCTTTTCTCAATGAATATTCCACTGGGTCTTTTGGGAATTCTGGCCCTATTAGTTGTCTTGATCTTCATGGGTAGGAAAATCATGAGAGTTCAAAATCTCTCACAACAAAAAGAGGAAGAAGACTTTAGATTAAATTTAAAAAAGTCATTTGGCGAAGATGAGGGGAAGCGAATTGAAGAAGTGCTACAGGTAAGATCAGCAAATAAGTCTCATTGCGCTCAAAACATTCTATACATAAACGATAGGTATAGAATCTCTGAGCAAAGCGGAAAGGAAGCAGTGCTGGATCTTCTTCAGAAGTTATCTTAAACTCTTGGCCATTGCACCGCTGGTTTTTCAAATTTCCTCATCATAATAGTATCCCTTAGAAACCAAACCCTGGGGGAGTTATGAGTGAAGTGAGTACCAAAGCAAAAAATTATTTCTCTAATTTCGTCACTAACTATTCCAATGAGTTTGATGATTATACCAATGTACCCATTGAGGCGACTGAGCTCTATGCGGAATATAAAAAGTTTCCACTGGATTTGACGCATTTTAATGATCTCTATGATACCCTCATTTATTCACGTCTCATCCGAAAGGCCCTGGAGTTGCAGAAAGCACCCAAATTTCTGGTTGATTTTGGAGCGGGAAGTAGTGTTCCCACTTTACTGGCCATCAAGCAAAGCAAACTCGCTGATCTCAAGGCGATTGCTGTGGATATTGATCCCGAAGCATTAAAGGTTAGTAAACAGAATGCAGAAGCCCTGGGATTATCCGATTCATATGTCTTCAAGCAGGGGTCTATGAAGTCTTTCCTCCAGAATTCTACCTTTATAAAAGGTGAGACTTTAGTCGTTTCCAATCCTCCTTATATACCAGCACCACCCGATACCTCTGACTATCATCTTATTCCCATCAATGGTGGAGTCGATGGAGCAGATTACCTCTTGGATATTCTTAATTATGAGCATCCTCCGGGCACGACTCTTGCTCTTCTTTGGGGATCATTGTCCAATCCTTCAAAAGTTATACCTCTTATCCTGGAGAAATATGACATCCTTCATATGAATGCTATCAGAATTCATTTTGGGAACTATACCAAACTTCCCCATATTAACTCTCATCTTTATGATTTAAGAGAAAAAGGGATGGTGGTGTTTGATAATGATGAAATCAATGGGGAAACTCAAATTGTCATTGGGTCGATCTTAAGACCTAAGCTCCCAGAAAACAATAAAAGGTGGATAGGTCACTAGGTAATAAAGGACCATAATAAGAGCAAGAAGAAGGAGTTCCATATTTCACCTCAATCTACACTAGGTGAAATAAAAGAGACTCCCAAGTCTAAGAGCAAAATATCTGATTAAATTAAATCAGGAAATATGCCAATTTATTGCAGCCCTTCTGGATTACTTTCATCTGAATGCAGTGAAGGAATGATTTTTAATCTCATACCAGTTAGGCTTAGGTATGAGATTGTTTATCTTCTTACTCACGCTGGCTTCATCTTTATTCCTCTTGCAAAATTGCAGTAGGCCCCAGGGCCATGTTTATAAAGACACCCTGCTTGCGCAAGAAGAGATGGTGAAGCTCTGCTTAGTGGGAGACTTAGGACGAGTGACGGAACATCAGCAAGAGATTGCCGATGCTCTTGAAGCTGAGGAATGCAATCGTATTTTTTTTCTAGGCGATCTCGTTTACCCCAAGGGTATTAAATCGGTGGATGATCCTGAACTCGAAAGACGCTTTCTTGACTATTATCTCCCACTCCTTAACCGAGACCCCAATCTTGTGATCAATCTCGTTCTTGGTAATCACGATCACAAGGAAGATCCTTCTGCGTGGAAAGATGTGAGTAAGCGTTATGAAGGCTTTTTCTTCCCAAATTATTTTTACATGGTGGATTATGGTGGTCTCTGTATGGTGGCCCTTGATACCAGCTTTTACTACTATACGGAAATGGTAGCTGAAGCCTTTGATCAGGCCAAATGGTTAACGCAACTTCAAAGTAAGCTTAAAGCTTGCGATGTGAAGATTGCCTTCACTCATCATCCTTTGAAAGGAGATGGATACTCAGGCTCTAAAGATTGGAATGGATCGTCTGGACCTTTAAAGGCATTTCTTGAAACTTATATAATTGGTAAGTTTGATATGCATATCGCTGGTCATGTTCATATACTGGCCGATGATGGAGAAGATGATGGAACTCGTCTGCTCATTAGTGGCACTGGAGGAGAGGTTCTGGGTAATGAAAAACCGGGATATATTGTTTTAAGATGGGAGCCATCCAATCCTAAACGCATCGGCTATCGATTGCGGGAAGTGGATATGGATGTCAGTATAGTCCAAGAACAAGAACTTGAAGAACTGCGACCAGAGGAAGAGGTCTCGCACATCATCGAAAGAGATTATGTAGAGAGGAAATCATGGCTGGCTCGTTTTCTCAGTAATTTCAGATAAAGAGAAGCTTAAGCTTTAGGAAACCTCAAGGTTTTCAAGGGCTTAAGGCGTATATTTTTTTGACAGCGAGGATAGTATTTACCTCTCGGTGTGTTTTTTTTCCACTGAAATGAGTCCCTATGTAAGAATTCACAAAACACAGGGAGATCAACATGTATAAACTAATTGCACTTATGCTATCCATGAATGTACTTGCCGCCTCGGCCGCACCATCTTGTCTATCGACAGGAGATTGCTTCGAACACAATGGTCAGATTATCGATCTGAGAACAAATATTGTTCAGAAGTATGAGGCAGCTAAGAAATGTGATCCTATCCTCGAGAGCTGTTCAGGAAAGTCATTAAGTACACATCAGATGCCAACTTTCAGCAAGCAGGAGTTTGCCCGATTAGTCGGGAAGAGTGGTCCTGAATATTTTATTCCAATCGATGCTAATTCAAAAGACTTTGCTTTACTAGCAGGGGCCCTCTCATTAGGTACTATCGTCTTTGCTAATGATCGGGAAATTATGGATTATGTACAAAAAAATAAAACACCAACTTCAGAATTGATCCTTAGTTTTGGTGAGCATCTAGGTGGTACGATCGGTATGACTTCGGTAGCAGCGGGTTCTTACTTTATCGGCGCAGTCATGAAGAATGGTAAGCTTAAGCAAGTTGGTATCTTCACCGTGACAGCTGGTCTTGCTACGCAAATTGTAACTGAAGCCTTTAAGAAATCTTTCCAAAGAACTAGACCCAATGAAACTGAAAATCCAAATGATTTTTTTGAAGGTGGTCAATCATTTTTCTCTGGTCACGCTTCAGCTGCCTTCTCTCTTGCAACAGTTATTGCTGAAGTTTATAAAGATAAGCCAATCGTGCCTTATATCGCTTACGGTGCAGCGGCCCTCACAGCTTTCTCACGAGTTCATGATAATAAGCACTGGGCAAGTGATGTTATCGTAGGAGCAATTGCTGGTCATTTAATTACAAAGATTCTTATTAGAACTCTTCAAAATACTGATCGCTCATCTACCTCTGGACTTATTTTATCTCCTCAGATTGGCGTGGATGAGTTTGGAAAACCTTCTTACGCTGTTCAAATCGAGTGGACACCAGGGAAGAAAAAACGCGAGTTTAAATGTGGCAAATCTGGTTTAGAAGGTCATGAACTAGTAAGGCTATGTATGGATGAAGTTTTCCAAGATGCTAAATAATCTAGTCAAAGATGATGGCCCTGCCTTGAGCGGGGCCTTTTTTTTATATCCGCAGTGGCCGAAAGCCTAGTTGACCTTCCTTGAAGACCGCCCTTTTCCCTTGAGAGCTAAGCCACTCTAAAAAAGGCGGCGCCGGAGCATTCCACTTACTCCATTCAAATCTCTGACTAATATATCTCATCACCAATTCCAGAAAATCTTCTTCATTTCCATAAGGCATATGAAGAATACTCAACATGTCCTGATCAGAGACGTAGAGCTTGATCTTGCGATTATCTACTTTGACGGGCCTAATGGCAAAACTAAGACCATTACTTAGTTCATCATGGGGATCATGGGTGGGAGCTTTTTTGGAACAGAAATAGGGGTGGGGTCTAAAATCATTTTCCTTCCATAGAATAGAGAGATCATGCCTCTGCAGCCATCTTAAAAAGGCCCGCCCTTCACCCAACTCTGACTCCTCATGAGCACCCGAAGCCCTCCATCCCCGATAGGCGCGGGGAAATGAAACTTTCTTATCGGTTTCCCGCTTAAGCAATAAGAGCGCGTGCTTGTCCCCAGGATCTGGATACCAGCGCTTACCTTCGGCCCATACCGGACTAAATGTTACTATAGGGTTTGGTCTACTGAGCTCTTCTGAATGCCAACCATGGCATAGGGGAGTTTTCATGATAGGATCATCGACCCAAAGTCTAAGGAAATTTAATTTTCTTAAACGTCTTCGCTTCTATCTTTAAAATTTTAATTAAAATAAGAAGTTAGATCTCATCCTCTTCATCCTCTTCTTCCTCATCTTCCTCATCTTTCTGAATTTTAATGACAGCATCCCCGGACTTAATGCTGAATTCAGTAGCTTTTTCTGAAAGAATTACTTTTTCTTTTTTGGCCTCTTTTAGCAAGATGTCATACTCAGTGTCCGCAACTTCTACTGTGCTGGTTCCAGACTTGCCAACGAACATCTTTTTAATCTTATCTAAATTTATGAGATCTTCTTCCATCTTGCACCCCTCTGTGTTCTCTCTCATCACTAAACCGCTGATTGCGGCATTCGTCAATTAAACCTATGTCATGACCTCTCATGACATAGGAAAATTTTTGATTATAGTCAGTTTAGTATTACCTGGGGAAGAATGAAACAAAGCATCCTTAAAGTTCATGATAATTGTTGGAGAATTAAAGAGGTGGATCATCTGGCCATTCTCTTTGATGGCCATAACTACTACCAGGCCTTTTTTGACGTCGCCAAGCAAGCAAAGCATTCAATTCTTATTGCTGGTTGGGAAGTGGATGCCAGGATGGGACTAGGGCGAGTGGGTAGAGGATATCCAGATAACTTAAGAGATTATTTCAATGATTTAGCTAAAATCAGAAAGAACTTAAAGATCCGTATACTATCATGGAAGCCCGCCTTCTTTCTTGCCTTTGGTAGAGAGCGTTTTACTCGAAGCAGATGGAATCTAAAGACTCTCGGGCGTATCACCTATTCTAATGACAAGCTTCCTTATATGTTCAGTTCTTTTCATGAAAAAATGATTCTTATAGATAATTGCTGCGCTTTTCTTGGTGGTATGGATTTATCTAAGAAGCGCTGGGATACCTCTGATCATGATCCCACAAGTAATTTAAGAATCGATGGTCTAGGTAAGCCTTATCAGCCAGTGCATGATATTCAGTTTGTTATGACTGGCGAAATTATAGCGAGCCTGCGAGAGTTAGTTGAAAAACGCATTAAGAGTAGTTCTGGTCTCAAAGAAGAGAGACTTTCAAGTATCTGGCCCACGACTCATAGTCCTCAAATGAGAAAGACTTCTCTTGCCATATCTCGTACTGATCCTTTTGAGAATATCTATGAGATCGAAAAGCTTTATAAAGATGGCATTCAAAGTGCGAGGAAGCTTGTTTTTATAGAAAACCAATATCTCACTCATCAGGAGATTTTAGGGACCTTGTGCGAGAAGCTCTTAGATCCTTTTGGTCCGGAGGTTATCATCATTCTTCCTTACTCCTATCAAGGAACTTTCGAAAGGGCGATCTATGTGAATGGTCGAAATAAGATTATTAAAAAACTAAAGACTGCTGATAAGTATCATCGTCTAGGAGTTTATTACCCGGGCATTCCTAATAAAAATCCACTTAATTTTATTAAGGTCCATTCAAAACTCATGATCGTAGACGATAATTTTTTAACCCTTGGTTCGGCCAACCTCAATTACCGCTCCATGCTGGTCGATAGTGAAATCAATTTATCTCTTGAGGCCAAGGGACAAAAAGAGGCACAGGAATTTATTACTCAGAATGTGAATCATCTGCTGGCCGAGCATCTTCATATCGATCCGGCCGAATTAAGAAATGAATATCATAGATCGGGGAAGTGGATGACGGCCATTCAAACCTTTAAGGGAAAAAACGTGAAAACACTAAAAGATCTTCCACTTAAAGAGTTAACTGTTCTTGAGAAGCTGGCCAGTCTGATTACGCCTTTTGTTGATATTAAGCACGCCATACCAAAATGGATTCTTCTTCTGCCAATAATACCTCTTTTATTTTGGGCCCTTTATGAATACTCAAAAGTTTAAGAAGACTTTTAAAAAGCTTCGGCCCTATTTGACGGCCCTATTTATTGGTTTAGTAGGTTATCTGGTTTATGAAAGTCTCTCCGAAGTGAGTTGGGTGGAAGTGAAGAGTGCTCTTCTCAAAGTTTCTATTCCAACTGTGCTTGTGTGTTCTGCCCTTGCCCTAATGAACTATTTTATTTTATCCAGCTATGATTACTTGGGATTTCGTTATCTTAAAATCTCGGATATCAATGTAAAAAAGATCTATCCCAGCGCTTTTATTTCTTATGCCTTTAATTTAAATCTAGGTGCCTTAGTTGGCGGTCTAGGATTTCGTTATCGGATCTATTCTGGTTGGGGGGTGGATAAAAGTAAGATTCCTCTGATCATGCTGTTCTCTACCCTTAGTAACTGGCTGGGATATACTGCTATCATTTCCTTTATTCTTTTTTTTAGAACGAAAGAAATTCAAGACCTCATATCGTTGCCTTCCTGGAGCATTTACTTGTGTGGAGCTTTTAGCTTGGGAGTCTCCTTAGGATATATGGCCCTGTGTCTAACTCGCTATGAACTTAATATCAAAAAGATTCACTTTAAGTTTCCTGAATTTAAATTGGCCTTGACTCAACTTATTTTATCCATGGCCCAATGGTTGATTGTAAGTGGAATTATATTTCTCTTACTGCAAAGTTTTGAAGCTTCCATTTCCTATGAACAAGTTCTATTCACCGCTATGATTGCCAGTATCGCTGGAGTGCTGACTCATGTCCCAGCTGGCCTGGGTGTCTTAGAGGCTGTCTTTTTACGAATGAATTTCGACATTTCTTCATCCCTGATTTTGGTAGCTTTACTGAGCTATCGTTTTGTGTACTATCTTTTACCACTTTTTATCGCGATTCCTTCCTATCTATCCCTTGAATACTTTCAGAAGAAAGATAACCGATCAAAGTAGTTAGTTAAGGAGCGGGCCATTTTCCGCCTTAAAACTAGATCAATTTTATTAGTAAAACTGATCTAGTTTTACTACACTCTATTTATACCCCATAAGGGGAATTATGCGAGAGAACGGTGCGCATAAATTTTTTATGCCACTATTAGCGCTGTTCTGGAGAAAAGATGAACGATACGTCACGAAGTATGAGTGTTCTGCAAAAGATCTTAAATGAGGGTAAAGAAGTCCCCCTAAGGCCAAAAGCTTCTGGCCCGGAAGAACTCATTCAGAATTTCTGGGGGCCCCACCCTCAAGTGAAAGTAGGCCAAAAAAAACCGGGTCGACCTAAAGTGGCCGAAGAAAAAAAGGCCCGCAATTTTACTCTTTGTCTCGCACCCAAATACTTGAGCTTTCTGGATAAAATGCCTATGAAGGAGGCCCGCCTTATGGGCCGGGGTCGCAAGATTCGCTTTATCATCGATCAATTCATTGAACTCAATCGTCGTCAAAAGGCCCAGCTCTTAATTCTCCGGGAAGGTCTGCTGCAAGTAGAGAAAGTCCTGCAAAGTTTTTCTGATCAGGTAAAGAAAGGACAAAGATTAAATCTCGCTCCTAAAGAAAAAGCACAAGTCACGGCCGCCGTAAATCAAGTGAAAATTTTACTCAAGGTTCTGGCCTTCACTCCTAAAGAGCTTCATAAGCTTCTCCCTCGTCATGAGTGGTCTCTCGTCTCTTTTTGTCTAAACTGGTCGCAAAACTCTGGAGAAAATGCTTGAACTCACTTCAGAAATTCTCCGGCTTTGAAATTGGAAAGTCGGCCCAATTTGATCGCAATAAGATCTACTACGGATTCATTCATAATTTCAGCTCTCCCCATACTCGCGATGCATACACAAGAGACCTTAGAAAATTTCTACTTTTTCTCCAAGAGACCTTTCGCTCACTCAGTGAGCTCAGCGTCGAGCATCCTCATGTTGTGGCCTATAAGGATTATCTTTTGCGAGGAAAGTATTCCCAAAGAAGTGTAAATCGCTCTTTAGCTACCCTCTGGTCTTTTTATGACTATCTTATGGACATGGATCTCATTGATAAGAATCCAGTAGGACGAATAAAACGCTTTAGCATCCCCAAGGAAGTTAAGACTCAGGATCTTAGTGATGAGCAAGTGGTGGAGCTTCTGGCCTCAATTGATACCTCAACCGGTGCAGGTAAACTCCATAAGGCCGTACTCTGTCTCTTCTTTACTTCGGGTATGAGGCATCGTGAGGTCTCTCATCTGCAGTTTAAAAGTTTAGATGAAGAAAATGGCTTCACCGTTATTCGTTATGTGGCAAAGGGCTCCCAGGAGATGGTGACTCCTCTCAATCCCAAGGTGGTGACAGCACTGGGGGAATATTTAAGATGGTGCGAAGAAATCGGGATGAGCATGAATCCGGATGATTATATCTTTCGCCCCACCAGGAACGCTCACTCAGGAGAACTCAATAAGCCACTGGATCCGAAATCTCTTAATTACATTATCAAAAAATACGCTAAGAAAATTGGTGTGACAGGCAATATTACCATTCACTCAGCGCGCTCAACCGTCATTGGAATGCTTCTAGATAAAGGCCATGCTCTTGAAAGAGTTGCTGACTTTGTGGGACATAGAGATATCTCCATGACCAAGGCCTATAATAAGCGAAGATTAAAGATTCATCAGTCTTTGAGTTTAGATCTCTGAGAACCAACATCCCGGACGGGCCCGACTAGAGCTATCACAAGGATAATCCTTGATTGAGCAAAGGGAACCCATAAGAAGTGTATCAATTCGGCATTGTGGCGAGGGATAGCTATCATGAAGGGTCACCCGCACTTGAGATGGATCAGGGGTCACGAGATCCAGGTCAAGGGAAGCAGAACTTTGGTGCTGAAGTAAATCCATAAAGGCCAAGATGGCCTTCTGAGTATGAAGACAAATAAGAAAGTCCTCTTCCTCGTCAAAGTTAGTTCGGCACAAGGTATAACCCTGACCTGAAATGTCCTGAGGGATGTTAAGTTTATTCTGACGATGCTTAAATCTTAAATAGTTTTTCATGCAAATGGCAGAGGCATAAAAATCCGACTGGCCTTCTGAGGACATGGATTTGAATTGAGAAAGTTTCATGCGTGGATCGCCTCCCACGAGGTGAGCAAGCTCATGACAGGCGACGAGCGCAAAGGCCTCATCATTCATGCCTGGAATTCGAGCAAGTCCTCCCCAGAAATTAAGACTAAAGCGCTTATCCTTTTCTTCAAAGGCCCAGGCCGAAAAGAAGGGCTTCTCCCAATCGGTCATGACAAAGGCATCGATCTTCTGATCACTCAAAGTTTTACTATGAAGGCCCAGTATGATTCGGGGAATAGTGGTAAAGGATTGATAGGTGACACTGGAGGTAGTGGGATCATTAATGAGTATCTGATAGCGGTAATAATCAGGATAGCCTGCTCTTCCATGGGCAAGGATGAAGGGCATGAAAAGAAGAAAAAGGGCGAGCTTAAGCATGAGCTTAACTTATCAGGCAATGATGACTAGAACTTAAAAGCGGTAAAAAATACAGACTATAAATTGTGAACTTTCTTTAGAAACTGGCAGTAAATTTCATAGACAAATTCTCCATATCCTCCAGAGATCACATAGGCCTGGGGAATATCACGCTCTTTCAGAAAGTTGTACACCAGCATATCTCTCTCTAGCATTTCTTCTTTCGTGAGTTTTAAGAGGGAGGAGCTAGGGAGTTGATCCTTCTCATAAGGGTCACTGCCCTGAACGATAATCGCCAGATCTGGCTTCTCTTGAGATAGGGAGGAGAGTTTTGAGAGGCCCTCACCTAGTTTTTTTAGATACTCACCCTCTTCACCTTGAGGAATGCCAATTTCAACATCGCTCTCGATAAACCACGGGTTCAGTTTTCCCTCTTTATCAAGCTTTTCGCTATCAAGCGGCCATCCATCTTTCATATGAATAGAGAGGGTTTTAATCGTGGGGTCATTATGAGTAAGTTCTGCCGTACCATCACCTTTATGAGCGTCCACATCGATTACCCACACAAGCTTAGTGTTTAAATTCTTCTGGGCCCAGCGTGCAGCAATGACGATATCGTTGATGAGGCAAAAACCACGACCTCCAAAGCTCATCGCATGATGATAACCGCCACCTAAGAAAAAGGCTTCACCACTGTTTAAGGCTTCCTGGACAGTCGCCATGGTACCCTTAGTTTTTAACAAAAAGGATTGAAACATCTCTTCCAAAGGGGCCTGGGCCTTCTGTGGATTATAGCGGTGATAATTTCCCTTTTCATCCACCAATTCAAAAGTATCCATGATGGCCTTCAGAAGGCTCTCTTTACTGCCATAGAGAGCAGACAAAAATTCTTCATTATGAACTCGAGCGAGATCTTCTTTTTTAAGCTCTATACTTTCAGAGAAATTCTGAATAACGGGAATTCCTTCATTTTCTAGAAATTCAAAGATCTTTCCATCCCGATCATCACTGAGGGGGATTTCAATTCCATATTTTGTAAGATGTAAGTTTGAAAGAGCATTATAAAAAATCTTCATATCATCCTCTACTTAATAAAACGCGGTATATCCATAGGAAGCCTGGTGAGGAGTTCGTAATTGAGCTGATTACTGTAATCCCCAAAGGAAGAGACGGTAATCGTTTGATCCCCTTGCTTACCAATTAGTACCACTTCATCTCCTATTTGTACCTCAGGAATATTTGTCACATCTACTGTTATGGCGTTCATATTAACCGTTCCTGCAACAGAAACACGTTTTCCATGAATGAGCACCCGGCCCTGATTACTTAAAACCCGAGCAAAGCCATTGGAGTAACCCACCGGGATAATGGCCATTTTTTTAGCTCTCTCGGTTAGATACGAGCTGCCATATCCTACATAGGATCCCAGGGGAACATCCTTTAGGGACATGATCCGGCTCTTCCAGGTGATGATGCCTTCCAGAGGATTGGAGTGATCCTTTTTCTTCTTGGAAATATATTCAATAAAGGTTTCCTCGCTAGGCCAGAAGCCGTATTGAAGAATTCCAATTCGAACCATATCATAGAGTGTCTTTTTATATCTCACGGCCGCAGCCGAGCAAGCGGCATGAATGATAAACGGATCAATCTCCTGAGAGCGGAACCATTTAATGGAGTTTTCAAAAACCTTATGCTGTTTTTTTACCCGAAGATAATTATTAATGCTCTCGGAACCTGCATAATGAGTACATAAAGCAATAAGTTTTAAATTATCAGGATATTTTGAAATTCTTCTTAAAACTTCGGAAAAAAGCTCTTTCTCAATACCCAACCGATGCATCCCTGTCTCAATTTCAAGATGAACCAGAGCGGGTTTACCTACTTTTTGAGAAGCCTTAATCGTCTCATCCAATAATTTCATATTATGAACGTAAAACTCTATCCCTTGTTCAATTGCCCAATAAAGTTCCGGAAAATCAATATCTCCCATGATAATGAGACGAGTCCCATCTCTAAGAAAGGGGCGAACCCGATAGGCCTCAAAGGCATTAAAGACCGCAAAAACCCTTACCCCTTCATTCTGAGCAATCTGAATAAATTCTTTATCTCCATGCCCATAGGCATTGCCTTTAATAACTGAACAAAATTCGGCCTGGCCAATAACACTTCTTTTTAGAAAAGCGAGATTTCTACCATAAATGTGAGAATCAAGTTCAATATAGGAAGTTTCAAACATGCTTAATCTCAACTCTAGGTAGGATAGTGCCTAAGAAAAAACCAATCATAGAAGCCGAGAGCCCCCAGATGATAGGAATCGAAGTAAGGGAGAGCCCCTGAAGTATAAGAGTGGTTCCGCCACCAAAGATGATGCTCATAAAACCTTGGAGAGGATAAGTCTTTTTTAAGAAGAGGGCCCCTACTACGGGAATAAATAGACCAGACACCATAACTCCATAGGAGAGGAGCATAAGATTTAATACATTGGTAAAGAGATTGGCGAGGGTCAGGGCCACTAATCCTAATACTAAAGTTGAGATCTGAGAGAGACGAACAATTTTTTTATGATCGCTATGTTTAACAAAGCGCAGATACAAATCTGAAATAGAGCTCCCACTAGTTGCCATTAGGCAACTATCAGCGGTGGATAGTATGGCCGAAAAATAGGCCGCAAGCATCAGCCCCAGAAGACCTGGAACTAAGCTCATCTTCAGTAGAAGCGGCAGGGCCATCTCGGCATCAAGGGCCACGGTATTAGGAAAGCCCACTGAGGCGAACTGATTATTCTCATAGCCGACACGGGCCAGGAGTCCCAGGACAACCCCCATAAAGGCCATGATGGGCCATTCCAGAAGTCCCGCAAGATACCAGGCCTGTCTGGCCGCTTTCTCTCCTTTACAAGCATAAATGCGCTGATAGAGAGTAAGTCCAATAAACCAGATAGGCATAATAGTCAGGGCCCATTCGAGAATCTGGGAGAAGCTCACATTAGTAAGACTTAGATGACCACTTGGTACGGTAGCTACAATGGCATCCCAGCCTCCTACATAGACATAGGCCATGGGAATACCGATAAAGATGAGACCCACCATCAGGATTAGCCATTGAACCGTATCGGTGTAGATTACCGCCTTGAGTCCCCCAAAGGCAGTATAGACGATGGTCACAATCCCCATCAGCCACAGGGCCCCAGAAAGATCGATTGATTCAAAAGTGGCCGAGGTGAGTTTCGCTCCTGCCAGAAGCTGACTGGAAGTAAATCCAAGATATCCAATGAGAGAAATAATAGTGGCCACAATGGCGACCTTATTTCCATAGAAGTGAGAAATAACATCATTAAAGGTTGAGAAGCGCTTCGTTTCTTCTAGTTTCTTTATCTTGGGAATAAGAAAGACAGCTGAAGTCCATGCTCCCAGAAGACCAGTAAAGAGCATCCATGAACCGGATAGGCCCATGGCAAAACCCAGGCCTCCAAGACCAATGGAGAAGCCTCCACCAACATCGGTGGCCACGACTGAAAGTCCTACATGCCAGGACTTTATATTTCTGCCGCCTAAAAAGTAATCATCATGATCTTTGTGAGTACGGGAAAAGTAGAAACCAACAGATAAAAGAGCGAGTAGGTAAATAATTATCACGGAGAGATCAAGAACATTCACTATAAGACTTCCTTATCCACATAACTAGAATTCAAAAGGCTCAGAGCACCCATATACTTAAGTTTAAATCTCATGGTGGAGCCTACCGGATACTTATGTTTAGACTGGCCAATATCCACGACTAGCATATCAGAGCTTGCTCCAATAATTTTCAACTTTTTATTCTGAGGAATAAGGAATTTGGGGTTTACATCTAAAAGTCCAACATCAATGATCGCGCGATGGGCCCTCACATTCTTTTTTTTAGGATTGGGTTTATACTTATCTCCTGAAGGATTTTCTCCAAATTCACCAAAGGGTTCACTGGGTTTCTCAGAAACTTCAATGACCTGAGCTTCCAACTCAAAGGTAAAGGGATACATGCCTTTGATCGTTTTATCTTCAAAAAGATCGGCCCCAAAAAACAAGGCCTCACCAATCCGGAAGTGATTTACTTCTTTAGGAAATTGTTTATCTTTTAGAAGCAACGGAAGAGTCACCGTGGTTCCCCCTGAAACAAAGGGAAGTGGTTTGCCGAACTTAAGTTCAATGATCTTTTTATACATAGCAAGCTGAAGTAGTTTATCCTGGGAGGGCATAACCCCATGAAGGCAGTTGAGATTGGTGCCAATTCCTATGACCTCAACGCCTTTGAGCTTAAATATCTTTGAATAAAAAGCAATTAAGTCATCTCCCAGAATTCCTTCTCGTAAATCACCCAACTCAATCATGATGATTATTTTGTGAATCTTCTTAAGGCGAGTGGCCTCACGAGAAATAAGTTTAATGGTTTCGAACTCAGTATTAAGGCTCACATCGGCATATTTAACGAGGCTTTTAATGATGTTCTTAGCTGCTGGCTTTATATAGATAGTTTCGATATCTGGATTAATCTCTTTAATCATCTTGAGATTGGATAATCTTGAATCGCAGGCCTGACGAGGGTTGAGCTCCAGAACTTCGGTCAGATACTTCTTGTTACCACAGAGAAGTTTAGTGACAACTCCCCATTCAATTCGATGTTGCTTAAAAGTCTTCTCTAAGAACTGATAATTATGTTTTAGCTTGTCTCGATACAGATAGAGACATGCCATTAGGGATACCATCTCATTTCAGCATATTTACTGGTAAAGCCCATTCGTTCATAAAGTCTCTTGGCAGGATTATCATGCTCTACATGAAGGGCGATGGGAGAATTTAAAGTAGTGTTTACAAGTTCGAGCAAGCTTTTTCCAATGCCTTGGCCGCGATGCTCACTTGAGGTAGCAATATAAACGAGAAGATATCCTGGCACAAATTTATGCATATTGGTTTTAGTAACTAATACTACACCACGAAGCTCTTGATTCTCAGTGGCAGTAAAAACATGACCGCCAAATTTAGGGTCGAGAATATAATCGAGGCAGGCCCGAATATCTTCTACAGGGTCACGAAATTTACCGAGTTCTTTAAAGAGAAATGAGATGAGTGATTTTTGGTATAAGGTGTCTTCAAGTTTTTGTTGATTTTCTTCGGTGTAAACAATGCTCTTGGTTGCCAGCAAAACTTGAACCTCCTGTTAATAATAGAAAAATCATTCTAACGCCGTTAAGCATCTGAGACAAGTTTACGTGCAGCATGCAGGTATGAGCGATGTGACTTCATCTTGAGTAAAAATTTGGGTTTGTCTAAAGTTTTCTGAAGAAGCACTCATAAAGTCCTTGATTCCATTCTATATTACGAGATGTTCTGTCTCTCTCAGTCATGGCCCAAATTGCTCACATGTTCAAGCATAGGGTCTTTGCAAACGTCTTTTTTTAGAAATAATCACCACGCGCTTATTAACTCTAGGAAAAGGATCAAGCATGAGCTTTCGCAAAAATTTATCATTAGTTGCCCTATCAACACTTCTGGTGACTGCTGTGAGTTGTGGAAACGACTCAAAGAGCAGCAAAAAGAAATCTACACCTGAAGTAAATCCTGTTTGTGACAGCATCGATTGCATGTCTACAGTAAACTGGAAGATTGTTCTTCAAGGACAAGTTTTTCCAGTGAAAACAAGAGTCGATATCAATGGTGAAACTGTTTTAGATGAATGTATGGGCAAACAGCAGTACAGTATCGATCGCTCAGCTGCTCCAATGTCCATCACTCTTGATAACTTTTATGTTCCTAGAGCTGGTGCTGCCAATATTAAGATCATCGATCGTGGTTGGGATTGCCGTCAAAACATTAACTTTATCTCAGTTGAAAATGCTCAATTTGAGGTTGTGAAAAGCAGTGGTTTAAGAGAAATTCTTTTCAATCTTTAATTGCTTTAATTTACAGTTGAGCATTTTTAAAGGGCGACCGTTTATTTGGTCGCTCTTTTTTTTTGTTCATCCTAGAGGAGATGGCCAAGCTTGTAGAGAAGGCCATCAAAGCGATAGGGAGGGGCCTTATGCCATAGAAAGTCTGGACGGTTTTGCGATCTCCATATCCCACCGATGATGGCACCCTTGGAATCTATATCCAAATCATATTCATAAATAATCTTCTCTTCATCCTGAAAAGCTGTGCCAAGAATGGGTTGCCATCTGTTTTCTCCATCTCCAGGAATTGTGATGGTGGTCTTGAGTCTTATAACTTTGGTGGTCCCCCTCGCGGAGGTGTTGATAGGGGGAAGATTGTCATTTATAATGACTGTAGAATATTCCTTGATGGGATTATTCCAAACCTCGATCCATCTTTGCGTGTCAATGACAAAGCTCTTTCCCTCTAGTGCAATTCTATTAGTAAGGACGATATGAAAGGCTCCGGCATTGAGGTCTTCATAACAATTTTTATCGTTTTCACAGCGAGTTCCCATTTGATTGGTACTATTCACATGAAAACCGTAAGCATAGTAATAACTTAAAAGGGCCTTGATATCCGTTGATCCGAAAGGTATTTCTATTCCATCAGGATTGGTTAGAACTTTGGGGCGCGGTTCATCATGATTAATAGTGGCCGGTGCCCAACCATGACAAATGCCTTCCCACAGAAGGGCCTTAGGGTTTGCAATCCTGGCCACCTGGGCCTTTAACGGATAATCATAGCGACCGGTATAAAGATCATATTTTTCAGATGGGGCCAAGGAAGCGAGTTCCGGGAGGGTCATTTTCTTTGCTTCATCTCTTGAAGGCGAATTCAAATTAAAGCCAGTTTTATTTTTTGCATACCAACGGAAATTTATGTTTCCTAATTTCAATGGCCAATAATCTCCAGACCAAAGTCTATTTTTATTTCTGATCTTTCCCGAGAGTGGCAACTCATGAAAGACATGATTCATGCTCCCACTCATAATCAGGGGGTCGGACTCCCTTTCCCAAGGAAGATGAATTCCAGCAATAGATGATGAAGAAAGATAGAGGAAAAAAAACATAGCAAAAAAACTTCTCAAGTTAAACCTCCCGTTCAAATGAGAATGCTATGGTTTTTTAGTCTAGACTGTCTGCACCTGCAAAGAATGGAAAGATAAATTAAGATTAAAATTAGTGGGCATTGGGATCGAGTTCAAGTTCAGATATGGTATATGCATCATATTCAGCCTCCATGGGATCTTGATCTAAGACAATGATTCCTTCGATCATAGTTAGCTGCATGTTATGCTCACGGTTAAATTCTTTGCTGGCGTTTTGCTCTAAAATATGGAAGTAGGGTGATCCATTTTTTAGAGCAACTTCTGCCGCGCGCTTTAACCAGATGATGTCAGCGATTGGTTCATCTTCGATTCTATCGATGTGATGAATCACTCGAAACATCATATCATCAATCTGAACTAGTTCTTCTTCGTCCGCAACTTCCTCTCTTTCTTGCTCTTCTTGAATTTCTCCGATATTAGCAGGAGTTTGCTCTTGAAGCTGTGGCCTACCTAAGACCACCAAGAGGCATATTCCAGTAAGCAAGGCGAATGTCATGACTTTCATAAGAGCTCCTTTCCCTGAGACCCTAATAGTTCACCATTTAATTCTGTAAAGTGTTCCAATGGAAAGCCACACGGAGACAATTATGGGTGAATTAAGTGACTTCATCGGCCAATGCCTTATGAGAGCTTTAAGTTTTTGTCTGGTGACTCAAGATGATAGGATAATTACCTAACCTTGAAGCAGGGGGTAACTATGAAACGCTTCATAATTCTAGGTCTCTTAATTGTTGGTGCAGGTGCTTGTACTTCGCCTGAAAGGGAAGAATGGGATTCCGGAGGAGATGCAACTAGGGCACAACAGCAGCAAAGTGAAGAAGAAAGAGTGGATGCTGTCAATGACCCGGTACTCACTCCTGGACAAGGAACAAATACCGGTCAGCCTCAGCCTTTCTGAATAAGGAACATGCCGTCGCGAATAGGCAGTAAGGTTTTGATATAACCTTCTAAGGCAGCGGCTTGATCATTATGCTTTCTAATTGAATCAGTTTGAGCATCGACTCCAGACTGAAGAACCTTTCCAGACCACAGGGTGTTATCGGTAACGATAATGCCCTGGGGGGATAGGTGATCCAGGGCCCATGTTAAATAATTTGGATAATTATTTTTATCAGCATCAATGAAAACCAAATCAAAAGTTTCATGAATTTCTTTTAAGGCTTCCGGGCCTGGTTTTAAAATCTGTTTGATTTTTTTTCCATGGGGTGACTTTGCCCAGTACTCCTGAGCTATCTCGGAGGTCTTAGGATTGATGTCGATGGTGATAACTTTCCCATCATGGGGAATGGCCTCGGCCATAACCAGAGCTGAATAACCCGTGTAAGTTCCCAGCTCCAGAACATTCTTAACTCGACCTAGGGTTATGAGAAACTTCAGAACCGATCCTTCCATTTCCCCGATAAGCATATTGCTCCCGTGAACCGATTCTTTAGTGTATTTTTGAAGCTCTCGAGCGGCTTCCCCTGGTCGGGTAGAATGATTAATACAATATTCTTCAATTTCAGATGGAATCCAGCCCATAAATATCCTTTTTTTGTTAGAGAGAAAAATTTATCTCTCCTTTCTGCCTTTTTGAAGACCAGGAGAGTCACAGTGCTAGACGGCTATAAGCGCATCTGTTTTAATCATGCTATGAAACTACTACCTTATCTTGATATCCATACTCATCGACGACTGCCACATGAAGATTCAGTAAGTGTCGATTCCCTCTCTATCGAGGAGTTGAAGCTAATGCAGACTAGTAGGGAGTATTCAACTGCCGGCATTCACCCCTGGTGGCTGGAAGATTATACTCAAGATGAGATAAGTGAACTGCAAAATAATATTTTGAAGCTCCTTCAAGCAGGTAAAGTTTGGGGAATCGGCGAGACAGGCCTTGATCGCACCATGCCAGAACTTATGGATCGCCAACTAGAGCTCTTTTTTTGGCATCTGGATCTCGCCCATCAATTTGAGCTTCCCCTGGTTATTCACAATGTGAGAAGTGGTTCAGATTTTTTGGGTGTTATGAAAGAAAAAAAACCAAACACTCCCTGGATCTTTCATGATTTTCGGGGCAATGAGGAAATGGTTAAGAGTCTGCTACGTTTGCATCCGGACTGCTATTTCTCATTTGGGATCTCTCTGGATAATTCTCCTCAGATCCGAGAACTCCTGCCAGTTATCCCACTAGAGAATTTGTTTTTGGAAACCGACGATCAAAAACATCTTGATATCCACGACATTTATCTCAGGGCCTCTCAACAGTTAGGCCTTGATCTAGACTTTCTAAAATCCCAGATTTGGCATAATTTTAAAAAAATTACGCGATTTCCTCAATAGTTGTCACAAACTCCCTTTTCTATCGTCATAGATTGAAACAGAGGGGATCTATGAAAATTTTGAGTATTTTTCTTTTTATTGTTTCGGCAGGCGCTTATGCCCATCCGGTCATTTATCAAGGTGGCTGGGCACTTAGTTCCAGCAATATGCCCGACTACTCAAATAATTACCTCATGTACTCACCCTCAAATCGCTATTCGGTGGGCATTGATCACTGGCGTTTTTCTCAAGAAGCGGCCAATACGGAAGCAGCACTCCTAAAAATCAATCATCTTCTCTGGAGAGATAATGGGGAAAACCATCAGGCCAATATTTACTTGCATGGGGGGGGAGGTGTGGTTGACCAGGAGTGGGGTAGTCCCGGAACTCATGGCATGTATATGTTAGGCTTAGAAGCCGATTGGGAAACCAGAAGGCTCTATACGGCCATTAAGCATTATGAATTTCATGCTCCTGGAAAGCTTGATATGTTCACCACACAGGCCAGAGTTGGATTCTCTCCCTATGAAGCCGATTTTAAGAGCTTACAAACCTGGTTTATGCTCCAGGGAATGATCATCGATGAGGTTCAGGAGAAGGTCATGATTACCCCCATGGTCAGATTTTTTTATAATAATGTTTTATGGGAAATGGGCTCCTCCACACGTGGAGACTGGATGCTAAATCTCATGGTTCACCTTTAAGGAGTTTACGATGAAAAAAATGATGGCCCTTACTCTTATGCTCTTCTCATTTACTTCCTTTGCAAAAGAAATCAATGTGAAGGTGAGTGGCATGGTTTGTTCCATGTGTGCTCAGGGAATTCAAAAGAAATTCAGCGCGATTTCTGAAGTAAAAAGTTTGGATGTAAATCTGGATAAAAAAATCGTCAATATCTTTACCCATGATGATAAAGATTTAGAGGACGCTACCATTACTAAACTTATTACCGAGGCAGGCTACAATGTGGCAAGCATTGAAAGAAAATAAAACGACTCAAGTACTCGTAAGCTACGGGGGGCTCTTCACTTCCTTTGGAACGCTCCTGTGCTGCGCACTTCCTTCGACCTTAGTGTTGATGGGTTTCGGAGCATCGCTAGCAGGATTTTTAGGTGAGTTTCCAGAGCTTATTTGGCTCTCTGAGAATAAGGAATGGGTTTTTGGCGCGAGTTTTTTTATGCTGGGTGTTTCTTACCTGGGGCAAAGATATAGCGCAAAAGAGGTATGCCCCATTGATAAGAAAGAGGAGTGTGAGACAACTAAGAGCTGGTCCAAACCGCTCTTCTTCGTCACTCTAGGGATTAATCTGATAGGAGCTTTTTATGCCTTTATTCTTCCTCATCTCTTGTGAGAGAATAAGGATATATGAATGACGAAGAACTGATGCGGGCCTACCAAGCGGGAAATGAAGAGGCGTTTAATCTCCTCTACAAAAAGTACACGCCAATGGTTTATGGCTACATCAAAAAAAGACTCAGACCTAGTGAAGCCGATGACTTCTTTCAGAAGGTGTGGAGGCAATTGCATGAGAAGAGAGAACTCTACAAAGATCAGCCCTTTGCTCCCTGGTTTTTTGTTCTTATTAAAAATCTTTTGATCGATGAATATCGAAGTCTCGGAAGAAGAAAAGAGCAGCACCAGAGTGAACTTCTGGAGAAACTTTATGGACGAGATAGTGAGAGTCATAATGTGACGGAGATTCTCGCTCACTTACCTCCTCAAACCGCTTTCCTTGTACAGAAGTACTATCTAGAGGGAGTTGGATATGAGGAATTAGAAAAAGAAACAGGTCTGTCACAAACAAGTCTTCGGCAACGTCTATCCAGAGCAGTGCGGGGACTCAAAGACAAGCTTCGAGGTCAAGATGAAGAATGATAATGAATTTCTAGAATTTATTACCCATAACGAAGTTCCCTCACAGGAACTCACACAAGCTGTCCATAAGGACATCACCCTGAGTTTTAATGGTTCTGCTATCATTGCTAAATTTTTATTATTTCAACTCCTCGGTGCCATCTTCTCCATGTCGGTTTGCCCTCAGTTTGGTCTGGGGTTAGTAGAAGGCCATGGCATCACTCATTTCTTTCGCATCATCGGAGACTGGGCCTGTGCTGCCTTCTGTGGCTCTTTATTCTTATCAGCGGGTCTGATGGTGGCCTTTATCGGAATGAAGGGAGAAGAGTTGTGGTGGGTTTGGAGACGTTATAAATACACACTGGTCCTCTTACCAGCAATACTGTGGTCTCTCCTGATGTTGGGAAATATGAGCTTAAATCTAGCAGGAGAATCTCTCTCTTATCATCTGGTTTGGATCATAACTGCCATTATGGCCCAGGTTATATGGATGCAGATGAGAAGCAAGATCTATATCCTGAAAGAAATGGAGATTAATCCTTAAACACCTGCAGATATACAAATTTTAAGTAGCGCATATCGGGTAGAGCAAAAGGGAAGGGATGATCTTCCGGCTGCCCTTTAATGAGCAAAACCTTTCCGCGGCGACGAGCTTTAGATAAGGCCTCCTGAACAATTTCAAGAAAGCTCTCAAAGCTAATGTGTCCCGAGCAGCTAGATGCCGCAAAAAATCCACCATTCTTCACCAGACGAAGGGAATCCGCAAAGACCTTAGTATAGGCTTCCTTGGCAGAATCAATCGCTTTCTGATTAGGAGCAAAGCTTGGGGGGTCGGTTATGACGATATCCCATAGCTTGTTTTCTTTCTGGGCTTCAAGTACCCATTCAAAAGCGTCGGCGCAAATGGCATCATGCTTTTCTGAGGAAAGAAGATTTATTTCCCAGTTTAATTCACTGGCCTTAATTGCCTGAGGGGCGATATCCACGGTTGTTACCTGACTTGCCCCACCTAGGCCGGCATAAACGGAAAAACCACCGGTATAACCAAAGAGATTAAGAAGTGTTTTATCCTTAGAGATATTACGAATGAAATTGCGATTCTCTCTTTGATCTAGAAAGAAGCCAGTCTTAGCAGCATCGATAATATTAGTTCTGAATTTCACTCCATGCTCTAGGAATTCATGCTCATGAAGGCTCTCACACTCGCCAGCAAGGACTTCTCCTTTATCTTCTTCACGATTCTTTCTTTTATAGTAAACACAGCTCACTGGAATATCTTTTTGCTCCATAAAGAAGGCAGCTAGATTCTCTTTATTCCAGAAGGCTTCGGCCGCAGGGCCATCGAGCTTCAAAACCACCACTCCCTGGTAATAGTCCGCCACAACCCCAGGAAGATCATCACCCTCGCCATTGATGATGCGAAAGCACTTGTTCTCAGTGCTTAAGAGATGCTTTTTAATATGAATAGCGCGATAGAGGCGGGCCACTATTTCCGTATCATTTAATTTTGTATCTCCCAGGCTCAACACCCGAAAGGCAAGATTGATATGAGGAGAGTAAAAGCCGTGCGCCAGAATTTCTTTTTTATGACTGACCAAGATGGCATAAGAGCCTTCTGGAACTTTCATTTTTTCCACAGCATCAGCAAAGATCCAAGGATTTCCACGCTTGATGTGCTTACCCAAATCCCGAGTGAGCTTCAGCTTCTGGGGCTTGTCCATATTAAAGTATTTCATGCAAGGGCCCCTTTTAAAAACCATGTCACCTCATGTTTATTATGATGAAGATGAACGATTCGAGAATTTGGTATTTCCAAAAATTTGAGTGTTTGTTCCCAGTCAGTTTCTTTCTGGTATTTTATGGTGCAGACAAAGTTCTTCACGGTCCCCGCCGCGCGGAATCGGTTCACCAGATTCAACAGCCGCTCGGGGTAGCAAATGATATCGGAGCAGAACCAATCGATCTCTCCCAAATCATGGGGATCAAGACCAAAGGCACTTTCTTGCCTAAAATCAATTTGCCCCAGGTCCATGATTCTTGTCTCGATGGGGGCCTTATCCACGGAAATTGTTTTATCAAAGTTCAGGGTTCTTAAAACCCAGGTCCAGCCACCCGGACAAGAGCCCACATCCAGAGAGGTTCCACCAGAAATCTCCTCGGGAGCATAGACCGTAAAAAATTCCCACAGCTTTAAGTAGGCCCGGGAAGGTGGCATGATCTTATCTTCTTGAAAGTCCATTTCTCCCAGAGCAAAGGGAGAAGAGGTGGAGCTCGCTACCATCATGAGATCCGGCTCCCACAGGGTCCAAAAGCCCATAGGTAAGCTTGGTAAGGGATGCCTGAAGGGGATGGGTTTTTGATTTATCTTAGGAAGCTCTTCCTGAATAAGCTGAGCTCTTCTGTGGTGCTCAACCGTAAAGAGACCCCAGTTTCTACCTAAGGCCTTAAGTTTCTTGGCCCCATCTTTAATTGAGGTAATGGGGATGGCCCTTAAATCAAACGCCGTCATTTGCGCCCAAATCATTTGCGGATGATCACCCTCAACTAAAAACAGACGATCCTTTTCCAGGGTTATTTTTAAACCCTTGATTTCAAGCTCTTTTTTGAGCTCGCTCTCAAACTTATGAATGGCAAGATAACCTGTGTAGGAAGTCATAGGGTCTCTATACACTAAAAGGAGCTCATGTTAAAAGGCTAGTATGAAACATTTAATTAAAAATCAAGAAATGAAGGTCTATGGCCGTCATGCATGTGTATCCCTCTTTCAAAACCGTCCGGAAGATATCATCCGGGCCTATGTTACTCGCGACGGCGTCTTTGAATTCAGAGATTTGGTTCGCCACTGCGTAGATAATAAGCTTGCCTACCATGTGGTGGAAAAAGAAGAGTTGGATAAGGTTACCCGCGCCACTCACCATGAAGGAATTGCTCTTATCGTTAAAACCAAAAAGCTTCCCAGTGTTAAGGAGCTTTTGGCAGTTGATGGAAGAAGCCTGATTCTTGCTTTAGAAGAAGTGGAAAATCCCCATAATTTGGGTGCTCTTATGAGAACTTCTGCTCACTTTGGGGTTAAGGGTATTGCTTATGAAGCTAAGGTACCCGTTGCCCTTACGGCCAGTGCCCATAGAACGGCCGAAGGTGGAGCTGAAGTGGTTCCAGCAATCCATTTGGAGAACTGGAATGAGTTCTTTGAGCATGCCAAAAAGCTTGGCTACAAGATGTTTGCCACCTCTAGCCATGAGGGTGAATCTCTTTTTAAAACGAGTTTTCCTGAAAAGACCATCATCTTCTTAGGGGCCGAGGGCTCAGGGCTCTCCAGTAAAATTTTGAAGAAGATGGATGGATCTATCTGTATTCCGGGATCAGGGGCGGTTGAGAGTCTTAATGTGTCTAATGCTTGGACGGCCATCTCCAGTGAATGGTACCGTCAGGGCTTTAGTAAATAGCCGATCGATCCGATAAGGAGTGCATGTGGAAAGCGCTTTTTTGCTTATTTCTCATCACTCCTGCTTATGCTCAAGTTTTCACAGAAGACATTGCTAAAATTAATCATGTTCTGGGAGAGCAGGCGGTCGATGACTTCTTAAAGAAGCCATCTTCTGAAGGCATTCCTGAAGAATATCTTCAATCCCTCATGGCCCAGAAGTATTTAAGCTCATCCCAAACTTGTTTAGAAAATCCCCACAAATATAAGCCTAAAAATCAGCGCTACAAGGTCATTGTAGTGGCCGAAGACAATGTCAAATCTACTTTCGTGGTGGCCCAGCATAAGAATGAATTAGCAGAAGTGCTGGTGAATAAGGCCCAAACTACTTTGAGAGATGTCGCCAGTGGTGGTGATAAAAAGTTTGTTGCTAGTTTTGCAGAAGGAACAAATACCGATGTCATCAAATACGTGGCACCAGAGACACAGATTAAAGTGAACTCGGGGGTAACCGCAGAGGCGAGTTATGCGGTGGAATTGGAAAAAAATCCGAATGAACTCATCGAGATGGGGGCCGGCGTAGAAGTAGACTGGATTAACCGCGTTGAGATGAGGCAAAAACTTGGGACGGCCGTGCTCACGAGCTCCATTCAGGCCAGTCATACTACCGATTATGTGGAATTGAGTTCTAATAAAAAGAAGGAAACTGAAGAAAAAGTAAAATTAAACTTTGATAAAGTCAGTGCAGGAGCAAGAATCGATGCTCCTATAAATGAAAATGTAAAAAGTTTTACCCAAGTGGAGTACCTTGGTAAGCATGAAGGCCAGGACGCCAAACTCACCACGGGAATCAATATCAGCGCTCCGGATAATGCCCAGGTTATGATCTTTACAAGCTATAGGGCGCGGGGCAATGGATATAGGGAAGCTCGCGAGAAAAGTGACGATGCTGAGGTGGGGTTTGAGTATACCAATAAAAACGGGGTTAAGCTCTTTGGTCGCGTCCGTGATATTTCCTCAGAGGACAAAGAACCAGTCTATGAGACAGGAATAGAGCTTAAGCTTGGTAAGTAGTTTAGTGGCGATAGCTTCTGGCAGTTGAATAAATTCCCGCAGGTAAAATCCGTGAATCATTCTTATGTTTAACCCCTAACTCCCCGGGAGAAATATCTTTCCAACGGGAATCATGCAGAATATTTTTGAGCGCTTCTGATTGAACACCTTGAGTATGGCTTGAAAGAAAGAGGAAACTATTCTCTCGATTCAGCACATGAAGCATGGCCTCGATGAGCAGATGGATATGCTTTTCAAAGTCCCAGACTTCTTTTTTGACTCCGTGTCCCCAGCTTGGTGGATCGGCGAGGATGCCATCATAGATGAAATTCTTTTTGAAGGAGTGCCTAAGGAAGGCCTGAGCATCTTCTTGCACCCAACGAATAGATTTTGCATCCAGTCGGCTTAATGCCTGAGAATCTTTTCCCCAATCCAGTACACCCTTAGAACTATCTACATGAAAGACCTCGGCACCAGCTGCTGCCATAACAAGACTCGCGCATCCCGTATAACCAAAAAGATTTATGACCTTGGGAGCTCGGCCAAGCTTTTCCTTTAAGAACTTAACTTCGTTATAGAGCCAGTTCCAGACAGGAACCTGTTCAAAGAAAACTCCGCAATGACCAAAGGAAGTAAACTTCAAGCGAAAACGCAGGGTCTTACCATCAATCTCAAAAGGCAGAATATGATTCTCGGGAGGATTCTTAGAGTGCTCCCATTTACCACCACCATCCTTGGTACGCAGGCACTGAGAAGTTGCCTGGGACCATTCTTTCTCCGAAAGTTCTGGCTTCCAGATGGCCTGGGGGCTAGGTCTAATGACCTTTACCCCTGAGATAATTTCAAGCTTTCGACCAAGCCCTGAATCCAGGAGCTCATAATGAGGAAGATCCTTCGTGATCACTCAATTCCCCATTGAAAGAGATCATCAGCATCGACCGCGCGGTTTTGGTCATCCACTTCCATTACGTAAAGAATGCCTTTTACTTTAACTTCATTAGAAAAATCAGGGGTCAGATCCATGGATTCCATAATGGTATCTAAGAGAACTCTCTGATCTCTGAAAGTCGTCTCTTCGTAGGTGTTTTCTCTCTGAGCGATGCAACCACTGGTTCTCATGAAGGGATAATAGGGAGTCGTAGGGTCTATATTTCTCTTACCCGTTCCATGAATGCGGAAAAGGTTTCTTCCAATATCACGGGCGGTAAGGGTTTGGTGCCACCAGTCTTCAGAATGTGAGCTCTCTGGAAGGAGGGACTTTATCAAGCGTTCATTCTGAGATTTAGGAATGAAGTTAATAATCATTCTTCTAAACTTTCCAAAAGAGATCTGTTGATCCGCATAAGGCATAACAGAGTCAATGGTCCAAACTCCGGCCGGCGTATTTCCATTTCTGGTGTAGCTTGGAAGCCCTCGGGCCGAAGAGGCCAGAGATTTATGAGTCCAAAGTGAGCCATCTCCATTTCTTACAGCTCGGCCATGGATATCTCGCATAACCATAAGGCATGGATAGAGTCTGTTGGTTCGACAGAACATAAAAATCTTAACACTGTTTACGTACTCTCCATTCATATAGGTAGTAACATCGGGAGAGTCGTAAAAGAGATCTGCGATGACATTCTTATTAAGTTCTCTTTTCTTTTCCTGATCCTGCTCAATGTCAAAATACTGAGCGTGATTTTTAGCGAGATTGATAAGATCACTATGCCCTGCACTCAAGAGTTCTTCCTCATAGGCCGCGAGAGTATAGATAAGCTTGGTCTCTACCTCAGGTGCTCTGAGAGTATTTTCTAATTCAGCAACGAGTTCAGCTGAGAGATGAATTGCTTTCTCATACTTAAGTTTTAAGATCTCAACTCTAAGTCTTTGGATAAGATCATAGTGAAAGGGTTCAATCTGACCCAGAACTTTTCTGGCCTCATGGGAGTCCTCATCCAGCATATCCCAAAGAGCATCTACAAAAAGAGATTGCTCAAAGGGAACAATGCCCACAGCAGATTTGGATTGAACATCTGTTTTTATATGTTGGCGGAAGTTATGATAAAGAGTTTCTTCTAAGACGTCCGGAGTTTCAGCCGCGAGAACTGGAGTAATAAAAGCGAAAACGACGAGATATATCCAGTGTTTCATGAATCAAATCCTTTTAATTTTTAAGATTTTATGAGCCTAACAATTGTCACTCTTTCCGACAAGATTTGTTAGCTATTTGCTTTATTGATCCGGGGCGTCATATCACCTTAGAATCAATTGAGTTTAGCCTTCTTGAAGCTATTAATCGCGACCCTCGGTGCCAGTTACCCTTGACGCTGTTAAAAAAAGGATTACCTTTAGAGTGTTCCTAGACATTTTAAGAGGTAAAAACAATGTTTAAGCGCTTCTTTCTTTTTGTTTTGACTAATATTTTAGTCCTGGTTTCCGTCTCCATCGTGCTTTCGGTGCTGGGAGTAAATCACTATCTCACAGCGGCCGGAATTAATTATTCTGCCCTCATGGTATTCTGTTTAGTATGGGGGTTTGTGGGCTCGGGAATCTCTCTGATGCTCTCAAAGTTTATGGCCAAGCGGATGATGGGGGTTCAGATCGTAGACGATCGTGGTCAGTATGGTGAGCTTGTTCGTAAGGTGCATCTTCTGGCCCGTGCGGCCGGTATCGAAAAAATGCCAGAGGTTGGAGTCTACCAGTCCCCTGAAGTAAATGCCTTTGCCACTGGTCCTTCTAAGAACAATTCTCTAGTAGCAGTCTCTACTGGTCTCCTTAATCAGATGAATGCTGAGGAAGTGGAAGGAGTTCTTGCCCATGAGATCGCTCATGTGGCCAATGGTGATATGGTCACCATGGCCCTAATTCAAGGAGTCGTGAACGCTTTTGTGATGTTCTTTGCTCGTATTGCTGCTTTTGCCCTTAACCAAGCTATGGCGGGAGATCGTGACGATGACCGTCCGGTGACTTCAGGCTTTGCTTACCACATAACTGTCATGGTGTGTGAAGTTCTCTTCTCATTTCTCGGGATGTTTGTAGTGGCCTACTTCTCAAGAGTTCGTGAGTTTCGTGCTGATAAGGGTGGGGCCCAGTTTGCTGGTAAGCAAAAGATGGTTGCTGCTCTTAAGAGGCTTCAGCAGAAGGTGGATCTTCTTGATGATTCCCAGGATGCCATTAAGGCCATGAAAATTTCTTCTAAAAAAGGACTCATGAGTTTTCTTTCAACTCATCCAAGTTTAGAAGATCGCATCGCGGCCCTGGAGCGTGCTTACTAAAAAAATCGACCTGTCGGAGGGAGAGCTTGTCTTTGTTCTGTTATCAGTCGCTCCACTAGTTCTTTAACAGTGGGAATATCTTTAACAAGAGCTGATACCTGTCCAATCTCAATCTCTCCTTCTTCCATATCTCCCTCAAGCATTCCCTTTTTCGCTCGGCCATGACCCAAGAGCTTTATGAGTTCATCTCTAGTTGCCCCACTTTCTTCAAGCCGCCTCACATCTTCATAGAATTTATTTTTGAAAAGCCTGACCGGAACCACACTCTTCATCATAAGCATGGTGCTACCAGGAGTAGATTTCAGAATGGCCTCTTTAAAATTTTCGTGAGCACTTGATTCTTGAGTGGCCACAAATCGAGTTCCTAGTTGTACTCCTTGAGCTCCCAGGCACATCGCTGCAGCAATGGCCCTCCCATCACCTAAACCACCGGCAGCAATAACAGGAATTTTCACTGCATCGACGACTTGTGGAATAAGCACCATGGTAGTTATTTCGTCCCGACCATTATGACCTCCGGCCTCAAAACCTTCGGCTATAACGGCGTCACATCCAGCTGCTTCGCACTTTTGGGCCAGCTCCGGACTAGATGTAACATGAATCACAATACATCCCTGATCCTTGAGCCAACTAGTATAGGTCTTGGGAGATCCGGCAGAGGTGATGAAAATCTTAATTCCCAGTTTGAGCGATATTTCGATTTGCTCTTTGGTCTTCTCATACAGAAGAGGCACATTCACGGCCAATCTTTCGGGATGATTAGTGAGAGCGATGGCCTTTTTTAAATGTTCTTCGAGAAGTTCTGGCTTCATGGATCCTGCACCAATGACTCCCAAAATTCCTGCATTGGCCGCCGCCGCTGCGAGCTTTCCACCGGAGACCCAGACCATTCCGGCCTGAATAATAGGGTACTCAATGGGGAGAAGTGAGCAAATGTTTTTCATAATTTCCTTAAGCTTTTACGAGAATATTTCCATCTGTGAGAGCGAGCACCGGGGATCTCTCTAGTTGCAGAAGAATATCAGGGTCGGATTCTCCCACTAGACTTGCCCGGGTGCTAGACCTTTTGGGACCAAACTTCTCTCCCTTATGGATAATCCAGCCAGATTCAAAAAGTGATTTTCTAATAGAACTACTGGCCGAGTAGGTAGAAAGAAGAACATCGGTAGCGGAGTGAAGTTTTAATAGCTCAAACCACTCCTTGGTCCAGAGAATAGGATTTTTCTTGGGGGAAAAAGCATCCTGATAAATAGCATTCCATTTTATTTTAGAATCTTGAGCGTAGAGAGGGAGAGTCTCCCGGGCATTTCCCACGAGAATGGTTAAGATGAAGTTAGGGGCCCTAAGTTCCAGGATACTGTCTTTAATCCAAGTGAGCCCACTCAAGAGGGGATGATCTTTATTTTCTTCCTTAAACCACTCAACAAGATCACGGTCTAATTCCAGCGAGAGAAAGTGCCATTTTCCCTGGAGATCTGCCAGGATCTCCAGGGTTGTCATAAATCCCAGACCCAGTCCAAAACCCACTTCCAGAATAGTAAAGGTAGAATGCGGGGAGAGTCTCTCAGGAACCCGGCAGCCTTTTACATAATGAAGGAGCGTCTCGCTTTTTGCTCCTGAGGTAGAATGACAGGCCTCCTGGAAATTTTCCGAGAATAAAGTAAAGGAGCCGTCATCGGTTTGCACCAATTGGTGATGGGGGGGTAGTTGTGCCATACGGGCAGAATACCTAAAATCTCAGGAATTGCCATCATTCCAAGGCAGTAATTGTGCTCTAAGTGCTCAAGAATTAGTCAAAGTAATGAGATTAGGTATTTAAGGCTATATTAAATTAAGAAATCTCTTATTTGGTCGAAAAGCAGTACGTTGAAGGGGACTTGATGAAGCGCTCACTCTTACTAATTATGCCTTGGATAGTCATGTTAATGGCAGATGCCCATGCTGCGACTATTACTGCATACTCATGTGAGAAAGATAGCTCCGATTTTGATTTCATGAATGTGGGCTGTTTTGAAGACCGCAGGGTCACTCCTATTAATATCAGTGAAGCTGAGCTTACACCTGAGGAATACCTCAAGCAGGATATGCAGGTCTGTGAATGCTTAAGAACCAGACCTCTAACTAAAGATATGATGGATAATCTTCCTATCGACAGTTCGGCCGTTCCCTTGGCGCGAGATAGAGAGGCCAATATCTTCTTGAGAAATGTCACTCGTAATATAGAAGAGGGGATGGATCGTCTTCGCATTAAAAATGATGCCATTCTCTTTCAGTCCCATCATCTGGATACCAATGTTCATAGAATTTATAATGTGATGATCAAGGCCGATACTAAAAAGCAAGATCAGATGCTCTCTGATCTTATGTCGACCATTCACAATGGATCTCAGACTGAGCTAGGAAGAAAGCTCGATTCCAATGAGAACGGCGTCATCATGAGTAGCTTAAAAAACTCGGCCAGAAATTTTGGGAAAATGGATAAGATATTGACTGAAGAAGAAATTCAGGGAGAAAGCTGTCTCTCGATGCAGGGATTTCTTTCCTATAATCTTGTCCCTAGTGAAAAAGAATTCTGGCAAGACATCTCTAAAATGTCTTCATTTAATCCTGATGACTGGAATTACGAAAAGCTCAAAAATGAGATGTATCAAAGACAAAGAATCATAAAAAATGCTCAGGGTAGTGAGCAAGAGAAGCTTGCTAGAAGTATTCGTGCCTTAAGATCGAGACTGGTCTTCTTGAATAAGAACCCCTTATTTAAATATGGATTTAACGCTAAAGACAACGGTGCCCTGAAAAATGAATTGTTTGGCATCATCAAAAAGAATATGAGTCCTGATAAGGATTGTCTAAATAAAGATGAAGCATGCAGAGTTCTCTATAATAAATCAGATAAGAGAAAAACTTTTGAAGAGAAATCAGCAGCTATCTTTAAGCGACCAGAAGTTACCGAGCTTGTTCAGAAGCAAGTGGACGAAGACAATGCAAGAGAAATTGCTAACATCACAAATAAGAAGAACTGGAAGGATAACAGTGTGTTCCTGACTCAAGATATTCTTTCACAAACAGTAAAGGATAAGACTCAGTTTGATATTACGAAATGCACGAGAAGCCGTGAATTCACCTCTGAAGCTGAATCCGTCGAACTTCTTAACGGTTGTGTGGTATCCTTTAATCTCTATTGTAAGATGCTGGATGAAAGTAAGGATAAGATTTCAGATAATGCCATTCCTGATTTTGAAAAAGAATGGATTAATGAAATCAATCCAGACCCTAAAGAGAATCAACTTTATCAGAAAAAAAGTGATCTCATCTGTAATGGCTACTATCAGTCTAAGGCCAATCCTCAAGAAGTAAAAAATTTCGATCAATTCAAAAGTAGCTTTTGTAAGTTAAAGAGTAATGCAGAGACTTGTTCTTCCAAGCAGGAGCTCTTTAAAGAATTTCTTACTCAATATCCGATGCAGTTAGAGTTCGATGAATTCTCTAACGTGAAAACCACTGCTGTTAATCCGGAAACAATCTGGAACACTCATAGAAAAAACAAAATTTTAAGCCGAGAAGAAGTGGCCCAGATGGAAAAAGATGTGGCCACCGTTGGTAAGTCAGGTGGAGGTGCAGCTCGGGCCCTGGCCGATCTCCTCTTTACTCAAGATAAGGAAACTCTCGCAAGTGTCGCTCCTGAAGAACCGGGATTGTTTTCTTCTATTATGAAAGATATCTCCACTTCTATCAACGAGGTCTCAGAAGCATCAAAGAATCAGAATGAAGCTGAATACGCGAACCTTCCTTTCGCGGTGGGGACCGATAAAACTCAGGCCAGCATTAGTAAGAAGGCCCTGGAGGATGCTCAGAAGTCTAGAGAAGAAAACGATCGTGAAAAAGAACTTTTGGAAGAAGAGCTGGTAGAATCTCGCAGAAAGCTCGCTAAGGTATCAGAAGATGCTTCTCGTTCTAGTCTTGAGAACAGAGTGAAGTTACTGGAACAGATGCTGGCCCAAAAAGATAAAATGTCTGAGAATTATGAAAAGCTCATCGATAAGCTCACTAAAGAGCAAGAAAAGCCTACGAATCCTCGGGAAGTAAGTTCGGTTGCCAAAAGTTCTGATAATAGTTTTCAAGGAATCTCTCGATCTGTCGTGAACAATAAAAGTGAAGTCAGTGAAAATCATGACAGTGCCATCCGTGCTCCTGCCAGTGTCGGTGACGGCAGTTTCTCAACTGCTGGCATAAGATCTGGAGCGACCCAGAATTCAGCATTAAACTCTAATCGCAGAGCAAGTGTGGCCTCATCCAAGGTCAATGAAGCGCTTTTATCTAAATATGGTGTGAATGTTCAAGGATCGGGTGAGGGGACAATTCTTGTGGCCTCAGATAAAGAGTCACAGAATCTTCCTATCCTCACAAATTCTAATGAGTCGAAGAATCTCCCTCTAGATGTCAGTCGTTCTCAGTATGAAAAGTTTAAAATCAATGATCTGGATACCCTAAAAGATATTTATGATTCAAGAATCAAAGGCATCGATGGTAGTATCGTTAAAATTTTAGTGAGAACTAAAGGAGAGAAAGAATCTTTAGAATTTTATGCCATCAAAGAAGGTGATAAGGTTATTTTCCAGCCTGTGCGTAAGGCCCGGTTAAATGATTTAAAACTCACGCTGCCGAGTACCTAGTTCTAAAATTCGTTCGACCGTCCACAGTGGATCCTCATCAGCTAATTCATGACCTGCCGTTGGATGCTCAATTAAAGGCACATCCCAAGCTTTTGCCAATCTACGTGAGCACTGGATACTCACCATTTTGTCTTTGGTAGATGATAAGAGATAAAGCGGGATAGCTGGTTTCCAAAGTCCCAGACGAAACCTACTGGCCGCGATAAGCTGCCTCAGTGTACTCTCCCATGTCACTGGCCTCTCTTTGGCAATTTGTTCACAGAGCTCCAGAAGCTCCTTTTTCAATGGAGAATTGGTCACAACTTTTAGAATCTGCTCTTCTCTTTTCCTTCCCGTTAAGAGAAGTGTTTGGGCGAGCTTAAAGAATGCTTTAGGTTTAATACGTTGGTAAAAAGGTGAGAGATCTCCCAAGCTGGTATTGATGAGATAGCCCCCTTGAAAATCATGCGGTCTCTTCTTCATCCAACTCAATGCGATCATGGCCCCCAGAGATACAGCAATGACATGATTCTCAAAATCCTCACTTACCATTACAGGGTAATGCTGATGCATTTTATCAACCATTTCTTCAATCGTGAATGGAACCTTCTCAAACAGCAGCTCTCCGGCTCCAGGAATATCCATAAATGAGATTTTGCAATCTGGAAAATGCTCTCGCAAGTGCTTCGGAAAGACTCCCCAATGATGAGCTTCTCGCACTAATCCTCGAATTAAGTAAAAATGTTTTTGCTTACCCATACTTATCCATTCTACACTTTGAGTATGAGTTTACAGGAGTATTACGAAGAATCCTATCATATCGAACGCGGACGATCCTCAGAGGATCTTCTGGACGAAGTCCTGACTTCAAGTAAGGTTCTGGCCAATTATGCCGTTGAAAGTAAAAATAAGTTTCTTGCAGATAAAGATTGGCAGGGGCTAAGAATTTTGGAATTAGGATCCGGCCGGGGTGGAGTTGGTCTTCATCTCGCGCGCTTAGGGGCGGAGGTTACTCTCTGTGATTTCTCTCCCACCGCCTTAACTCAGGCGGAAGCTCTTTTTCAGGCCGAGGGCCACTCAGTTACAACTAAGGTCGCAGATGTCACCCTGCCCGATGTGAAGTTTGACTCAAAATTCGATCTGATCGTTGATTCTCATCTGCTTCATTGCCTCACGGAAGATCCTGATCGCGCTTCATACTATCAACTCGTCTATGATCATCTCTTACCAGAGGGAATCTTTGTGGCCGAAACCATGGTGCATCGAAAGAAGATCTATATACCCGAGGGCTTTATGTTTGATCAAAAGAATGTGCTCTGGCAGATGTTTGCTAATTGGACACCAGTCAGACGTATCCTTGATAGTTTGGATTTAGAACAAGAACTCAATGCCGCTGGCTTTAACATAACTTACTTTTATTATTACGGTCAGTTTGGTTTTGTTCCACACAAGCGCTTTATGGATATCCCTAATGATATCCTTCCCGCAGCGGTGAGAATGGTCTTAAAAAGAAAAGAGAATTGATCAACCTTTATTTCTTCCCTTGATACTCTTAGTCATGGAGAAACTCACTCTATAATTAAAGGACACGAAGGAGGCCTACATGAACGTTAATATTACTTTTCGCCATATGGAACACACACCGGCCCTAGATAATCTTATCCGTGAAAAATCAGAAAAATTTGCCAAGTGGATGGGTCCTACAACCGATGTTAGCTGGACTTGTTGGACCGATGGGGCCAGTCAAGGCTCAGAGGTTAGAATCCATAGTGGACACAAGGAGTACTTTGCGAAGGCCCAGGACGATGACCTTTATAAAACAGTCGATCAAGTAGTACATAAAATTCAGAATCAATTAAAGTAACGTACTTTGGAGTTAAAACATGAGTAAAATTTGGCACAAGCATTACGATGCAGGAGTTCCTTCTGAGATTAGTACGGATGAGTACTCTTCCATCAATGATGTGATCGAGATCGGGTTCAACAAGTTTAAAAGCAATCCCGCTTTTCACAACATGGGAACGACTCTGAGCTATCAGGACATCGAGGTTCTTAGCCGGAAGTTTGCAAGCTATTTGCAAAATGATCTAAAGCTAAAAAAAGGTGATCGAGTGGCCCTCATGATGCCTAATATTCTTCAGTACCCGGTTGCCTTGTTCGGTGTTCTTCGCGCCGGAATGATTGCCGTAAACGTGAACCCTCTCTATACCGCCAGGGAACTTGAGCACCAGCTTAAGGATGCAGAAGTATCCACCATCGTCTTGTTTGCCAATTCTGCCCATGTGCTAGAAAAAATTCTTCCAAAGACTCCGGTTAAGAATATCATCTTAACTGAGATCGGAGATATGCTTAAATTCCCGAAAAACTACATCGTAAACTTTGTGATTAAGAAAGTGAAGAAGATGGTTCCGGACTATAAGCTCTCTAACACCAAATCTTTTCTGGACTGTCTTTCTCAAGGGAATGCCGACGCTTTCAAGAAGCCTGAGGTAAAGCTCTCTGACATCGCCTTTCTTCAGTACACTGGAGGAACTACAGGTGTTGCTAAGGGTGCCATTCTCACGCATAAGAATATCGTCTCTAATATGGTTCAGGCACGAGCATGGATTAAGAATTTTATTACCGATGGTAAGGAAATAATCATCACACCTCTCCCGCTTTATCATATTTTCTCCCTCACGGCTAACTGCTTTGTCTTTAATAGCATTGGTGCTTTGAACGTCTTGATCACAAATCCTCGCGACATCCCAGGCTTTGTGAAAGAGCTTCAGAAGTGGAAGTTCACTGCTATTACCGGGGTGAATACGCTCTTTAATGGTCTTTTGAATAATCAGGAATTTTGTAAGCTTGATTTCTCTCATCTCAAAGTTACTCTGGGTGGTGGTATGGCCGTTCAGAAAGTGGTGGCGGATAGATGGAAGCAAGTAACGAATAGACCTCTTATCGAGGCCTATGGACTAACTGAGACTTCTCCGGCTGCTTGTATCAATCCCATGACCCTCAAAGATTATAACGGATATATTGGTCTTCCAATTCCTTCTACCGATGTTGAGATCAAGGATGATGATGGTAAATCACTACCACAAGGTGAGATCGGAGAGATTTGCATTCGCGGTCCTCAGGTGATGGATGGCTACTGGAAGCGACCGGAAGAGACTGCTAAGGTTATGACTAGTGATGGCTTTTTTAAGACCGGAGATTTAGGAATCATGACAGAAGAAGGCTATGTAAAGATCGTTGACCGTAAAAAAGATATGATTCTGGTTTCGGGCTTTAACGTATATCCGAATGAGCTTGAGGATGTAATCACTCAGCATCCTAAGATTTTAGAGTGCGCTGCCATTGGTGTTCCGGATGAAAAATCAGGTGAGATCGTGAAGATCTTTGTTGTAAAAAAAGACGAGAGCCTCACAGAAGATGAAGTTATCAAGTTCTGCCGAGAGCAGCTGACTTCCTATAAAGTTCCTCGGCAGGTGGAGTTTAGAAAAGAGCTACCAAAATCAAACGTTGGTAAGATTCTTAGAAAAGATCTTCGTCCGGCCCCGAAATCCTAATACTTTCTTAACAAGTGGTCCTATGGCGCCACTTGTTAGCAAAAGTTAGAAAGAAAGGGTTTTCTCTTAAGCTTTGATGGCCTTAACATTGAGTTAGGCAAATATAAGAGATCAAGGACGATTGCTGGACCAGAGAAGGACTTCTGGCCTTTATTTAAGCTCAAATGGGCCCTGTGCAGGGGCCCTTTTTTTTTGTTTTTATTCTAAGCGCTGACTTTCTCGCGCTCTTCTTCCAGAAATTTAAACCATGATTTGCAGAGATCTTCGATCTTGCCTGAGCCAGTGAGGTAGATCCCTTTGCCTGCATGCTCGAGACTCCAATACTGAATTTCTTCTCTGATCACATAGCCCATTTGCTCGAGTTTAACCTTATAGCTCATGACTTCCCCCTGAATAGGGACATTGTCGGCAGAATACCTAAAAAAGGTGAGGCGATATTGATAAAAAATACAGACTTGAATAATGAGAATTTATTGAGGCTTGAATTGTTGTTCCGCAAGCGATAAGTATCCGGCAATCAACCAAGGAGTTCCTATGAAAATGCTGATTGCTTTAATCGCTCTTATGCCTCTCTCTTCTTTTGCCTATGAGTATGCTGAGTGCAGACTAACTGCTTCTCACTATATTCAAAAATCAATCGTGGATTATAGCTATAAACTAACCCACACTGAAACTCTTGATAGTAATTGGGTGGAGCTTAAGAATTCAGACGTGACACTCAAGGGTAATACCAATCCAGCTCATTATTCAGCTACCTTTAGCCTGGATGGAAGTATTCGTGGAACTCTTGCTCTTAATATCGATCAGCCAGGTGCCAAGGTTTCTTCGGTAGTAGGCCATAACGATGAACTAAGATTGTCTGTTGATCACGTTTATAACAGTGGTAAGACGGTTTATAAGTTATTTTGCTCTCTAGATAAGCAATAATATAAAGCATCTTGGGGCCTGACTCTATTGAGTCAGGCCCGTCTACCTGGCACCCAAAAGACATTAAATTCCCTTGAAGTGCACTCCAGAAAACGCTAAAATTTAAAAATAATCAGGTGGGGATGTGCTGTACACACACCCCCTGAAACCTCATCTCGTTAGTTCTAAAATTGCAGCAATAATCTGCAAGATCAGACTAACCAAAGTCAGTACCCTGATTATTTCCTCCATGAAATTTCCTTTCGTGAAAGGCCTCCCTTCAGTGGGAGGTCATGGAGTAATGCTGAGCTTTTACAGTCAGCACTCAGGGTCGTGCGATGAATTTCATTATTTGAGAATGAGATACTTTAGAATTGAAACGAGAGCGGAGTTAAACCATCCATTCCAGATTCGTCTCAGGTACTCGCGGAATCATAAGCTCATTCTGATACACAATGGCCTCACCCACGAGATTATGGCAGAGAAAATAGGGCATACTCTCCGAGAAGCCATAAGCACCAGTCTTCTTAAACATCAGCCAATCTCCCACTGCCAGATTTTCTGGAAGATCAAACTCTCCCAAATTATCTAAGGCCGTGCACAGGGGACCATGAACAGTAAATCGTTTTTTGCTCTCAGAAGAATTCATGAAAGCTTCACAAGGAAAAGACTCTCCGACCAGTGCCGGACGGGCCATATGATTGATGCCGCCTTCGGTGACGATGAGATTTTTTCCACGCACAGTTTTGAGATCGACGATCTTAGTGAGATAAGAGCCGAAGTTTCCAATCGAGAAGCGACCCAGTTCAAGCCAGATTTGATTGAGCTCATACTGGCCTTTTAGTTCCAAGAGAGCTGCATGAACTTTCTTAAAATCCATGGAGCGATTATCCGAGTAAGAGAGTCCAAGACCGCCGCCAAGATCCAGGATCTTAAGTTCAATACCTAATTTCATGGCCAGCTCGCGACAGCTCTTCATGGTATGCGCCCAAAGTGTTCTGAGCTCCGAGACATCAAGAATATTTCCCCACTGGAAGCAATGAAGACCCTGGATATTGATGTTCTTAAAGGATTTCACATCGATTTGTTTCCAATCATCCATTCCCAAACCGAAGGGTGTAATAGCAGAGCCCCCAAGTACACTTTTAGCTTCGCCTTCCCAGTCCAGTTGAACTCTCAGAAGCACGTCTTGCTTAATAGCAAGCTTCCCACAAAGCTCGTTAAGATCCTTGAGTTGATTTTCGCTTTCGATAATAATGCAACCCACTTGGGCCTGAAGAAGAGCTCCTAAATAGGTGCGCGACTTAGCAGGCCCGGTGGCAATAAGATCCTTTTCTTCAAAACCCACACCTCTTGCCTGCTGAAGCTCGCCTAAGCTCGCTACATCGATTCCAAAGCCCTCATTCTTTAAGATCTTTAAGACCTCAGATAAGGGATTGGCCTTGCAGGCATACCAAACCTTGATGTCGGGATGGAGAGTGGCTTTAATCGACTTCAGATGAGCTTCAAACTGGTCGAGATCATAAAAGTAAAATGATGATCCACAACGATTGATAGCTTCCTGAAGGTGCGAGTTTTGCATTGTCATTACCTTAGTAGGGATTCGAGTTCTAAAGCTGCTGAAGTCTTGGCATCCTTATACTTAATGATCATGGCGCATCTCATTTGCAGGCCCAATTCATTGGCCCATGCAAGATTCTTCGAGGCCGGACGTGATCCCGTCACCACCACTGCATAGGGAGGAATCGGCTCACCCACTTCTAGAACGCGCTCATTCACGCAATCATAAACAGGCACCCCTCGAGAAAGAATGGTTCCTGGAGCAATAACCGCTCCTTCCGAAACCTGCACTCCTTCCACGATCACGGCCCCAGCTCCAATAAAGGCATTATCTTCGATCACTACCGGAGTTTGTCCCACGGGCTCCAAGACGCCACCAATTTGCACCCCTGCTGAGAGGTGAACATTTTTTCCGATCTGAGCACATGATCCCACCAGAGCGTGAGAATCAACCATGGTACCCGAATCTACAAAGGCACCCACATTGATATAGGCCGGAGGCATGATGATCACGCCACTTGCTACATAGGCCCCACGGCGAACACTTGATCCACCCGGAACCAGACGAACTTTATCTTCAACTTTAAATTCGCGGGCCGGAAGATTATGCTTATCTACAAAGCCTCCAGCGAATTCTTTAAGTTCACCCGCTTTAAAGGCCGCAAGGATTGCTTCTTTAACTTCGGTCTGAGCGACCCACTTGCCGTCAACTTTCTTGGCCGCACGTACAGTTCCCTTCTCAAGACCATCTAATACTTCCATCCAATTCATTTCATCTCTCCTTCATACCAACCGGTAACTGCTTTCTGGGCCATAAGAACGGGATCAGCACTAGGCATATCCTCATGACTCAAAGGCGGCACCATGCGGGCCGATTTAATATCACCACGCTCAGCTAATAGTCTTTTCACTGGAACGGGATTACTTACAACAAACATACTGTCAGCGGCCTTGGTCCAGAGCTCTTTGGCGTCAAAGCTTTTATTCAAGCACTGATCAACATAGAGATGAGTCTCCTTGGGCCAGGCATTAGAGGCGACAGATACTAGACCCACCGATCCCGCCTGAGCAAACTCCGGCATAAGAGCATCGTCGCCGCAATAGACTGGTTTTCCACCACAAGCGCTCAGGTATTCTTTCATTTTCTCCACTGAACCACTGGCCTCTTTAATGGCCCAGAAGTTTTTATGGGTAGAAAGGGTTTTAACAGCATCTAAGGCTAGAGGAGCAGCGGTGCGGCCGGGAACATTATAGAGCATCACTGGACGAGTTACGGCATCCATCAGGGTTTTAAACCAGGCAGTCTGGCCCTTAGCACCTGGCTTAGCATAGAGAGGAGTCACCATAAGGTAAGCATGAATATTAAGCTTCTCGAGATAGTTCACCCACTCCAGGCACTCCTCCTGAAGNNTTGTTAGCGAGATTAAGGTTTAGGGCCTCGGCAGTTGAACCCAGGATAAGAAGACCATTCTTGGCCTCTACCTGTTGGTTCACCAATCGAGTCAGACTCTCCAAATCAACAGATCCATTATCCAGAAGGGGAGTGACCACTGCGGTCCAAAGAGGGAATGATTTGATATCCATAAAACTTCCTTTATAGGGAGAGATGAGCTTCCACCACTTTTTGAAAAGCATGAAGACCCGGTTCAATTTTTTGAGTTGTGATAAAGTCCGCCGCCCAGAGAGCTCCTTCTGCGAAAAGCTTTCTGTCTTTGGCATCATGGGAGAGTTGAAT
>DFXX01000085.1:0-33949 GCA_002381765.1 Bacteriovoracaceae bacterium UBA4097 | reverse complement strand
AGCTGCTTCATGATCACCACTCCTAAAGAGAAGTTGGTTCCATAGATCCAGCTGAGATTTCTTTCTTTTAAAGTGCGGTCAAACTCCACTGGCCATTTAAAACCAGTGGAGCCGGTGACCACAGGTAACTTGGTTTCCAGGAGCAGGGGAATCAGAGCTTCGAAAGCTTCGCCTGGGAGGAAGGAGATGATGACATCATTCTCCACGAGCTTTTCAAAAGTGGGAACATTACTGCGGTCAAAGACCGTCACACCCTGGCTTCTTAGTTCCAGAATTTTTGATCCCGTTTTCCCCTTACCTAGAAGTGCTATTTTCATGCTTCCTCAATCAAAGACCGATGCAATTTCTGCATACAGTCCTTACTGTCTTCAGCTTTTACAAGAAAGTTAAAGTTATAGGGACTCGCCCCTAAGCTCATCATGCGGATATTAATGCCCTCGATGGTGCTAAAGATGGATTTAGCAATGCTTGGTCGAGCGTGAAGATCATTTCCGATAAGAGAGATGAGCTCATAACCGGTATCGATCTCAACCTTGGCCACGGTTTTCAAATCATCGATGAATTTCTTATCTTCCAGGGTGGCATTATCCACCGTGATCGCCACGGCTATTTCCGAGGTGGTGACACAATCCACGGAAATTCTATGTTTACCAAAAATTCCAAAAATCTCCGACATAAATCCATAGGCATTAAACATCTTAGGAGTAGTAAGAGTCAGAAGTGCTTGAGAATTTCTTTTCGTAATTGCTCTTACCGTTGGGCGATGATCCACGGTCTGTCTGATCCAGGTTCCTGGGAGATCCTTATCAAAGCTAGATCCCACAAACACCGGGATGGATTTTCTTACCGCTGGAGCAATAGTTGCTGGATGGAGAATCTTTGCTCCATATTGGGCCATCTCTCCCGCTTCTGAGTAACTGAGTTCCGGGATGATCTTAGCGGTGGAACAAATGCGAGGATCGGTGGTGGCGACACCCGCTACATCGGTCCAGATCTCGAGGCACGATGCATGGACTCCTTCAGCGAAGAGTGCCGCTGAATAGTCACTGCCTCCCCGGCCCAGAATAGTCGTATTTCCATCTAAATCAGAGCCAATAAAGCCCTGGGTGACATAGACATGCTCATTATCTAACGTCAGTTTATTATGAGCTTCTTTTTCGATGACCTCAATCAGTGGAGTCGCCTTCCCAAAATTGGAGTCCGTTCTAATGATGGATCTCGCATCCAGGAGAGTCACTTTCTTCTGAGGGAGCATACTTCTCATGACATCNNAAAAGCGATATATTTTGCACCAGGAGTTCTAGCTCAGTGAAATAACCCTGTAGAATATTAGCGGTTTCTTCGTTACTTCCCGTTTCTTTCAGTAGACCCAGATGCCTTTCTTTGACTTGAAAAACGCATTTCTCGCACTCCTCAAGCTTCCCCGCACCTGCCAGTTTAGCGATTTCAATCAACTTATCGGTCGTCCCCGAAGTGGCCGAAACCACAACAATAGAGGAGCCTCGTTCGACGCAAATAGTGGCACTTCTTTGCATGGAAGCAAAGTCACCCATAGATGTTCCACCAAACTTCGAGACAATTAAAGAGCGCTTCATCTTCTTCTCCTGAAGAAAGTTGATTAATTTAATTTGTAGGGGAGTTATACATGGATAGATGAGAAGTGAGATGATCTCATCTACCTAAAGCTCCCCACAGTTTTTCTGTGACAGTCTTGGGGATTCAGCCCCAACAACCAATGAATGATATTTAAGTTTTCATTCACTTCGGCGACTCTTCCCTGGGAAGCTGGCGTATGGATCTTAAATTCCTACCAAAACTTCTTACCTAAAAATCGCGCCTCTCTAGGCAACAAAAGAATCATAGTAAAATAATTTGGAAAATCCAATAGTCTCTTTGCGAAAAAACACATTTCACTCTTAATCTTGTCTTAAGTTTCTTCCCAATTAGCGGTTTTTGAGTGGAAATCAACTCTCACTCGCCGAAAAAATCCTTATTTACTTCTTTTAAGCGTTCACGCTATCTTTCAAAGAAGCTTGCAAAATTTACTGGAGAGTAAAACATGAAGAAGGTCGGATTCATCGGTTGGCGTGGTATGGTGGGCTCTGTTCTTATGGAAAGAATGAGAGAAGAAAATGATTTCGGAAAAATGGAATCTTATTTCTTCACGACTTCTCAAGCGGGACAAAAAGGTCCGGAAGTTAAAAACTCTCATGAGACACTTCTGAATGCCATGGATCCCAAAGAGCTGTATAAAATGGATATTCTGGTTTCTTGCCAGGGTGGCGACTACACCAAGGAAATCTTCCCAAAACTCAGAAATGATGGCTGGAGTGGTATCTGGATCGATGCCGCTAGTGCCCTTCGTATGGATAAGGACGCAGTGATAGTTCTGGATCCCGTTAACCGCAATTTCATCCAGGAATCCCTGCATAAAAGTGTAAAAAACTTTGTGGGTGGTAACTGCACGGTTTCTCTGCTCCTTATCGCTCTTCATGGTCTCTTCAAAGAAAACATGATCGAATGGGTGAGTTCTATGACCTATCAGGCGGCTTCCGGTGCTGGGGCGAAGAACATGATCGAGCTCCTTTCGCAAATGCAGTCCGTGGGAAATACTCTTTCAACTAATCCCTCTCTGGATGCTCTTGCTTTAGAAAAGAAGATGAGTAACCTCATGAATGGCAATGAATTCCCGAAAGAAAACTTCGGGCATGCCTTGGCACTTAATATCCTTCCCTGGATCGATACAGAAATGCCTTCAGGCCAGAGTAAGGAAGAATGGAAGGCCCAGGTTGAAGCAAATAAGATTCTTCAAACTAATACTACCATTCCTATCGATGGAACCTGCGTGCGTGTAGGTGCTTTAAGATGTCATTCTCAAGGACTTACCATCAAGCTCAAAAAATCAGCGAGTCTCTCCAGTGTGGAAGAGATCATCGCTAATGCCAATCCATGGGTACAGTTAGTGCCAAATAATAAGCCGGAGAGTTTACAGAAACTCACTCCTGCCGCGGTGACTGGCAAGCTTCATATTCCAATCGGAAGAGTTCGTCCGATGACCTTAGGGGATAGTTATTTCAATGCCTTTACGGTAGGGGATCAGCTTCTATGGGGAGCTGCCGAGCCTCTGCGATGTGCGCTTAAGATGGCACTAGAATAAAGACCTATAATTAATAGAGTAGGGGGATCAGGCCCCTACTCTTCTTTCTCTCCCACTGTCGAAATCTTTTACACCCTCAGATAGCTTTTACAACGCATCTTTTGAAATCCCTGAATCAGGCCATAATCGGCAAAAGCTTCGGCTAACAACTATCATTAAAATAGGATGATTATGAAAACACTACTTCTTGGATTAATTGCGCTTGGATCAATGTCGGCTTTTGGGGCCACTTACACTGGTCTTGATGCTAACGGTGATTCATGCTATGTCGAAATAATTTCACGAAGCTATGAAGACCAGAACTTTGTGAAGGTAGTGACTAAAGAGGTCGTATCTGGAGCTTATACGTTAAAAAAAGTTACTGCTGATCTTACTTTGAAGAATGAATTTACCCAAGGTACCGAAAGTATGACCTTGAGAACTAGAGACACAATCAAAGTCCAAATTGTAGATAACAAGCCTGTTCGTGGTTCAGTTCTTCGACAAAGGGCAGTAAAAGGAAGCGGCTTGTTTAGTATGTATCGAAATACTGAAGACTATGGTGGTGAGCAAGAAGTTCATTGCGATATTCAATAGTTTTTAGAGGCTATTTTTTTATCTTAAAAGAGCACCTTACAAGGGTGCTCTTTTATTTTAGTTATACTGAATAAAAACAGATCAGAAACATTGCTTCTTGCCATCAACCTAGTGATTCCTCAAACTGCCTTAGTGGAGGTTTCGCATGAAATACTTACTAGCATTTCTTCTTGTTTCAACAACTGCATTGGCGAGTAATCGAAACTTCGATCTCATCGATGATATAAGATCCATGGAAATTCTCGACGATAGTTATTACGTAACTTTTCAGCAGGATAATCGGGAATTTGCTGTCTCGAAAAATCACAGTGTCATTCCATGTTTGGAGAATGCTCAGAAATCTGGGATGAAGGTGGCCTTGAAGTTAGATAAGCAGGGTTTGAATATTAAAGAATGCAGGCTTTATAGTACTCCAGGGCCTGCCAGATAGCAGTTAGGCAACGTCTTGATTCTTTTTATCTTTGAGAGCTTTTTCAGAAGCTTTTTCTGCCCAATCGGCTTTTTCTGAAAGTGCCTTTGCAAAATTATCCTCGGAAAGCTTATTGGCCTTTTCAAGATCATAAATCAGGAGATCAATCGTGGTGGCCACAAATTCACGAGATTTTATTTTCCCTAATACAGGCAAAGAGGCGTTATAAATTCTCAGGATGGGATCTTTTTTCATAGAGATACTATCGACCTAAGTCATCTTATCCTTTAGGCGGGACTATTTCTTCCATAATTTTCACTAGTTTACGCCTTAGAGTTTCCATGTTTGCCATATGTTGAAGATCTTGGGTTTCTTTGGCCTTCGTAACTTGAAGGTTTATCTCCCGCAAGAACGAGTTTAATAACTCCGTTGCAGATTTCTTTTGAATATTCTGATGATTCATTTAGTGGAAGTAGTTCTACTTATTAGTAGAGTCCAAGAATGATGGAAAGAAGTGATGAATTTTTCAAAGGTGATGAACTGATGGCCTTAGAATATAGGGCCTACAAAAGGTATAGAAATGTGGCCAAATGACCGAAAAATGGCAGGAATAACCTGCACGATAAGAAAGATTATCGTGCAATGCGTTAGTTTGAAGTAAAAGATCTAACGTAGAATTTACTACAGTTAGATCTTTTAAAATGTTGGGTTTTTAATGCAGATTAAGCAGCTTCTGAATCGATATTTGGAACAGCACTATTGATGAGTTCATTGATGGTATTTTCATCGAGGCCATCGTATTGGGCAGCTTTACAAATCTGTTGCAGCTTAGAATTCAATCTTCCTAGGTCCAACCGGGTTTTGTGATCTGTCTCGCACTCGAAAATTGCTTCTTGGATGAGATCACGATACTGAGCTACCAATGCCCCCTGGAAATTTTCTAGTTTTCTAATATTCAAACGCTGCCTCCCATGTTGTAAGCACTATAGCTTTTGAAACATTCTAGGCCCAAAAGTCTTTCAAGGTAGACTTATTTGATATGGAATATAGTTTTGCACACTTAGCCTTGCCCAGGCCCAATAAGTAAACTTGATTTTGGGCAGGTTTTTTTAACAATGACAAATATATGAGGCATGCTAACATCTGATTATGATGAATGATTTCGATGATTTCCTGGGTCTTGCCGGGGAATTTCTCCCGGGAAATAGCACGCAACTTCGACTGGCCTTGATGGCCTTGCTGCTTAATCGTAGTGTGCTGATTGAAGATGTCCCAGGTATGGGCAAAACCACGTTGGTGAAGTTTTTTGCCAAGGCCTCAGGGCTTGAATTTCGGCGGATTCAATTTACCAATGATTTACTGCCTTCGGATATTCTTGGGGTTTCGATCTTTCAAAAAGAAAGCGAGAAATTCATCTTTAAGCCGGGCCCTATATTTGGAGAGCTGATTTTAGCGGATGAACTGAATCGGGGAACTCCTAAGACGCAAAGTGCACTTCTGGAAGCTTTGGAAGAAAATCATGTAACCATCGATGGCATCTCTCATCAGTTACCGGAGAGATTCTGCCTTTTTGCCACTCAAAATCCACGGGGACAACTAGGTACTTATCCCCTGCCAGAATCTCAGCTAGATCGCTTTCTATTTAAGTTCTCTATGGGGCACTTAAATAAGGCAGAAGAAATGGAGCTCTTATTAACGGGCCCAAGGCTTATGAAGATTGAGTCTCAGAAAATGCTTTTGAATAAGGACAAACTTCGTGCCGGTGAACTGGCCATTCGTGAAGTAAAAGTCTCTAAGATGCTGCTGGAATATGTCACCGATGTTCTGCAGAAGTCTCGCTTAAAAGATGATCATTGGGGTCTGAGTCCTCGTGCAGGCCTTGATCTCTTAGATGCTGCTCGAGCTTGGGCCTATTTTGAAAAACGAGATTATGTTCTTCCCGATGATGTTCAGGCAGTATTTCCTTTTGTGGCCGGACATCGCATGTTCTCTGGTCAGTCATTACCCGTGGCCAGCGAGCAGATGAAGGCGCGCGAGCTTATTTCACAAATTCCAATTACTAAATTCTAATATGAGATCCTGGATTACGGATCGCATGAAAAGACGAAATACCATCTATATCATTCCCACTAAAATGGGTGGATATCTTAATGGTTTGATCGTTCTGATGTTTCTGCTTTCTATTGGATACAGTAATAATCTCCTTTTAATTTTTACCTTATTTCTTTTTGGCTTTAATCTTTTATGGGTTATTCAGACTCATTTTTATCTTCATGCTCTAAAGATCGGTGATCTTCATATCCCGGATGGCCATGTTCATGAATCCTTATCGGTTAAGTTTTCTTGGAGAGCAACTCCTGCTGGTGCTCAGGACTGGCAATTGGCCCTTCTATCAAGTTACGGTGATATTCCCGTCAAAGTCCTGGGGAACTTGGAGCACCTCACAGCAGGTGAAATCAAGCTAAATAAACGTGGTTCCTGGCAGTGGAATTTCTTGAAAATTTCTTCTGACCGGCCCTATGGACTTTATCGTGCCTTTCGTTATGAAAGAGCCCATTCAAACAGCTTGGCCTATCCTGAGCTCATAAAAGAGGTTACCTCTCCCCTATTACAGAAGTCCGCTTTCCAAGGGGAAATAACATCTGGCCAAAAAGGAGCGGGGGATTTTTATTCACTTGGAGCTTATCAGGGCGATGGAGCTAGGCTTATAAGTTGGAAGCATTATGCTCGCACGGGAGAGCTTTTGATTAAAGAAGGTGAGCGGCCGGGCTCGAATATGGCCCGCTTCGAGCTCTTGCTGGCATTAAAAAATAATGAAAACCTTCTCTCAGTTATGGCGACTCAGATGCTCCTTTGTCATCGGGAAGAGATACCATTTTACTTAAAGACTCCTACTCGTGATATTGGTCCGGCATATCATAGAGAGCATCTTGATGAATGCCTGAGGGAGTTAGCACTATGGTAGTGAGAAGCGAAGTGAAGCAGATGCTGATACTGCTCATCTTTACTTTTATGATGAGTGAAGTTTTGACCATTCCTACCTTGGTGTTTGTCGTGGCGGGAGTTCTTGCGGTCTCTTTGAAATACCGACCACCTAAAATTCTTAGGAATCTCTTTGCTATCGGTGTCTTCGTTTCTTACTGGGTAACTTACGGTAAGGTAATCGATCCCGAAATAGGTCTAAACTTCTTAACCACCGTTATTGTTTTAAAGCTTTTAGAAAAGGAAGGTCAACGGGATCACTACATGATCTTTTTTGGTTTGTTGCTTCTGATGTCAGCTGGTTCCCTGTTTGAAAAGACGCTAAACTATATGCTCTTTTTCACCGCGGGCTTTTTGTTTCTTATCAAAGACTTCTATCAAAAACTGGGCCTCGAGTTTAGACTGCGGGATTTGGGTCTTAATCTCTTGTGGGTTTTGCCTTTAACCATGGGGCTATACTTCTTTGTTCCTCGGATCATGAATCCCATTCCATTTCAGCATTCTTCTGTCAAAGATGGCGAAGTTGGCTATACACCGGATGTAAACTTCTCGAATATGAATTCTCTTTCTCCTAATGAAAGTCCCGCCTTTCAGGCCATGGTTAATCATTTGATTGATCAAAATGAACTGTATTGGCGGGGCAATACCTTAACACATACCGATGGCTGGAACTGGTCACTGGGTCCCAGAGACCGCGTGGGTGCGGTGAATATTTCTCCGGAAGAAAGACCAAAGGATTTAATAACTCAATCCATTAGGCTCTTTGGCAAAGAAGATTTTTTCTTTGGACTAGATCGCCCTCTGTATATCTCCTTTCGAAACCAGGACTTCGCCTTAAAAGATGCTCACAGTCTCTTTCAGCAGAGAAACAGATGGGTTCCTCGCTATGAAGTCTGGAGCCAAAATTCCCCTTCGGAAGCGACAGAAAGCAGCACGGAAGCTTATCTGCAGGCAGCTCTTTCAAAAGTAGAAAAAGAGTGGATCAAAAACACCTTTAAAGGAAATACTTTGGTTGAGATCCAGCAGGAGTTTGATAACTTCATCCAATCGGGTGGATTTGTCTATTCATTGACCCCTGGGAGAATAACAAGCTTTCAGGAATTCATGATGTCTAAGAGAGTCGGATTTTGTTCTCATTATGCTTCTGCCTTCGCCCTTATTTTACGTGTTAAGCGCATTCCAGCTCGCCTGGTATCGGGCTTTATGGGAGGTAGCTATAATAAGTATGCTAACTTCTACCTTATCACTCAGAATGATGCTCATGTCTGGGTTGAGGCCAAGGAAGCTGGCATCTGGAAAAGACTTGATCCCACCTCATGGATTGCTCCTGATCGAGTAAGGCTAGGAGGAGATGCTTTTATTAATGAAATGAATCAGGGTGGAATGGGACGACTGGCCCTTTCTCTTTTTACTTTCCCCTGGCTTCAGGACGCCCGGCAATGGTTCTCGCAATGGGACTTTAAGTTTTACCGCTGGCTCGAGCAAACCGATTACTTCACCCAGGAAGCAATGCTTGAAAGATTAAATTTCAAAAGGCAGTGGTTTTATTTTCTCGCACCCATACTGCTCGCGATTTTCATGGGTCTCTATGCCTGGCATTTGTCCCAAAAAAGTAAGACATCTCATCTCTCTGAGCACCAGTTGTTATGGAAATTATTTTTAGAAAAATTAAAAAAGAAAGGTTTGGATGTTCCACTGAATTCGATTAGAGAGGCGGAAAAATTTTTATTGGAGATTGAGCATAAGGACCGTGAGAAGATATTCACTATATGGAGACTTTTAGTCAGACACAGCTTTGAGACGCAGAATTATCATGAGACCATTAAGGCAATCAAGGCCTTCAAGCTCTAGTCAATCACCTTGTATTCAGCGTCCACCACGTCGCCTTCCTGAGCTTTGGTCCTAGATTTTTCCTGATTTTGTCTCTCCATCTCTTGTCGGGCCTGCTCATACTGAACCTGCTTCATGACTCGCCAAAGGCCCAATAGACGTCTGATGAAATAGATTGCAAAAAAGATAAGAATGATATTAAGAAGTTTCATGATGAAACATTAATCCGAGTGAGAGGAATTTGCAAATTTTCTGGGATTAGGATTCCTGAGGATTTTTTACCGGATCTTCACTAGTATTTATATAACCATCAGGACTCTCAAGCTTCTCTTTTTCGATTCTTTCCTTGAGTTTCATGGAATTTAGTTTCTTAAACTGATCCGTATCTGCCTTAACTTTAGCATCATGATCTTTAAAGAATATAGCATTTACAAATTTCCGGAGTTCTTGCTTTTCAACTTCGCCCATGCAATGAATCAGTCCGTAGTACTCAGTAGTTTTTCCCTGGGCCTTAACCGCCCTGACATTCACATACATGTCTACTGGTTTCCATAGGTGAAGATTGGTTCCAACGGGAATATCTATATCTGCTTCAAAGGTTACATCTAATTCAGAAAATTTTATGACCTTCACTTGAGTTAAAAACTCACAAATTGATGAAGGACTACTTTTTTTAATAAAGACCTTTTCTCTGTCATCAAACATGGTTCCTTCAGTTATGCCTCCTCTCTTCTTTTCAAATATTTCGGCCATTCTCATAAGGAGTCCTACGGATAACTCGCTGGTGGTGGCCAGAACATTAGAGTATTTCATGGCACCTTGAAGATAAGCGGAGTCAACTTTACAGTTAAAAACCACGATGAAGGGCTTAAAATCCTCAAACTTCGCCTTTACCACTTCGGCAAGCTTCATTAACTGCTCATTGCTGTTCTTTGGCGCTGGTTCTTCATCGCTTTCTAAAGCAAAGGCTATAACCTGGGGTCTTAATCTATTAAGTTCATCACCCATATCATGAAAGTAAGGAATACATCTGACGATATAAGGATATTTATCTGTGCGAGGCTGGTTTTGATAAAAGTTAAAATCCCGATCCACGATTAAAACTTTTGCGGTCTTTGCTACAGAATTCGAAGTATTCTCTTTAACCCACTTCTTAAGATTGTTTTTGCAGTTAATAACCAATTTATCCCGCTCAAATTTCTTATCTGCCACGAGCTTAGGCTGCATGCCTTCAGGGGGAAGATATTCATCAACAAAGATGAAATCTAATTCACAACTTGCTTGATACTGATAGAAGAGATTGGATGTTGTGACGCTTTTGACAAACACATCTTTAGAAGGAACTAAATCTTTTTTAAGCCAAGCATGGTTTATTCTTAGCCTGTCACCCTTGGCCAGCTTGAAGTTAGTCTCGACATGCAGACCATCTTTATGGATAAAGCCAATCTTGGAAGTAAAGCCTGCTTCCCAAGTCTCGTTAAGTTTAGCGGTAGCAAAGCCAGGAGAATCAATTTCTCCAGGAGAGATGCATTTTATAACGTCGTAAACCACATCAAAAGTCTCAGTACTTTTGATATAAGCCAGATTCACTCCAGTCGCGATACATTCAGAGAGAACATCATTGGAAGAGAGATAATCAACCAGACCAATGGTCACGAATTCATGATCAAGCTGCGTGCGCATAAGCAGTCGAGCAAGATGAAGATATTCCTGAGTTTGCTTGGAGAAATCAATGAAGACCGCCGCAGGTCTACCTCGATAGACCTTAAGAAATAAGGACTGAATCTTGGCCTCTTCTCTTTCAAAGACATTGATGAAGTTGATTTCTAGCCGGGTACTATTCTTGAACTCTGCTTGCAGAGTCTTAAAGTAAGCTTCATCATCACCAAAGAAGAGGAACGTTAGTTTACTGGCCATAAATGAATTATAGCACATTCTTTAAGTACTGAGTCAATCTAGGGAGATATAAGGCCTTTCAAATGATTCAAGTATGCCTGAGATGCCAGATTCTTGTGACAGGAGAGATGCCCTATTAAGTAGCTCAGATATTTCTGTCCTTCTTCCCCTTGCCACATCTGCTCACCATAGAGAGAGACTTCTGCAAAACGCGCATCCTGAGCCAGATAAAGATAAGGATAGAAGTGGCCGGCTTCCTCAACTACCCCTTCTTCCACCAGTCGGAAAGGTGATCCTTGCAGATATTTCCGCAGCTCCAGGATATGTCGATGGGGAGAAATGAGGATGCGGTCTTCTCTTCCTAATTGTGGAAGAAGTTTTTGAAGAATCTCCCTCATCTCTAGCCCACCCATACCAGCAATATAGAGAGAGTTTTGATTGGAATTAGGGATGATGAGATTTTGCCCTTTGTTGTGGATGATATTAATTTTGGGGATTGTAATATACGAATCTTCAAGCTTCTTTATAACCGGCAAGGCCGGATCTACCAAATTGATTTGCTTAACAGCCGGCTGATTTAGAAAGGACATGCCTAATAGGCCATGGTCGCAACCAATGTCCCAGATATATGAATGATTACAATAGAACTGAGAAAATCTGTTTAAACGCTTCGAGAGACCCACTACCTATCCTACTTAGAAGAATTCGTCATAATCCTGACCATACTTTCTATCCAGCTCTTCTGTGAAGAACTTTCGAACAAAATATTGTCCTGCCCTCACGGTTTCAATGAATCCATAAGTCTCTAGCGCCCTAATATGGGTCACTAACTCTTCCCTACTCATATTGAGCGTGACTGAAAGCTCGGCATAGGAATTAAGGGGGCCTATACCATGGGCACGATACAGATTGGGACGACACCAGACCTGCCTATAGAGAAACATCAGGGTGATGATTTCTGGCCGTGTGAGTTTAAACTGCAAAAGGATGTGGTCAAAGAAAATGTCAGGGATTTCCGAAGTCGATGCCTGTCCATAGGGACCTTTTCCCGATTTCTGAACTTCCTGTAGCTGACGCTTGGCCCGAAACTGTGAGAGCACTGAACGAATGTCTTCCATGTGGCCTCCTTTAGAATAGCGTATCCCAACTCCCTCGAAAGATTCAATAGATCATATTGAGTAGGCAAATTCTGCCCAAGAACAAACAGTAAAACTCAAGTATTTTGGCCTGCCAACCGAAACAGAACTGTCAACTAATTGGAGATACGACTATGCTTAAACCCCTGATGCTTGTTCCTGTAATGTTTCTAAGTTCTTGTACTGCCAATAAATGGTGGGCGCAAAGCACTCAAGACAATTCCAGACAAGTGGCTTCTATGTCGGTCCAGCAATTAGTGATGGAAAAGAAAAATAATTTCAATGAGGAAATCGATGAGAAACTTCATTCTCTTCATAGCTATTATGTCATTGGACAAAAAAACCTCGTGGATTTTGATTCACAAATAAGCGAATCAGATGTGACCTCCTTGTATGAATCTCCGGCCTATCTCAATCTTTTGGCGGTAAGAACTCAGACCGAAGAGATTGAGCATGAGCTGGTGGAACTCTGGGATACATTAAGCAATGACAAAGACAAGAGTGACTTAAAGCTCGCTATGCAGATTAAAATTGCGGCGTTTGCTAAGAAGTCTCCTATTGCATCTCTTTCCATGGAAAACCTCGCCTCTGACATAGGCATGAAAGTTCCCTCTCAAACAAATTCCCAAAAAAGTAAGCTCGTGCCCCTGGATATCCAGAAAGAATATAAGGCGATGGAGGCCTTAAGAGAATTTGTGGTATATGAAAAGAACATCGAACATCTCTCGCACATGCTCGATACCAAGAGCACTGGTTCAGGAAAAAAATTCTATCCCAGCCCCTCAAGGCCAGGCAGTATTACTGGGAATGAATTTCCTGAGAAAGTTTGGTCACTTACCTATGATGATGGCCCAGGCAAACTTACAAGTCCCAAGATCATCCAGAGCTTAAAAGAGAGAAAGCTTAAGGCCACCTTTTTCCAGCTAACGAAGCAGGTAAAGGCACTTCCATCCACCGCTAAAGAAATTAGAGATGCGGGCATGGAGATAGCTTCTCACTCCTATACTCATTTGCAATTGACAAAAGTGGGCGGGGCCACCCTTGATAAAGAAATTACCCAGGCGACTCAAGAGCTGGAAAAGCTCAATAACTTTGATATTAAGTTTTTCCGATTGCCATATGGTGCGGGCGTAGGCGCATCTCATATTCGTGAGAAAATTGCGGAGAACGGATTAATTCACGTATTCTGGAATATCGATACACTTGACTGGATGGCGCAGGAACCGCAAAAGATTGTGGAAAGAACCATATCACTCATGAAGAAGACACCACGAGATGCAGGGGTTATTCTATTCCACGATATTCATCAAAGAACCGCTGAAGCTTCCCCCAAAGTCATGGATTATTTGATGAAGGATAACAGAAGGGTCTGCACCCTTGATGAAATCGTAACGCAAATGAATGAAGGGGTGGAAAAAGTATGTCCTTAAAAGTATTAGCACTTTTACTACTTACCCTGGTGGGCTGCAGTCATCTAGAAGGGCCTCATAATCCCGCTGCTCCAAAAGAATTCTCTTCCCAGGAGCTGATCATCGGGACAGACCTCTTGGCACGAATTTTCGATCTTGAGATGGCCCCCCTGGCCTGTGTGCCAACTACCGATGAGGCCTCACTTCTCCTAAGAACCATAAGGCCACGTATGGATGTTGTTCAGGAAGATATGGAGTCCTTATTGGACAGCCCTGAGGCCATTAATGATCTTGTCAGTTCCTGTGATAAGAACTGTACTTGTTCATATATAGACGATCTTCTAAGGGAAAATCTTATCACTCTTACTAAAGAGCAGCAGAAACTTATGAAGGAGAAAAAGACTCCAACCGAGATCAGTCGCTGCATGAATTATGCGAGAAGTACTTTTTGCGAAAGCTCCCTTTATAAGGAACTTAATAAAGAAAAAAGTGACTTCAGCTTCGAAGAAAAATCTCCTTAGCCTCAGTCACTTATTCAGTTTATGAATTAGATAAAATTTCCAATGGAGCGCCATGCCTCATGGTATTGACTGCCAAAGAGCGCGTCCAGATGAATTGATCCAAAATCGATTGAGGAGTTTCTAAAGAAATTCCATCACTTTCAGAGAGGATTAAACGCATATTCTCCGCCAGCGCCTTACCGTCTAGCAATCCCTTATAGAGAACTTTATGATATTGCGGAAAATGTCCGGCATAGACAAAACTATAGCTAGGCTCCTGGAAGATGTTGGCAAGAGTTTTATCTGAAACTAGCGATAGATCCAAATTGGTCTTAGAGAAGCCTGCCTTCCAGGCCAACTCAATAATTCCTCTCCAAGTCTCATAACTGGCCTCTGTCACACAAGCAATGGAGAGGCCACAACCAAGTGACATACTTGCAAGTAGGTAGTGAATGGCCTTGATGCTTGGTTTTCCAGAGACAGTCACAAAAAGGCCCGCCTCTTTGATCATGGATTTATCATTGTAACTAAGTTGTCCTGGAATCACATGATTAAGATGTCTATGGGAAAGATGATGCTGAAGATGCTCCTTGATCCACTCTACAAATGAACCGAGCTGGGCCTTTTCCTTCTCATTGATGGCCCCCATAAAGAGCTCATATTTATCAAGGAATTGAGCAGCAAAGGTACTGAAGCGCTGAAGCCTTCCGTTAACAGAGATTAGGGATGGACGAGGAGTAAATAATTGATAGCCACTATCGGCCGCCCACTGGCCCTCATGGGCCTGAATCTCTTGAGAGCTTAATGGGAAATGGAACTGAGATACATACTCTGGTCCACCGGCCTTGGGCCCAGTTCCTGAGAGTTTAAAGCCCCCAAATGGCTCAATCGCAACACGCGCACCTGTATTAGGCCTATTCACATAGAGGTTTCCAGCACGCAGAAACTTCAGAAGGAAATCGATATCATCTTGAGACTGTGAGAAGATCCCCCCAGTAAGAGCGTATTCAGTTCCATTAAAAATTTCTACAGCTTCAATAAGTGAGGTGAACTCGACCAAATGAATAACTGGTCCAAAGATTTCTCTCTGGGCCCATGATTCTTTCTTTCTAGCTTGCTGCATAGGAAGTTCAATGAGGGCCGGCCCCACACAAAACCCGGGAAGCTTTTCAAATGAGCGATCGATAAGAATCTTACCCTTCACCTTAATCGCCTCTTCCTTGGCCTCTTCAACGGATTTTCTAACTCTCTCCTGGTCTAGAGCACTGATTAGAGGATTCACAGCAGTTGCTGGATCGGTAGAGTCACCGACTTTTAGATCCTTGATGGCCATAACCAGACGATTAACCAGAGCATCTTTGACTTCGCTATGAACGATAATACGTGAAGCTGCTGAACACTTCTGACCCGCATGAGCGAAGGCCGCATACAGAATGCCAGAGATGGTTTCATCGAGTTCACAGTTATTGGTGACGATGATGGCGTTTTTACCACCCATCTCGGTAATAACTTTTTTCTGCATAGGAATCTGATGATGATAGTGATCTAGGGTCTTATCAGCAGCATTGCGGTAGATCCATTGTCCCACGCCTTTTGATCCCGTGAAAACAATGCCTGCAGTTCTTGGATGAGTGACCAGTGGAGCGCCCACGATTTCACCATCTCCTTGAATAATATGAAAAATCTCGGCAGGTACACCAGCTTCAAGAAGAAGTTTATGAAATTCTTCTGCAATAAGGGGCGTTTGCTCAGCAGGTTTTAAAATAACAGCATTGCCCGCTACAAGCGGAGCAACACTCATGCCACAAGGAATTGCTAGGGGAAAGTTCCAAGGAGCTATCGCGGTAATCACTCCGCGATTAGTAACCTTAATTCCTGAAAGCTGAATGGATATCTCTTGTCTGGCGTAATAATTTAAGAAATCGATCGCCTCATCCACATCGGCCAGAGACTCGGTCATGGTTTTACCGGCCTCATAGATTATAAGTGTAGCGAGCTCATTTCTCCTAAGCAGCATAAGATCTGCTGCTTTAAGCATGACTGAAACCCGGAAGAGGGCCATAGACTGCTTGCCCCACCAACTATTTTGCAGTCCTTTCTCAGCGGCTTCCACGGCATTAACAGCATCACTCACATTATTAACCACATGAGTTCCCACAATAAGTTCCGGCCGAGAGCTGCAAATAATTCTCTCGTCTTTGGATAAGCAGTACTCTTCTTGAGAAAAGGTTAACTTTTGCTCAAACTTATGCATTTCTTTAAAAAGTTCATTTCTTTCTTCATCGATATGAAGTCTTAAAGGCCGCACGGGGTAGAAGTCACTCTTGAGCTGAACCAGGAAAGAATCCAGAATCATGGCGCTGTTTTTCTTCTTCTCTTTAAGAACTTCCACCGGTGAGATGAGTCCATTGGCCTTTTGATGAGAGCGCATAATGGAAAGAATTCCTACTTGAGAGGAGTTTTCCATGATTCTTCTCACAAGATAGGCCATTCCCACCAGGAGGTTCCCGATAGGAATATAATTTCGTGTAGGCCAGCCCATTTTTGCCAATCCATGAGAGAGGGCCTCATATGTCATGTGCAGACACTGATGCTCAATAACTGGGGCCTGAGGAAAACGTAGTGTTCTTACACTTTCAACAAAGGCGTGATCCTGAAGATTATGGGAAGCAATGGCAAGTTGAATATACTCGTGATTTTTTAGAGTTAAATAAGCGAGCTGCCTGAAGTGAAGATCGGACTCTTCTTTATTGAGAAATTGAGGTGCAATAAACTGATGGGCCTCTCCTTCAATAGTTTCAGCATCCCAATATGCTCCCTTAACCAATCGAATAGGCATTCTGATGTTTCGCTTACGAGCAAGTTCAATCACATCTTGAAGATGATCAGCACCATCTCGGAGATAGGCCTGAACCACAATTCCAGTCTGGGCGTAATCCTTGAGCTCAGAAGTTTCTAATAGCACTTTCTTGTAGATCTTAAAAACCAAATTGCGGTAGTTAAAGTGCTCGGCATCCACATTGATAAAGACCTCTTCTCTGGCCGCTTCCATCAGGATGCGCTTAAGACGGGGAGCTACTTTTTCATAGGTGGCCTCAAAGGCCTGAGGTCGGAAGTCATGACTTAAGGCCGATACTTTAATGGAGACGTGAGCGTTTAGTATTCCGGCAGAATTCTTCTCCCCGCGCGGGATGTGCTGCTTTAATCCGTGAATAAGCTGAAGCACCTTTTCAAAGTACTCATCGGCCTCTCTAGCAGAAACTACTAGCTCTCCTAATTGGTCGAGAGTTGCCTGCCGATTACTTCCTCTCAAGGCCTTTAGCGTCTTATGAGAAGAAGAAATACTTTCTCCGGCAATAAATCTCTTGGCCATTTTCCTAACAAGATAACGGACAACACTTGCAAGGATTGAAGGAGGAATGAACTGAGAAATATAAAAGCAGACCGCAAAAAGAATATTCAGGTAAGTAGGAAGAGGTCGAGCACCTCGTTTTTTTTGAATCAGAAGTTTTTCGGAATCTTCACGCAGGCGTCTTAAGCTCTCTAAAAGATTCCGTTTAACTTCGCTACCATGCTTATCGTGATCCAAAGACGGAAGAAGGGCAAGAAACTTCAAAAGGTGGACACGAATAAGATCATACTGGGCGGTAAGACCGAGGCCATAATCAGAAACTTTCTCAAAAAGGCTTGAGCGGTAGTCCGAGGTTTTTTTGACCAACTGTTTAAGAATTTCTCCTGACTCTTCATTCACATCGATCCACTGATCGGTATTCCAGAGGATAGGAAGATTTCTTTCAAAAGAAACCCATTCAATCTCTGAGGGAAACTGACCGGAGGAAAGGGTGCTGATTTTTTCAACATGTTCTTTTAACTTAAAGAACTCCTTTTCAACTTCTTTATCAACAACAGGGTTTACCTCATGAAGCTTCATGAGTGAGAGTTCGCGACTTAATCTGCGAGTACCAATATAGACCGATTTCTCTTCCGGTCTTACGGCACATAGAAAAGGAAAACCATCGATGGTAATCTCTCTTCTGAACCCGCGGCCATAATTAAGCTCTCTGGTGAATTGAATGAGTTTTTCTACTTCAGGAGAAGTTTTCCCTGAATGGAACAAAACATGCTCGAATTCGACATAATATGAGATTTGCCAATTTTCATTAACTAAGCGCTTGGTAACAACTGGAACACCGACGTTAATCACTTTACCCTCCAAAGATAGACCCTCAATCTACCTTTAAAATGATTTCTTTCATAGTCTCCCCTACTCATAATTTGACGGCTTCTTTAAGGAAGCCCTAGAATATATTTATGGCCCAATTTTTCTTATTCATGGCCCCTTTTTTTCTGGCCACCACCCTTTGGGGTGGAAACTATTCCCTTGCCGACTTAGAAGCCTTGGTAAGTGAAGGTGGGCATGAGGAGTTCTTTGTACATGCCCTGGATATCCGCCCAAGTGAAAGACAAGAGGCCTGGAGAGGCATGGTCATCAAAATGGCCGATCTCCTTTCTAAGGAAACACTTAATAAGTCTGTAATTAAGGCCGCTGATTATAAGAAAATAGAGAACTTATACCGTTGGCCTATTATTAAAGGGGATGATCTTTATCGGGCACGTAGGCAAGAAATTGGTCTGCGCTATCTGAAAGACTGCCTGAAGGGCAATAATCCCTGTCTCGAGGATCTTAAATATTTTTGGGAAAGTGACCCAACCGATCCTGATACTGCTTTCAAGCTAGCAGAGCTTACTGGACCTCTTACTCACCCAACCCTGGCCCCCTGGACCTTTCTCTCAGTCGCCCTTAAAAGTCCCCTAAGTGAATTCTACTGTAAGGAAGGGTTTGCCATGGATGAGCTCTGGAAGAAGTTTGAACTTGACTATATTCGCTTGGGCCCCAAAGGTGACTTTCTTAAAAAGATTGACCAAACCGTACACCCGGAATGCCTACCTCACCTTATCGCAGAGGCCAGAAAGCGCCTCAAAAGCCCCCAGAAGTATGGGGACCGTGAACTTGCCTTTAAGATTCTGGACGTGCAATCAAAGGCCGATCAGAAGCTAAGTGATTTCTTCTACACTGCCTATCTTCTGGAGCGACCCTCACAAGGAGAGCTCTTTAATTATTCCTGGAATAGACTGAGGGAATTAGGAAAAAATTCACAAAGAAGGGAATCGGTTCTAGCCTGGATGAAGCTTATGGATCCCTTGCCTGATGAGATCCTAAACTCTTTAGACCTCACAAAGAAGAGAGTGATCCTTTCGCATTTTAAGCAGCATTTTCCCGAGTATTTGGATTTTTATATTGATCAGTGCACTCAGTTCTATGGGGGAAAGGGCAGCTTTCCTCAAGGAAATCCTACCATTCACTGCCAAGACTTTATGAAATCAGATCTAGCTCCTCAGCTTCTCGATGCTCAAAAAATTGAACAGTACCAAAAGGTTCATAGTATTTAATTTCTGGTGAGCACAAAAAAAGAAGCCCCATTTAAGGGGCTTCTTAGAACTTAGAACTTAGAACTTAGAACTGAGTTCTTTCTTAGAATCTAGATCAATACCTAAATATTGAAACTGGGTGTGGTTGAATTCCATATACTGGAAGTTTTCAAGCCACTTATGAGTCAGATAGTATCTGGTTCTGTGAAAGCCAAATATCCACGGAACTTCCTGAGAAACCATCTCATTAATTTGCTGATAAAGAGCGTTTCTCTCAGGCGACTCTTGCATAGTCGTGGCCTTCTTAAACATCTCATCAAACTTAGGATTACAGTAGTTAGAACCGTTAGAACCAGGCGATTGGTTTGGGCAGTATAGAAGAGAAAGGAAATTCTCAGCATCCGGATAATCAGCTCCCCATGCCATTGTGTACATCTGGTGCTGCTTCTTGGAAACCTTATTCACTAGCTCTGGCCAAGAATTGGTTCCGATTTTGATCTTAATGCCAATATCGGCCATGCTCTTGGTGAAGAACTCAAGCATCTGACGAGATACTGTTTCATTGGTAGTCTGAACGGTAATCTCTGGTAACCCCTTACCACCCGGATAGCCAGCTTCAGCTAAAAGCTGCTTGGCCTTCTCGATGTTATGTTCAACATAAGGGTTTTTAAAATCTTCCCGGTATCCACCAAGACCTGGAGGAATAACTCCATGGGCCTGAAGGGCAGTATTATTGTAAAAGAGTTTATTAGATTCAGCTCTATTATAAGCTAGAGACATGGCCTGACGAAGCTTCACATTGTTTTTAAACAACGGATCTTCATGATTAAAGGCATAGAAGGTGACATCAAGCATAGGAGCTGATGTCATAGAGATTCCCTTGTCTTTTAATTCCTGAGAGAGACCACCGTTTACCACGGCCTGATCAAAGTTATCTTTTGGAATCTCGATTAGATCAACATTGGCCTTCTGGAAAGAGAGCCACTTTGGTTGAGACTCTGGAATTACATAAACCGTAATCTTCTCGACTAAAGGAACGGTAACTCCCTTAGCGGCCAACTCATCTTTAGGATAAGGCTTCTTTCTGAAATTTGGATTTTTGGTATAGATCATCTTATTAGAATTATCATAAGTTCCAAGTAAGAATGGACCAGTTCCAACAGTATGATTAAGGAACTCCTTACCATAATGAGTAACTGCTTCCTGTGGAACTACGAAAGCATAAGGCATAACCGTAGCGTAAAGAAATTGTGGATAGGGCTTCACGAGCTTCACCTGAAGGGTGTAGTCATCCACTGCTTTTAAACCTTCTATTTTTTCTGAATAATCGGTCTTTTCAGACTTAACATGTTTATCACGCCATTCATTGAGGCCTGCGATCTTACCATCAAATAGCCACCACCCCTTACTCTGAAGCTTAGGATCAGCAAGTCTCATCCAAGAGTAAACAAAGTCCTGGGCCTTCATCTCGCGACCTTTCCCGCCTTCAAAGGCCGGATCATCATGGAAAAGTACCCCTTTTTTTAACGTAATGGTATAAGTCAATCCATCCTTACTTACTTCAGGGAGAGACTCGGCCAGATTCGGCATCAGCTCATAGGGTCTGATGAAGGGATGAAATTCATAAAGACCTTCATAGACTTTACCAATTTCATTAGCAGAATACATATCAGACGCCATAATAGGATCATAGCCCGATACTTTTGACGGAGAAATTAGATAGAGTTCTTTGGTGTCATAGGTCTTAGTTTTAGTACAACCAACAAGAAAGAGGGAAATCATTCCCAAAATGCATAACGTCTTTTTCATTCAATCTCCTTGAAAACAAGATGCACCATCATCGCTGAAAAAAATAGGATTGAAAAGGAAAGTACCTATCAGTGCAATAAAAAAGGGCCACCCAAAGGCGGCCCCATAACTTTAAGAATTTCTGCTAGAGATTACTTAAGGTGATTAGAAACAAGCTTAGTCATTTCGAACATAGTAACTTGCTTCTTACCGCCGAATACAGCTTTTAGCTTCTCATCAGCGTTGATAGCACGACGATTCTTAGAGTCCTGAAGGTCATGCTTCTTGATGTATTGCCAAACTTTCTTCATAACTTCAGTGCGAGGAATTGGAGCTGATCCAACTACTTCAGCAAGTTCTTTAGAAGGGTTAAGCGGTCTCATAAACGCAGCGTTAGGCTTGCGAGCTGATTTTTTCTTTGGAGCAGCTGTCTTAGCAGTTGCTTTCTTAGCAGTAGCTTTTGGAGCAGCCGCTTTTTTAGCAGTAGCTTTTGGAGCAGCTGCTTTCTTAGCAGTAGCTTTCTTTGGAGCAGCTGTCTTAGCAGTTGCTTTCTTAGCTGTAGCCTTCTTAGGAGCAGCTTTTTTAGCAGTTGCTTTCTTAGCTGTAGCTTTTGGAGCAGCTTTTTTAGCAGTTGCTTTCTTAGCTGTAGCTTTTGGAGCAGCAGCTTTTTTTGTTGTCTTCTTAGCCATAAAATTCTTCCTCCGTCAAATTGGGAATGGTTTCCCTTTGGTTTATAAGCGATATTACAGGACTTTTTCCCATTCAATGATGTTGTTAGCAATTCCAAAAGCATTTCCAGTTCTCTTATAACCATGACTCTCATTCAGAGCAATCATGCGAAAATTATCCACCGGGCAGTAGTTAACCACCTTATGAATCTGTAACTTCTTAGCTTCTTCCTCGTAAAAATCTTTAATTTGATGTGAAAAACCATTGCCCTGAAAGGCCATTTTGATCGGGGTATTCTTCGTGAAAAGGACATCTCCGTCTTTTTTCATGAGAACGGCTGCGACTATTTCTTCTTCGGCGGTTACTGAATACAGCTTCCAACCAGTCTTAACTTCTTTCTTAATATTATCCAGACTCCAGGAAAAATCCTGAGTATCGGTAAAGGCCTGGATGTCAAACTTTGAGAGGTTGACGACTTCTTCTTCTTTTTTAGCTTCTTTAAATGTCAGCACTTTTTCTACCATATCCTTCGCAAAGTATTTGTCTAACTTACTCTAGCACTATTGTAGTAATAAAATTTTCTATAAATCAAACACAATTTTCATGTCCGTCCCAACTAGGCATCAGGAATAAAGTTCAAACTCTCTTCCTGGAAGAGTTCAACACCCATGGTATGAAGCTCTTCAAACAAGGCACGTTCCTCTTGCGACTGATAAGAAACTTCAAGATACACCGTGAGGTCATCCACTTCGAGCAGTACTGGTAGAAGCTTTCCCTGATAAAGTGAGGCCACCTCTGGAGAGTTCAAAAAGCCTTTCAATTCGCGGACTTTGTCCGCTAGCTTAAGGTTTCGAAAAGGTCCTTTCTGAGAGGAGAATGTGTAAACTTGAACTTCCTTTTTATGAGCAAGCTGCTTGATCCAGGTGAACAGGCGTTTGAAATCTGCTTCTTTATCTGCCTCCATTCCCTCCACGGCCACCTCGGAATTCCGGTCGCGCAAAAAGGCTTCGCACTCTCTGATGGTGATTTGATCACAAAAGGAAATGTTTTTGCCAATCATAATAAAGGCCCAAGATTCCAGGAGAACTCTTTGCCAATCGGGAAGCTCACCATAAAATGACAAATTTTTGACAATGTTATCCTCGCATATTAATTCGACAGAAACTGTGAATTCACCACTCGGATAAGAACGCATCTGACTTGATGGGGAAGTTTTAAAAAATTTTGGTTCACCTAAAAGCTTCTGGGCCCTTTGGGATTTTATTTGGATCATCTTATCTCCTATACTCATAGTTCCATTCAAATTAAACTAGGTTATAGACAATAAAAAGCAAAAACCATGATGAAGCTACCACAACAGTATTTGAATAAGACGGAATGGACATTGATTGGACCCATGGGGCCGTTAGTTCCATCACATCTTAAAGCATATCCTCTTCTGGCCATCGATGGAGGGGCCAAATATCTGGAAAGGATAGATATATGGGTTGGAGACGGGGATTCTCATAAGGAAGTTCTGACTCATTGTGAGCATATTTTTAAATATCCCCCTGAAAAAGATATGTCGGACTTGGCCCTGGCCCTTAGTGCTTTTTCGACACAACTCTCCTATAAGCTTCACTTTTGGGGTTTATTAGGAGGAAGAAGGGATCATGAGCTGTTTAATTTAGGAGAGGCCCTGTCTTTTCTAGAAAGTCATACCGAATCAGAAATTCTTTTTTATAATCAAACTGGAGAGGTCTCTTTTCAGCTATTTTCTCAAGGAGACTGGTCATTTGATCATCACGGAAGCTTTTCCCTGGGGTCACTTAAAGATGTTCAGGTGACCTTGACAGGGGCATGCTCCTACCCCATTCCTACCCCGAGGATTATCCACCCTCTCTCAAGTCTGGGTCTCTCCAATCAGGCCCTGGGAAAAGTATCTCTTANNTTATGGATGATCATCTTTCATGCCTCTTATGATCTTCAAATCTTCGGTTTTGTGGATTGGGATTTCTCCCAGGGCTTTTGGTTTGGCTTTCCTCGGTTGATTGCCTTTACTTTCCTATTCTGCGTGGGTGCTTCCACTAACTATACTCACTGTCCTAATATAAGATGGGATTTTTTGGGAAGGCGCAGCTTCAAGCTAGGTCTGGCCGCCTTTATTATTAGTCTGAGCACTTTTTTTCTGTTTCCCACTCAATGGATCTTTTTTGGCACACTCCATTGTATTCTTGTAGGCTCAATTCTCGCTGCTATTCTTGTGAACCATCGCAAAATATCTTGGGTCCTACTAGGTCTTATTCTTCTTGGCCAATATGTTCTCGACTTCGATATAAAATGGGTCTCATCCATCGTTAAAAAACCCTCTATGGACTTTATTCCCATCTACCCATGGTTTTGGGCAATTTTACTTGGAATGCTTACAGGGCCTTATTTAGCAAAAGTGAAAAGACTCAATTCGCTTCCTTCCGTGACTTTTTTGAACACACTGGGAAGAAACTCTCTCATTATCTACCTCCTTCATCAGCCCATCCTCTATCTCGCAATTTGGGGACTAAAAGCTCTCCAGAATCCGTGACAAATCTTCCCGGTCATGAGAAATTGTGGCCCTTATGAATAATCAAATCGTTACCTACTATAAAAAAGTAGAATTCTTCTTCGGAAACCTTAAATTTGCTGTGGTGATCATCACCCTCTTTGCCATTTATCTGGGATATGGGACCTTTATGGAATCCTATCACGGGACTGAATACGCAAATCGACTGGTTTATAAATCATTTCCATTCATGGCCATTCAGTTTGGAATGTTCCTCTCCATTCTTTTTGCCACTTTGATCAGATTGCCTGCTAAAAAGCATCTCTATGGCTTTTACGTCATTCATGCCGGACTCATCATTCTGTTTCTCGGATCATGGGTTACTTATCAGTCCGGTGTTGACGGAACTATTACTCTGGCACCAAATCTTCCTAGTCGGGAGATTCAAATAAATGAAGATGAGCTGAAGATTCAGTTTCCAGCTAAAGGCCGTGAAGTCTCAGTTAATATGCCTTATGTGGCCGGTCCTAAAGATCTCGATCTGGAATATGAGGGAATTAAGCTCAAGACTTTCCTTCCTTTCTCAGAAGATAAATTGGAATGGATTCCCATAAAGATACAAGAAGGTAGTCAGTCCTCTTCTCGCTATCGGCTTTATAATGAGAACTTCGGAGAATTTCTCACTCTTACTCTTCACCCCCTTTCTGATTTCAATAACACCATGAAGCTGGGTCTTCTTAATGTCCATTACATGCCAAGTACCCTGGCCCCTTGCTTTTCAGCAGAGAATCCAGAAGGTCTCATCGTCTGGAATGGTCAAACTCAGGATTGCTTGGCCCCTCAGAAAAAGCATATTAAAAAATCTAAAGGCATGGGTGGGAAAGAGCGCTTTGAAATTGAATTTGATGGAAAGGTTCTCTCTTTTCTGCCTTCCATGTCTCCCTTACCTCTAAATGAGAAGATGGAGCTTAACGAAAACTCTCAGTACCGTATCTTTAGTAAAAAGCTTTTTGAAAACTCTGCCCATATTTTTGTTTTTGGAAAAGAAGCCGCCTATTTTGATAAAGAGACCAAGAAATGGATCGCTAAGCCCATTGAGCTTAATGGAGAAATTGATCTCCCCTGGATGGGATTTAAGCTCAGACTGCTGGAGCATAGAGAAGATGCTTATCCCACTCTCTCCCCACACTACATTAAGCCAGTTCAGGAAAATGGTCAGGTCATTATGGGTGATATGAAGGCGGTGCAAGTAGAGGTCAATGGGCAAACCTTTTGGGTTAAGTCCCAGGACCCCATAGCTTTTAATCAAAATGGAGAGCGCATAACTTTCCGTCTTGGCAAGAAATCCATCGTTCTTCCTTATGAACTCGTGCTGGATGAATTTAAAATGGATACGGATCCGGGAACAAGTAACCCGGCAAGCTTTGAGAGCTTCGTCACTCTCTTTAAGGGTAATGAGGGATCTAGCAAACATCATATTTATATGAACAATCCGCTCAAACATGAAAACTTTACTTTTTATCAGGCGTCTTATTTTCAAACTCAGCAAGGCCCCTTTGGAAGTGTGTTAAGTGTGAACTTTGATCCGGGAAGATTCTGGAAATATCTGGGTTCTCTCTTACTGGTTCTGGGTTCAATCTGGCATTACTTCTTACGACGAAAACACATTCAAAAACCGGGAGTGACACGTGCTTAAGACCTTCCTCTCTCTTCTCCTTCTTATAAGCTTCAGTGCTCAGGCGCAGATGGATTTATGTAATCCTGACTTGGAAAAGCAACCTGTTCAGGCCGGCGGAAGAGTTAAGCCTCTTTATGTGCTGGCAGAAGAGACCATTAAGTTTGTTACTGGAGACTCCAAGGTCGATAATCTTTCGGCCACAGATGCTTTCTGTAAGTTGACTCTCAAGGCCTTCGGCATGCCACTAAATCTCCCCATAAAAGTGAAAGTGGATCATGTGGATGTGAGAAAATTTCTAGGAATGGATGAGAACTCAACATCTATTGCCGTGGATACCCTTATTGGAAAAGTGGGCGAGATCGAAACAGAATTGGCCCAGCTAAAGGAGAATAACTCCTATAAAAAAGAGCTCAATCGCGTAAATCAAAGGCTTCGTACCTATGGAGCAGTAGTCGAGGCCCGCGCTTGGACCGTTCCGGTTCAGAAAGGCGATAAATTGGACTTTGTGCCAATTGCTGAATTCTTAACCGAAACTCGCATGAAAGAAGCTAAAGAAAAGAGCGATAATCCTGTGAAGTATGCACTTAATGAAGCGCGGGAATTATATACCAGGGTTCAAGGTGATGATTATCTTCTAGAACTTAAGTACTTTAAATGGAATCTCTTTCTTTGGGCCATGCTCTCGGCCATTATGGCGATACTTCTGCTCTTTGGACTTAAGAATAAGACACCGGGACTTATCTTCACGGCACTCTCTATAATCCTACAAGTCATTTCCATGACCATGAGAGTGATGATCTCAGGTAGGGCCCCTGTGACGAATATGTACGAGACAGTAATGTTTTCGGGTTTTGGCGCACTAATCATTTCCTGCATCATCACCCTTTACAGGAAAGAGATAATCTTTTTACTTGCAGGTTTGGCCTACAATGTTTTGAGCCTAATGATGATGCGTTTTGCTCATGGAATGTTGGATGCTGGTATCTCCCCACTAGTGCCAGTACTAAGAGATAACTTCTGGCTCTCGACCCATGTCACAACTATTATTCTTTCTTATGCAGCACTGGCACTCTCCTGGATTCTTGCCAATGCTATTCTGATTAGAAGCCGCTTCTTTGAAGTCTCTTCTAAGGAATATCGCTATCAGGCCGATCTCATTTATAGCAGTATTAAGTTTGGTGTCGTGCTTCTTGCGGCGGGTATCATCCTGGGTGGAGTATGGGCCGATTATTCTTGGGGTCGATTCTGGGGCTGGGATCCTAAAGAGACTTGGTCACTTATTGTTCTTCTCATCTATATGGCCATCCTCCATGGTCGCTATACTTCATGGATTCCTGCTCACCGCTTTGTCGCCCTGGTGGCCGGAGCCTTTATGAGTGTAATGATGGCCTGGTTTGGCGTGAACTATATTCTCGCTTCCGGTCTTCACTCTTATGGCTTTTCTGAAGGCGGGGCCATCTTCCTGGGTAGCTTCTTTGCCGTGCAAATTGCCATCCTCTTAATAGGAACTATAAAAAAGAAGGCATGAGAAGAGTTGCTCTTATCACAGGCTCGAGTGGACTAATTGGTCAAGAACTTTGCAGGGAGTTTATCTCACAAGGGTATCATGTGTATGGAGTGGATCTCAGGCCCCAAGAAGGGCAAGAGAACTTCACTCCCATAACTTGTGACATCTCAAAAGAAGAAGATATTAAAAAAGTCTTTCTTGCAATTAAAGAGCTCCACGTCTTGATTAATAACGGGGCCCAGGCAGATCCCTATAATAAAGAACTTCACAAACTAGAACTCTCAGCGTGGAATAAGATCATTGGTACCAATCTCACCAGCGTCTTTCTCATGTCTAAATACGCCATCCCCCTTCTGAAGATATCACAGGGCACCATCATTAATATTTCCTCCACGCGCCACCAGATGTGCGAGCCTCATACCGAGATCTATTCCACCGCTAAAGGTGGAGTCGTCTCTCTAACTCGGGCCATGTCCATTAGCTTAGGCCCAACAGTCAGGGTTAATTCCATCAGTCCTGGCTGGATTCATGATCCCCATGAAAAGCTCAGTGAAGTTGATCACCGCCAGCATCCCGCGGGACGAGTGGGTGTCCCCAAGGATATCGCTAAGCTTGCCCTATACTTAAGTAGCAGTGATTCTAGTTTTGTGACTGGCCAGGATTTCATCATCGATGGGGGAATGACGGTTAAAATGATCTATCAAGAACAATAAGAATTCTAGTGCAGGATGTTCTGGCACTTTATGATATCTACTTCCTTAAAAAAATACCTCTTTTCAAATTTTTCTTCCTCATGATTAATCCGAGTAAGTAAGAGAGGAGTTCCCGGTAAAATAACGGCTTCTTGCTCCGTAGTACCTCTCGCCTCAATGGCCTTAGCGGAATGAGTTTCAATTTCAAATATATACTTGGTGACTTCTTCATCTTCAGTATGGGTAAATACCTGGGCCACTTCCTCATCTACCGTCATGGACATGTATCCTAAATCCACAAAACAATCACCTGAGCGCAACTCATCTAAAGCAGGAAAGTGCATGACTCCTCGATAAAACTTAGAAGACCTGGCCGTTTTAAGCGAGCGCATACCTTCCAAAAGATTCTCTTTAATTTCCTCGCAGGTTTGATCAGGAATAATCCCCCGCAGATGAAAGTTTAAAGGTCGATAAAGGCCTGACTGATAATCTTGAATCAAAGCTCTCTTACAGCTATCTGAATCCGCACTTGAGAGAAAAGAGCTTTTACAATCTCTAAAAGCAGGCATGCGCTCTTCACAGGTGACTTGAGGCCGGTACTCGCTGCTGGAGGGTGTAAAGGAAGCCTTAACAAGAAATACCAAGAGAATGACAACAATAATGATGATGAAACTTAAAGCTTTAAATCGTCTATTCATATCGATCCAGGATTATAAGATTCTATCTTATAACACCTGAATCGATCTTTGTTATGATTTTTAAACTTAGAATTTATTCCTGGTAAGTATACTGATGAGTAGCACTCAACCCTTTCCCTTTACCTGAATGATACCCTCCCTTACCTCCAGAACCTTGGTCTTGATCTTGGTCATCGGTTGGAGTCGGAACTGGTATTGGATTCGGAGTGGGTACAGGAGCTTCATCTCCATTTATTCTTTCCACCACCCCACAAGCAATAGGAACAGTTTCATGGACTGCCAGCTCTCCCTCTGAGGCAACGGTCTGCGGGAGAAGAGCTGTAGCACTTACCCCGTGGAGAATGACAATTTTGCCTTCAAGCTCCAATTCTTCATCTTCAGAGAGCTTGATATAATGGTCATCAAAATTCTCATCGGTCTCTCTAAGGTCCCTTAACATGGCCGACAAACTAGCTTTTTCTTCATACTCATAACTGCCCTCACTACTACTCATAGGAAAGACATTGGTTGCTGAAATTTGCTCCGTAAGATCATCATCAAAAGGCACTAGAATGCCTTCTGTTGCCTCTAATACTTCTACCTGATCAAGCACACCATCTTCATTGGTATCATCATCCATAGTGGGGCAACTTCGGGCCTCATACAAAAACTGCGGATGACTGATTCCTTCCGCCATATTCATTCCACGAATTGACACTTTTACTTCATCATCCCTAATTTCCCCCACCAGATGGGCCTCCAGATTCTCAGATAACTCGGGATTAAGAGCAGTAAATCTCACCCTATAATTTCCTTGAAGAACTTGCGACTGGTTGTCTTCTCCTCCTTCTTGAACTGATCCCATGGCCTTATGTATGTTCCGCTGACTTTTTTCCCCACAAGCGGCCAGAAGAAAAATACTTAACCCCATCAAGAGAGGCCCCACTGGCCTGAATTGCTTTTTATTTTTCATCATAAATCCTTTGATAGAAACCTTAATTAAGATTCCCATCAGAGGTAACAATTAATTGGCCAAGAAGAAATGGGCGTGGATTCTAGAGAGTTTTGGTGAGGGATAAAGGCAAAAAAAAGGGCAGGTTATCCTGCCCTTTCGATTAGCAAAATTAACGAAGAATGTAGAAGTTAGCGCGTTGAGAATAAATCTTATTGATCATCTCTTCATTGCCGGTACTTTCGAAATGAGCAACCAGGGCCCCTTCCAAACGAACTTGCTCAACGTAGAATGACTTAATAAAATTATCTACATTGCCTTTAATCCAACCAGGCATTTGAATAAAGCCTAGAGCCACACCAGCAATATTTAAAAGAGCGCGGTTTCTTTTCACTCGAGATGGGACGGAAAAGTCATAGGCCAGGGCCGGTCTGGTAGTGAACTGATGGCCATTCATATGAAGATGATAAATCTTGCGGGCACCTTCTTCAGAAACTTCAGCAAAAGCAAAGTTTAGTTTCTTGATATCGCTAAACTGAACATTGCTGAAAGCACTCTCCCAGCCCTTCAGTCGAGCATTCCCCATTCTGACCTGGGCATAGAATGACCCCATACCAAAGTTCAGCCAGTCACGAGCAGCGCGATTTGAATCAAGTATATTGGTGGCATCAATACGATATTCATAGATAGAAGAGACAGCGCGATCAACTTCTTCCTTAGTCATACCAAGCTCAGTTTCAGAGATTGTCTCAAAATAGTGGAGAAGCATATTGTGATGAAAATGCCTCTGCTCCATCATCATATCGTGAACTCTGACGATGACAAAGCTCGCAATATTCAGAACAGGAACACTGGAAAACTTCTTCTGAGCTTGCTCCAAGGCCCAAACCACAACTTTGTAAGTAACTTGTCTCTTATAAAAAAAGCGAGGCTCTTCTAAATTAGCAAGAATGGTGGGATCAATGAAAAGGAAGGCTTCATGAAGTTTTGCTTCAAACTCCTTCCAAAAACCACTTTTCTGAAGAATCTGGAAGGCATTTTCCACATCGATATTCTTAACATTAAGCAGGGATTGTCTGATTCTGCGGGCCTCTTCAGAACCCTGGGCATGCTTCATGTAGGGATCGATTCCCAAATCCAGCATTAGCTCATCCACTTCCGCTTCCTTATGGGCATCGGTGAGTCCCATATAAGATTCTTTTTCTTTGATAAGATCAGTTTTGATCTGCTCAATAAATGGCATTATGGTAAAGCGAGAAATCGCTTTCTTTAGTTTAATGGCGGTAATCTTTCCAGACTCATCTCGCGAGAGTTTAAATCTTGAATGGAATCCTTCAAGTGCTAAGTCTTGGGCAAAGGCCTGAGTTACGAGCATTAAGCCCAAAGTAACCATGATAAAGAGTCGGGACATGGATATCCTCCTTAAGTGCATAAAACCATCCAAACTGGTTTTCTATTAATGGTTTATGCTAGCTAATAGGAGAACACTCAGACAATGCTCGCCCCTGTAAATCAGCGGCCAATCTTCTGTTATTTACTTACAATGAAGTGGAGTATTCTCGTCAGGAAACTTAGGCGAGACTTGCCAAGACATGATCCCAGAGCTTTTTCCGGGCATGCAAGGCCTTAACCCCTGCCTCCATCGCTATCTGCCTGAGTTTTGGGTCATTATTAATTAAGCTATCCAGACACTGCATGGCCAAAGGTCCATGCTCGCCACCATCCACTTCAATATGTCTTTCCAGATAATAAAGAAAGGTCGGTGCCTCGACCCGCTCTTCTTTTAAGGTCTTAACCATTGCTTCAAACATCTCAGGGATAAGCTTCTCCCTTCCAAAAAAGAAAGAAGCTGCGACTTCCACTACATGGCCTGTTGCTGCTACTTTAAGATTGCCTTGAACAAATTCCCGTGTTCCAGAAGGGATCTTTTCCGGATTCAAATCACTTAAAAAATCACGAATTTTCACAGTCGATGCACCAATCTCTTCCATCCCTAAAAGATATAGTTCAAAATGAGAAATGGGTCGGCCCCTCTGGTCCATATCACTCTCCTCTCCCACCACTATTTGATTTATGAGTCTCACCATCTCTGCGGGATAGGCCGAGGGTCTCCACGGAAGCTCCACGCACGTTATGTGTCGTTGAAGAGATTTCAAGAGACTCATGAAATCCCAAACCGCAAATACATGGTGCTGCATGAAATGGCGAATGCTTGATAGATTTGAAAAGGTGGAATACACCGGGTGATGAGCAAGCTCAGTCTGGAGCAATGTAATATTATCCATAACGATCTCTAAAAAATGTTGGTATTACTGCTTTTTGATTTCTTGAGGCCTCTGTCCAACAGGAAGACCAAGATCATGATCAGACTCCCAACGGTCTGTTAAAAGTTCCTGTCTTTCTACCCTGTAGTATTTAAGTGATCCATCTAATTCATTCAATTTTTTCATCAGTTCATTTTGCAGAATAAGGCGCTCTTGTTTAAGAGTTATAAGATCATCCAGGGCCTTGCGTTTTTCACGTCTTAGGCGGTTGATTTCTTCATCATAGCTGGCGGCCGTCTTAACCTTTTGCTGATCAAAGGTCCAAATAAAATGATTGATATCATTTAATTGGGTCAGAAAATCTTCTTTTCTAACTATCAATTGCTCTCGGTATTTACTGGCCTCAAGAATCCGTTCAGCAAGAATGGTGGAATAGAAGTTTAGAACTGTTCCTCGTCGAAAATAATCGTCTGTGGAATAGCATGGCCCCAAACTTTCTACATATACGGTGAAGTGAAAGTCTTCAATATTTCTCACAAAACCCGTGCAGTAAGGACGCTTCTCCTTAAGATTTAACTTAAAAAGAACCTTATCTCCTGAGCGGAAAAACTTGGTGTTATTGTTCTCCACCTGAATCTTAAAAACGCGCCCCGAATCATCTTTATCTGATACGCGACCACTAAAGCGCTCATAATCCACCGAGGGATCGATTGCCGCCCGATTGTCCGGGGCCAGAACTCCCTTGTCCGGAAGATTTGGCACATTGATGATCGCCTGGGCATTCCAAGTCAGAACGAGAGATAAAAAAAGAAAAAGCCTTCTGTGGCCAAATGTCTTCATGCTTCTTATTATGATTCAGGTTTGTACCAAAACATAGCCGTTTTAACCTGACTTCTTTAGGAGACTATATGGAATTTTTCATCGACACCGGTGATATCAATGAAATTAAGACCGCTTACAAGTGGGGCTTCGTGGATGGAGTGACTACTAACCCAAGTCTTGTGGCCAAGACCGGTAAGGATCAATTTGCCCTTATTCGTGAAATTGCTGAAATCGTAGACGGACCCATTTCGGCAGAAGTTATCTCCCTAGAAGCCGATGGCATGATCAAGGAAGGCGAAGAGCTTGCTAAGATCAATAAGAATGTGGTGATCAAGCTTCCTATGACTAAAGATGGCATGATTGCCTGTAAGCACTTTAGCCAGAAGAATATCAAGACCAATGTGACTTTGATTTTTTCAGCTAATCAAGCACTTCTGGCCGCTAAAAATGGGGCGACCTATGTTTCTCCCTTTGTAGGAAGACTCGATGATGTAGGTCAAACCGGTATGGATCTTATTACGGAAATCCGTCAGATTTTTAATAACTTCAGCTTTGAAACCAAGATCTTGGCCGCTTCCCTTAGACACTCTCAGCATGTTAAAGAAGCGGCCCTAGTAGGTGCCGATACTGCAACTCTACCTTTCAAGGTTATTGAGGGTTTATTTAATCACCCCTTAACTAAGTCAGGTTTAGAGCAATTTATGGCCGATCACGCTAAATCTCAGAAATAAAACGATCTTTTTCATTTCATTTCCCCATCAATTTTACCGATAAGAAGAGTTAATTGATGGGGAAAAATGAGAAGCCTTAATTTTACTTTTTTATTATTTATCTTTAGTTGTATGCCTAGCAAAGAGGTCGTTACAACCAGTGCTAATTCCAGTGCCCCTTATAAATGGTCCAATCTCTCTACCCCCAAAGAAATCAGCATCGCTTCAAGCTTCACCGCCGATGAAGTTACCAATATTGTCGAGATGAGTGATGCCTGGAAGAGTGCTCTGGGTGAGAAGGAATTTTTCATCTATAGTGATCGGACACCTGAGATCACCAACTCCAT
>DFXX01000046.1:17597-41559 GCA_002381765.1 Bacteriovoracaceae bacterium UBA4097 | reverse complement strand
GGTCATCCATATCTTCTTTTGGACAATTGAGGCAAAAAAAGGGCCCTGCGAGAGGGCCCTCATATTTAAGCTGATTTTTCTTCGAGTTCCTCGAAAAAGACCTTTTCCTCTTCATTGATTTGTTTTTGAATCTCTAGATATTTCAGAGACTGGTTAGAAGCTTCTTGAATTCTATTTTTCTTCTGACCTTTTTGTTTTTCAAACTGTCTTTCGATCTTCTCAACCACGAGGTCGAGAGACTTATACATATTGTCTGCATGTGCTTTGGCAAAGAAATCGAACTTGGGACCATGAACTTTAACTTCTGCCCAATGTTTTTCTTCATGAACCCAACAGATCCATTGGATATCTACATTGCCCTTGTAGAACTTTTCAAACTTTTGAGATTTTTCTTGAATTCTTTCATCCAGGGCCGGAGTGTGGTCTAGATGCTTAAAAGAGATTTTTAATTTCATAATTAACGTGCCTCAAATAAATTAAACGAAGTGCACTCTCTGTGTCGGTTCTTTGTTTCTTTCTATGCCATCAGCTCTCCCTTGTTATTTTTTCCTCTTAGATGAGGGAGCAACCCCCATCATTTCGCGATATTTAGCTACGGTTCGACGAGCGACGATGATGTCCTTAGTACTCAAGAGTTCAGAGATTTTTTGATCAGAGAGCGGCCTTTTCGGATCTTCGTTCCCGATCATTTCTTTAATCTTGAGCTTTAAGCTCTCACCAGCGATGTCGATCCCGCCATTCTTTCCGCCAATACCGGCGTTAAAAAAGTATTTTAGCTCAAAGGTTCCAATCGGAGTGTGCATGAATTTATTGGTAGTAACTCGAGAAACGGTAGATTCATGCATACCGATTTCATTAGCAATATCTTTTAGGATCATGGGCTTTAAGAAAGCAGGCCCTTTCTTAAAAAACTCCTGCTGAGTTCTCACGATAGAATTGGCCACCTTATAGATTGTTTTTTGACGGTTCTCGATGGACTTGATAAGCCACAGGGCCGCACGAAGTTTATCTTGAACGAATTCCTTGGCTTCTGCATCGTTTTGGCCGTTCTTGATCAAAGACTTATAGAGATTAGAGATGCGAAGTCTCGGAACACCTTCATCATTTACTTGAACGACAAACTCTCCCCCTACTTCGGCCACAAAGATATCTGGCACCACATATTGAGTTTCATCGGCCGAAACCAGTCGTCCAGGCTTGGGATTTAGACCCATAATGATGAGTTCAGCGTCTTTTACTTTTTCCTTACTCACACCAAAGTCTTTAGAGATCTTGGCATAATCTTTCTTCTCAAGATCTTTGAGATTTCTTTCAATGATAAGCTCAACTAAGGGTGAGCGTTCAGCTAGCATGCGCGCTTGTACTCCAAGGCATTCCTCTAGATTCTGTGCTCCACAGCCTACAGGATCCAGGTGTTGAACAAGTCCTAACATACCAAGAGATTGATCCCTTTCCAGATTATGCCGTGAGATAATTTCCTCAAAAGGAATTTCCAGATAGCCATCATCGTCGATGTTTCCAATGATATCTAAGGCAAAATTCAATTCCTCTACAGAAAGACTCTCCATACGCAGCTGCCATTCAAGATGCTCCTGAAGAGTTTGTCCCTTCGAGACCATATTTTCATAACTAGGCATATCATCCGGCGAAGTTGCCTCTTTCATATTGGGAGATGACGATGAAGTGCTGTTGAATGAATCAGAATAAGATTCCCAATCAAAAGTATCGCGAGATCCCTCGATGAGTTCAGGACCATCAAAGCTATCGGCAGTGGCTTCTTGAACATCCATTTCGTCACGAGATTTTTCTTCTACTCCTGACTCAACTTCGCCATCCATTTCTTCCAGCATTGGGTTTTCAACCATCTCTTGGGAAATAAGAGTGGTCATTTCTAAGTGAGTTAGCGTCAATAGTTTAATGGCCTGTTGAAGCTGAGGCGTGATCATGAGGCTTTGCGTTTGCTTTAGCCCTTGACTCATTTTAATCGCCATTTTTTTCCCCTACATCTTAAATTCTTCCCCTAAGTAAAACTTACGGGCGATTTCACTGTTGATTATCTCTTCAGGTGTCCCACTTACTAACAGTTCCCCCTGACTCATAATGTACGCTCGGTCCACTATTCCCAAGGTTTCTCTCACATTGTGATCAGTGATGAGAACACCAATATTCTTTTGCTTTAAGCGTTTGATGATCAGCTGAATGTCATGGACGGCCAGCGGATCAACACCTGCAAAAGGTTCATCCAAAAGAACAAACTTAGGATCTAAAGCAAGAGAGCGAGCTATTTCAACTCTTCTTCTCTCTCCTCCGGAAAGCTCTCTACCCTTGGACTTTCTAATATGATCAAGACCAAAGTCTCGAATCAGATCATCCAAAGCGTTTTGTCTTTCCTTATCACTCAGCTTTCGAACTTCGAGAACTGAGTAGATATTATCTTCGACCGTTAATTCCCGAAACACACTGGCTTCCTGTGGAAGATAACCGATCCCTTTTCTTGCCCTGACATGCAATGGCTGTTCTGTGACATTTTCATCCAGAAGATTGATAGTCCCCTGATCTGCTCTCACTAAACCTACCATCATATAAAAGGATGTAGTCTTTCCTGCACCGTTTGGGCCCAGTAATCCAACTACCTCTCCTCGCTCAACGTCAATACTGACGTTTTTAACGACCTCACGTCCGTTATACGTCTTTTTTAGGTCTCGTGCATGGAAGCTCGCGTTCATTAAACTATTCCTTTAGTTTTTCTTACGTTTCACTTGAACATCAGACATCGCATCATCTACTTCAATCAGATCTGCGTTTTCTCGTATCGTTATGCGATACCCCTTAATAACGTCTGCGCCCTGCTCAACCCGGGGAGCTCCCGAAAGAATCATTTTCTGCTCCCGACCAAAACCTTCTAGTCTCTCTGCATAGGATTTACGTTGAGTAATTTTTCCGGCAGTGTTAACTGTTTCAGTCACTTTCACATCGTCATTCAGGACAAAATACTTGAGACTTTTATTATAGTTTTCAAAGAAGATATCGGCTTTTCCGGCAGTTATCAGATAGGAAGGTCGAGTGAGCACCACACTGCCCTCGAGATGGGCCAGGGATTTATCTGAATCCAGGGATAATTCGCGAGAAGAAAATTTCATATTCCCCTCGTACTTTTTCTTTCGATTCATGACCCCTCTTACATTGCCGGTAAAGGTCGCCAGTTTCTTTTGAGGGCGAGCCCGCATGGAAACGGCCTCTATATTAAAGGTATCCTTGGTCTTAGGATCTTCTCCCATATACTTAACGCCACCTACTCCATGCAAGAGATCTCGCTTAAAAAAATAATCAAGCCTCTGGGCAAAATATTGAGACTCAAGAGAGCTGATCTTAACGTCTCCTTTGAGCACCAGAAGTTCATTTTCTTTCCGGTAGACTCCATGTTCGGCTTGATAACGAATGGCCTTATTTTTCTCACTGTGATTATAAACACCTTTAGGATTTTCAAATTCTGCCATCTCCTCTCCCACAGAACTCATACGATGGGCGGCCAGCGAGAGCTGAGGTATTCCATTTTTTAAATGAAAGTAATCCAGGTTTTCTATTACGGTATATTCAGGAACTACCGCTGATGTCGACTGTGGGGAAATAATTTCGGGAGCATCTGTAGTAAAAGAAAAAGTGATTATCGCCACATTGGCAGTGGCATAGAACAAAATAATGATTATTGATCGCAAATCGGTAATTCTCATATCTTGTTATTATAGTATGTTCTCGGAATTACATATAGTTAAAGAAGTCTTTGCCTTGAGTGTAAGGCAAAAAAAGATGACGTATCTTCTCGGTTTTTGCTAACCTCTGGCCATGCAAAATCAAACACTTCCTGAGCATCAGACACTATCATCGCTGGTTAATGCTGGCATAAAACTCACTCCTATGATGGAGCAATATTACCAGGTAAAAAAACAATACCCGGACATCATCCTTATGTTCCGCATGGGTGACTTCTATGAAATGTTTTTTGAAGATGCCCGAGAAGCCGCTCGCCTCTTGAATATCTCGCTAACAGTGAGAGGCAAGCTAGGCGATGTTCCTATACCGATGGCGGGTATTCCCCATCATGCGGCTGCGACCTACGTCGATCGAATCTCTCAACTTGGAAAGAAGGTCGTGATCTGTGAACAGGTAGAAGACCCCAAGACCGCTAAAGGCATTGTTAAAAGGGCCGTCACGCAAATCGTGAGTCCTGGTATGCCTTATGATCTGGATAAGGCTTCTCAAACTGAAAATAAGTTTATTGCCTCTGCCTTCCAAGACCATGGTCTCTTCATGCTGGTACTTCTGGATTTCACTACCGGAGATTTCTTCGGAGTAAATTTCAAAACCATCGAAGAGCTTTGCGAAAAACTCATGATGACTAGACCCAAGGAGTTTATCTCTTACCTTGGACAGTGGGAAAAGTATCCAATCTTAGAAGATCATTTAAATGCCCTTGATATTCTTAAAACTCATTTAAGTCAGGAGTATTTTGAAGAAAAGCATTCTGGCTTCTACATTCAAAAGCTTATACCCACTTATCAAAGAGACGGGATCATTGCTCAGCAACCTTCCATCCTCTCCCCCTTGGGCGCTTTAAGTTATTATGTAACTTCAACTCAAACACTGGAAAAAGTGAGCCACTTAAGACCCTTCCGTCTCATCAATAATGAAGACAGCATGAAGGTGACTTATGCCACCTTATCAGGTCTAGAAATTTTTCCTCGTAACAGAGAAAGCGAATCGAAGTCACTTCTGGGATACATGGATAAGACTAAAACATCCATGGGTACCAGACATTTAAAACAATTCTTCCAAAATCCGCTATGTGATCTCGCGGCCATTAACCGACGTCTTGATCTTATTTCCTCTTTGATGGAAAAGCCTCAGGTCATGAAGAACTTGAGAAGTCGCCTGGAAGATGTTCGTGATATTGATCGAATTATGGCCAAGGTCTCAACGGCTAAAGTGAATGCTGGTGACATGCTAAACCTTGCATTTGCTATCGAGTCCTATTTTGTCATTCAAGAAGAAATGGATCAGGAAGGCTTTAGCTTCTTCCAGAAACTTCCTAAAAAAGATGTGGATTTCCTCAAACACTTAAGTAGCCAGATTAGAAATACTATCAGTGATGAGATGGGTGCCCATGCCGATAAGGGAAATCTTATTCGTCCAGGAGCGCACAAAGAAAGAGATCGCCTGGCCAAGCTTTCAAATTCTGCCGCTGAAGAAATCTTAAAACTAGAAACTGAATATCGAAATAAAACGGGCATCTCTAATTTAAAAATCAGGCATAACAATATCTCTGGCTACTTTATCGAGGTTTCAAAATCTCATCTCTATAAAGTTCCAAAGGACTTCATTCGTCGTCAAACTCTGGTGAATAATGAAAGATATGTCACAGCTGAGCTTGAACTCTTCGAAAAAGATGTTACTTCCGCTCTTGATAAACTCATTAAGCTTGAAAAAGAGATCTTTGAATCCATCACCAGTGAAGTATCAGGGAATTCTCACCTCATTCTGGATGTGGCCAAACGACTGGCCCAGATCGATGTCTTTCAGTCGCTGGCATGGATAAGTCTGCAAGAAAACTTTGTGCGCCCGACACTCGAAGCCGATCGCAGGATGGTGGAAATAAAAGGTGCCTGGCACCCACTGATTAAGGCAAATATCCTTGATAGCTTTGTTACCCATGATGTGAAGCTAAACGAAGACTGCTTCTTTGGACTCATCACAGGTCCTAATATGGCCGGTAAAACAACTGTTATGAGAGAAGTTGCCATCATACAATATCTCGCACAAATGGGATGCTTTGTTCCCGCGAACTCAGCACGCTTGGGAATATGCGATTACCTTTTCTCGCGCTTAGGTGCCTCTGATGACATCATTAAAGGCCAATCGACCTTTATGGTAGAGATGGCAGAAACGGCTGAGATCCTGCGACACGCCTCAAGTAAGTCTCTTATTATTTTGGATGAGATTGGCCGTGGAACTTCTACCTATGATGGTCTCTCTATAGCCTGGGCACTAGTGGAGCATTTTGTAAAAGTCCTTAAACCAATCACCTTATTTGCGACCCATTACCATGAACTTATTGAACTGGTAGATAGCTTACCCGAGGCCAAAAACTACACGGTTAGAACCGAGCAAAAAAACGGGAAGGTTCAATTTTTATATGAGTTGATTGAGCAAGGAGCCACTCAAAGTTTTGGTATTCACGTAGCAGAACTCGCAGGCCTTCCCAGGGAAGTGCTTAAACGTTCTAGAGAGATATTGAAGGAACTCGAAGAGAAGGAAGAAAAACCTGCCAGCGGTCTCTTGAGTAAGATTATCCCGGATAATCAATTGACCTTCTTTAATATTCCTACCCCTATAGTACCTGATCATCTTAGTGTCCTGGAGCAGAATTTAAAGCAGTTAGACCTGATGAATCTCACCCCCCTTCAGGCCCTGCAAAAGCTGCATGATTTTAAACAGCAACTGCACGAGCTTTAACTCAATTATTTACCTCTGATAGCCGAAAGACTATTCAGAGGTATTCATGACAAATCTAGATCTAATGGACTATGCCAACTCATCTCAAAAAATTCCTGCGGAAGTTTTACATGCTTCCCTAAAAGATGAAAGTGTTCATGCCTGGAGAATCTATCTCGCCCATTATCTGGACTTTTGTCTTATTGCTACCATCACAATTGGAGCGAGCAAAGTCTTCTCTCTTTCAGTGAAAGACTTCCTCCCGACTTGGAGCTTAAAAGCAGCCTATTCTTCAATGCACTCAAATTACTCAATGGCCCTCATTCCCTTTGTCCTCTTCAGCTATTATTTTTTTAGCTACTTTCTGAACAGTGGACAGAGCTGGGGTCATCATGTGAGTAAGATCAGAGTTTCACTTAAGGAGCGTAGTTTTCGATCGGCCTTCCGTCACGCAACTTATTCAGCTATTTATTGCCTCACAGGAGGATTAAGCTCCTTCTGGTCACCTCTTGAGCAAAGCACCGCGAATCACGATTATCTCTATCGCCAATTAATGACAATCAAGGATCAGCCCTCGGTTGATTTATTAATTCTTACTCATGAAAATACGAAGTCCGAGAATGCTGAATATTTAGATCTCGCTGCCTAGAGTGAGACTATCGCGTATTCCCTTATAGATTTTTTTAAAACTGCCGGAAGTATAGACGTCTTCTCGCGAAGAGATGTAGGAATGAATGGCTTCTTCAACCGGCTCAACCGCTTCCAGGAAATTTACAAGATCCTCGGTAATGATAAATAGAGCGGTCAATGGACTTATGCGAGTATAGGAAATCCCTCTAGGAAAACCGGATCCGTCTTTTAATTCGTGATGCTGAACAATGATTTGATCAACATCTGGTGGCAAGTTCTTCATTGTAAGAACAAGATTGGCCGATTCAATTGGATGATTTCGATAATTAATTGTCTCTGGCGATTTATCAGCTAAATTGAGAGCTCTTTGATTCCAACGATTGATATCACTGTAGTACTCCTCATCCAAAGTCACATCATGAAGCAAGGCTGCCATGGCGAGCTTCATCTGGGTTGCTTCACTAACCCACCCTAAATGATGACTAAATAAACAAGAAAGCATCGAGAGCATGGTGACATGCTTACTATAACCAGAGGAGTGATTAGAAAACTTCTTTTTAAGGATTTTTATAATGGCCTGCTCTTTGGTTATGCTCTTGATTGCCATCCTTACACTTTTTTTAGCCGTCTCAATGACCTCTGGAGTCCACCCCATAACGGAAGCGAGTCTTTCGATGGCCTCGATTGAGTCAAAGGAAACTTCAAGTTGCTCCTCCTCTGAAATCTCTTCGGTAGACATAAGCAATGTCAGATCTTTTTCAAATGATTTGAGATAGATATCCGCGTCGGCTGCAGAAATATAGAGATGAGTAAGCTTTTTATTAAGAAATCTTTTGGCATCTGATTCAAGAAAGATATCCCCACTATTGATGACCTTAATATACTTCTTTTTAGAAAGACGCATAAACAGGTTGAAATCGATTTGACCCAGACGTAGCAGAAGCGGAATTCTAACAGGGACATATTCAGGAGCTTCTTCATATCTTGCTACGACAGTATCAACTTGATTCAAAATAGCTTTAAGAATTTTGGGCTTTTGAACATAACCACTTATATGTGGGAAAACACTTTCTAATTCAGCTAAAGGATTTGCCGAGCACACGACAAATGGAATATCTAATTTAAGTTTTTTTAAAGACTCAAAGAGAAAAACACCGTCGCCATTAGGCATACGATAATCAGATATAATAATTTCAGGTTTTCCTCTCTGCTCTATAATCTCAAGTGCATCTTTCCCTGAAGAAGCTAGTGCGACGTCCAGAGGATATGCAGCACTTAGACCCATTTCAACTATTTCCCGAATGTCTGCTTCGTCGTCTACAACTAATATATAAAGCATTTTTTCTTAAACCCCTGACGATATTTTTTCTTTCATTACATCGAAGATCTTCTTAAAGTACCCACTTGAGTATTTGGTTTCTCCCCAAGTTAAGTAATCACTAATACTACTTTCAATATGTCTTCCTTCTCCGATAAATCCAATAAGATCTTCAATCATGATAAACAGTGAAGTCAGGGAAGATATCTGATTAGATGCAAGACCTCTAGGAAAACCTTTCCCATCGGGCGTTTCATGGTGTTGAAGGATAATCTTCTCAACATCTGGAGGAAGAACCTTCAAAGTACTGGCAAATTTTGAAGCCTCTAATGGATGATTTCTGTATTGAACGACTTCAGCGGCTTTGATCTTGGAATTAGACGCTTTTTTATTCCAGGTCCTAATATCATCATAATAAGACTCATCCAAAGAGACATCATGAAGAAGAGAGGCCATAACCAGCTTAGTCTGAGTAGATTCTTCAGTCCAACCTAGTAGTTTACAAAAACCACAGGTTAAATAAGTTTGAAGCCCTATATGCATGGCATAGGGAGAAGAAGGGTTTAAAAAACGCTTCTTCAGGGTTTGTGTCATCTGTGAATTTTGAATAAGAATTTCTATAGCCGAGGAGACCGTTTTTTGAGCAGAAAGTGCGACTTCATTGGTCCAGCCAAGTGCTTTAGAAATGGATTCGACTTGCTCGATGGCCCCGATGACAATCAGAACACCTTCTTCTACTGGAAGATTACCGGCTTCCTTAACTCGCATGAGAAGCCTATCTTCACAAATCTTCAGAAGGTCATGGCTATCAGAAGCTTTCACATGAACTTCCTTAATGCCTTTTGCCAGTAGTTTTTCAGCATCTTGATTGGTGAAAATATCACCCTTATTTATGATCTTGATAAAGTTTCTACCAGAGAGTTTAAGATAAAAATCAAATTCACCATTGGTAAACTGAAGTAAAGTTTGAATAGAAATCGGAACATGGCTCGGAGTCGATACAGGAGCATTAGTTATCTGTTTTACTAAGTTGGTTAAAGCCTCAACACTCACGGGTTTCTGAAGCACCGAAGAAACCGGGAATTGCTCCAGAACAAGAGGATCTGTGTTCTGCTCCTGGGCAACGATCATGGGCATATGAAGTCCACTGCTTTCAACGAAAGAATGGAGCTTTCCCCCTTCCTTAATCAGAATGTTGTAATCAACAAATAAAAGCTCTGGTCTTCCATGTAAGTTAAGTAATTCAATAGTATCAACATGACTGGTAGCTGTAACAATGCGACCTCCATAAAAATATTTTAAGGCCGTCGCATGCACATTTAAAGAACTCTGATCCTCATCAGAGAGGATCAGATATTCGCTACCAGCTACTTTTGATTTAACCACGTAAAACCCAATTCCTTGGTTTGTGCCACATTAGGCACTGATGGTGAGCTGGCCATAAGATCCGTGGCTGAAGCTGTTTTAGGGAAAGCAATAACATCTCTAATGGAATCGGTTTTAGCAAGAAGCATGACAATCCTGTCCATACCAAATGCCATTCCCGCATGAGGAGGGGTACCATATTTCAGGGCCTCAATGAAAAATCCAAATTGATGTTGGCACTCTTCTGGAGAGAGTCCTAGTAACTCAAACATACGACTCTGTTGCTTATTATCGAATATTCGAAGTGATCCTCCCCCAATCTCATATCCATTACAAACGATGTCATAAGCATAGGCCTTAACATCTTTCACCTTGGATTTATCATCAGAATAATAAAGCTCGAGGTCTTCATCTTTAGGACGTGTGAATGGGTGGTGTTTGGCCCCTAGAGTATTCGCCTCTTCATCATAATCAAACAAAGGAAAGTCATATACCCATAGGAAGGCATACTCATCAGGATTAAAGAGTTTGAATGTCTTACCTAAATGTCTTCTCAAAGCATCGGCACAATCTTGTACGACTCCTTCTTTCTTATCTGCAAAGAAGAACCAGAGTCCATCACCCTTGTCAGATGATCTATCTGAGAGAGCACTTAAAAGATTGGCATCTATAAACTTGGAGATTCCACCGCTCAACTGACCATTCTCGACCTTAAACCAGGCCACCCCTTTTCCGCCATAGGGCTTAACTATTTCTACTAGCCCATCGATATCTTTACGGGCCATGGTTCCCATGGTGTGCGGAAAGAAGATCGCCTTAATAAGTCCGCCATTGTGTTCAGCGACTTCAGAGAATGTAGTAAAAGCAGATCCTTTAAAGAGATCAGTCACTACCATGTGCTTTAGACCAAAACGCACATCTGGCTTATCTGAACCATAATCTCGCATAACTTCATCATAAGAGATGGACTTCATTTGAAATCCTTCTGGCATATTGAAGACTTTGCTCACAAGATTGGTTGCAAGATTTTTCATATAATCAAGAGTCGGAAATGAAACCTCAATATCAATTTGAGTAAACTCCGGCTGTCTATCCGCTCTTAGATCTTCATCTCTAAAACAGCGGCAGATTTGAAAATACTTATCCGTACCAGCGATCATGAGAAGCTGCTTTAAGGTTTGAGGAGATTGAGGAAGAGCATAAACTTTTCCCGGATGAACCCGAGAAGGTACGATATAATCTCTGGCCCCTTCTGGAGTAGTTTTATAAAGAATAGGTGTTTCGACTTCAGTAAAGCCTAAGTCATAAAGAGAGGTTCTCGCCATTCTGGTTGCATTAGAGCGAAGAGTAAGAATTTCTTGAAGTTTCTTAGATCTCAAATCTAAATAGCGATATTTTAATCTTAAATCTTCAGTCGCCTGAACCATACCATGAGGCAAGAATGGAACTTCCTCAGCATAGGAAAGAAGCCTAATCTCCTCTACCTGAACTTCCACTATACCCGTGGCCATATTCGGGTTCTTAGCAGAATCAGGACGGGCGGCAACCTTACCAGTTGCAAGGATGACCGATTCTAAAGAAAATTTACGAAGTTCGTTTACATCACCTTTAAACTGCTCAAAGCCCAATTGGGTAATGCCATATTTATCCCGCAAATCGATGAAATGCAGACTTCCGAGATTTCGGTACTTATTTAACCAGCCACAAAGTGTAACGGTTTTACCAATATCCGATTCTCTCAACTCACCACAGTGATGGGTTCTCATTGAGCCGGAAATACTTTTCGACAATGACATTTGAAAGCTCCTAGCGTATCTCTTAATTAGTACCTAAATATTACCTGAATCAGAGGTAAACATCATGAGAAAACTGCTTCCCCTACTTCTCCTTTTTTCATTGGAGTCTTGCCAGACTAATTCACGCACGATGACAGAGCTTCCCAAGAAGACAGAGCTTATTACTCCGTCCGGAAAAATCATAAAAACGACTCTGGCAATCACTCTGAAAGATCAGGAGCAAGGGCTCTCAGGTGTGAAGCCCGGAGATTTTGACGATGATCAAGGGATGCTCTTTTATTATCTCGAGGAAGATGAAAAGCATTTTTGGATGCCCGATACTTATTTTGATCTGGACCTTATCTATTTAGATAAAAATTTTAAGGTGGTGGATATCATTCGCAAGCTGCCTCACTATAAAGGACGGGCCAACCCCAACCTAATCCCCCGGGCACGCCCCGTCTGGTCCCGACATGCTCTGGAAATGAAGGCGAGTTCTAAAATTTCCCAAGAAATAAAGGAAGGCGACCAGTTAAAGTGGAGGCTAGAACTCTCCACCCAGGAATTAGACGATAAGATTCGTCAGCAATTATAAACTGGAAGAAGTGGTATCAACCGACTCTCCGGCAAAAAGGATGAGGAATTCATCGGCAGCAATAACCCCTAAATGTTCCTTGGCCAGCAATCGCTGATAATTAGGATCTACTTGAATACGGGAAATTTCCGCTCGGATTTCTTTATTCTCAAGCCGTAATGACTTAAGCTCATTATTTTTCTCGTTGATGGTTCTCTCGGTAGCAAAATAATCCCAAACTCCTCTATCCATAAAAACTAGTCTCAGGACAAGCATACTTATGACGGCCCAACCGGCCCTAGTGAGAAGATTATTTTTTGTCTTGGTTTTCTTTTTACTGGAAGCGCGAGGAGCTCGGGCCGGCCGTTTTTCAACAACTTCCTCTTCTTCCTCAAGATAATCGATCTCGGCATCTGCTAGTTCGCTTTGACGATGCTCTACAAGATCTGTGTGGTCTGGATGACCGATACTTCTGCGGGTACCAACTGTTTCGAAAACAGCCGGTGCGACTGTAGAGTCGGCAGCAAAAGGCCGATTGAAAACATTCTTCCTGGTACGCAATTTTTCACGATGAGAAGGTCTATCTGATGATTTTGCGAATGGAGATTCTACTTCTTCATACTCATCACGAGCTGGTCGATTCATTCTTAATTCCACGCAAAATACATCCTGTATTTTTGAGCATTAGCTGCCCACGTTAAATATGTGTTATTAACAATTTAACATGGGTAGCATCGTGCTTACAACAACTTATGATTAAGAATTTTTTTCCTACTCAACTACTAGTAGCGAGAGCCTCTGTTTTCTGAGCGACCATAGGAAGGTTTGCCACCGCGAGGTGCGCCCCCACCGTAACTGCCCCCACGAGAACCACCTCTGTATCCACCACCGCCGCCACCTGAGCGAGGACCAGTCGATTCGGCCAGCTCGATACTTACACGACGATTGCCATACATTTCGCCCTTAAGACCCATGATAGCGTCGGTCATATGAGCAGGAGCTTCAATGAAAGCGAATTTTTCTTTAGTATCAATTCTTCCAATGTCTCTACCCGAAACACCCGTGGTAGAGGCCACAAATTTAAGAAGATCGCCCGGAGTCACTCCATCCATCTTACCCAGATTGATGAAAAATCTCTGCATCCCAGCAGTGACACGAGTTCCACGCTCACCCATAGGACGAGCGGCAACATCTATTTCCTGAGCTTTCTGGTAACGCTTAAGAGTATTCTCAAACATAAAGCCATAGATACCCTTCACCAGGTCTTCTTTATCAAGAGATTCAAACTTCGCCTTGAAAGCGTCATAATGAAGAACTTCTTCATCCTGAAAGCCAGCAATCTTAGCATTAAAGCGCTCGATAGATTTCTCAAGAATTTTCTCACGAATTTCATTTACCTGAGGAAGTTGGATTCTTTCGATCTTAGCTTTAGTGATTCTTTCAATCTGACCCACGCGAGAAAGTTCTCCCGGCTCTACGATAGAAAGTGAAATCCCCTTAGATCCACCACGACCGGTACGGCCAATACGGTGAACATAAGCTTCATTATCCTGAGGAAGACCGAAGTTAATCACATGGGTAAGATTATTAACATCGATCCCACGAGCGGCTACATCGGTACAAACTAAAAGATTAATTTTCTTTTCTTTAAACTTCTTCATCGTCATATCACGAGAAGCCTGGTCCATGTCTCCATGAAGAGAGTCAGTTGGATATCCACGAGCATTTAGCTCATCGGTTAGTTCCTTCGCTCCAATCTTCGTTCTGGTGAAGATAATGGCGTACATCTCTTCTGAGAAGTCCATGAAGCGGCAAAGTGCTTCAATTTGATTATCACGACGAACAACGACTAGTTTCTGCTCAACTGAATCGGCAGTAAGAACTTTTTTCGTCACTCGCACCGTTACAGGATTAGAGAATTCTCTATTAACAAGATCTGAAATTGGTCCTGGCAAAGTAGCCGAGAACATCCAGATTCTTTTCTCTGGAACTTCAGCAATGATGGCCGTTACATCATCAAAGAAACCCATATCGAGCATCTCATCGGCTTCATCGAGAATGACAAATTTAGTAGCGTCAAAACGAAGAACACCACGATCGATAAGATCCATCACTCGTCCTGGAGTACCAGCAACGATTTGAGGTTTCTTAGATTTGAATTCTTTAATCTGAAGACCTACCGAAGTTCCGCCGTAAACCGACATAGAACGAATAGGTTCAAAAGAAGATAACTTCTGAATTTCTTCGTTGATTTGATTGGCGAGCTCTCTGGTGGGAGCAAGAATCAGGGCCTGAAGATTGGGAGATTTAAAATCTAATTTTTCGAGGAGTGGAAGAACAAAAGCTGCCGTCTTACCAGAGCCGGTTTGTGCTTGACCGATAAAATCCACATCCCCTTGCAAAAGAACAGGGATGGCCTGGGTTTGAATTTCCGAGGGCGTCTCATAACCCATCTTTTGAATAGCTTTAAGGGAAGACTCTTTGAGTCCTAAATCAATAAATGACATGCGTTTTCTCCTTTCGAGAAAAAAATAAATATATGCGCTTTTTGAATGTGTGAGACGGTCTAAGGTCTCAAATTCACCTTGGGAACCACTTAGACCTATAGACATTAAATCGGGGTGGGAACAAGGCAACAATAAACGACTTCGCACTGAATAACACACTTCATAATGCATTGTAAATTAACCTTCTATAGGTGAGTAAAAAAGAAAGGCGTCTTAAGTGTTGATAATGGTGAAATATGCACTCAATCTGGTATATACTGCTGAGATAACTAACACTTAGATCGAAGGACTTCTCTATGGCAAGCGATAAGCAACAGATATTAACTTCATTTTTTCAATCACTTGAGAAGATGGAATCCGACGGTATGATGGCAATGGTTGAGAAACATCTCAAGGATGATGATGTCGAAATCTTCGTTCAGCATATTGAATCTTTTTATGGAATTTCTGATGATGAGGAATTAGGCATGCTGGCCCAGCTCATGGTAACGGGCTATCTAGCGGCCAAACATGAGGAAAGCCTCAACCGCACCCAGCACTAAGAATCAGACAAATCGTACTGAATCTGAATCCAAAATCTTCTCATGGCCGCCAATTCCTGGAGATAAAACCAGGACATCTCAAGAGTGGAGTGGTCACTTACACTCTTAGACAATAACTTAAAGAGATCTTTCATGGAGTCGCTCACGACGCCATAATGGAAGAGATCTTTGAGTTCCTCCATAAGAAATTCTTCCCCTTCAGCGAATTGCACTCGACTCATTTCATTTTGAATATTGAGGGAAAGACCGGCGTCGGTCATGATATTTTCAAGCTTTCTGAAGTTTTTAAGGGCAAGTTGCTGATCGCCTAAGGGCCCGAGTTTCACGGTGGTATCACTCGAAGCAACCGACATGGTAAAGGAGAGCTGAAACCCCTCGCCTTTTGAAGTTAGCCACCAACTAAATCCTGGATCAGAAATATTGCACATCATTTCTTCATGGATCGGAAATCGGCGATTATTGAGCTGATCATGGATGATTTCGGCCTGAAAAGGATTCTCCACTAAAAAAAATCTGAGCCTCTTATCAACATCATTCCCTGCTCCTTCCAAAAGTCTTAGGCTGGGATAGTCTTCAGGGGATTTGAGGATCTGCTGATAATCTTCTCGAATATTTTTAGATACATAGGTCCGGATAACAAAAATAGAGGTGGATTTCTGGACATGATAAAGAACGCCCGGTTCTTCCGGGAGCTCGTCCTGGGGCTCATCATAATGAAAGACCAACTCTCCTTGACTCATCTCTTCTTCTGAAAAGTGGTGATTGAAGTGCTTGAAAGTCTCTTCTACTAGGAGTTCGATCTCATCCATGATGACCTCACAGTATATACATTAACATTTGAATCAAAATAATGACTATCATAGGGGAAAAATCCATCGGGAGATTGCTTGGCATAAGCTCTCTGATGGGCTTCTGGGGAGCATCGGCAATTTTATGTAACATCTGGGCCCACTGTTGTCCCCGCATCTGAGGAAAATAGCTCATGATGACATCGATGATGATTATATAAATATATATTTGTAAGAGTTTATGAATCATTAATTTATTTTGGGCCGAATGAGCTGGAAAGAAAAGAAAAAAAGGGCGAAGGAGATCTCCTTCGCCCACTCAAAAATTACATCTTATAATTGGCACACATAGCAGCTATCACGAAAAGGACAATGCATGTGAAGTAAGCTGGCTTTCCATATTTAGGAAATCTGCGAGCGATGAGCGCTCCGCCGATTCCTATAATAAACCAGATGGCCATCTTAACCTTGATCCATAACGGCCAGCCTTCAGTATGGCCAACCCCTAGGCGTGCCATAAGCCCCATTCCGCCAACCAAGGTAAAAAGCGTCGCTATCCCAGTAAGGATTTTAATATGCTTGAAGTTACCTCCATAAAAACTGATCGCAAGTCCTGAGAAAAGAACCATGATGGAGGTGAGATGGATAATCTTGTAGTTTTCATAATCTATCATTTTTTCTTCCTTTATTTAGAGCGACTTTAGTACTTCTTTTAATAACTGCCAGAATGTCGTAACCGAAGGCGTATGAACTCTTTCCTGAGGAGAATGGGCACCCATAATGGTGGGTCCAAAGGAAACAGCATCTATCGGCCCAATCTTATCTCTTAAAATTCCACACTCGAGCCCCGCATGAATAGCCGTAATTCGGGCCTTTTTCTTAAAGAGCGCTTCATATTTATCAGCGACGAGTTCCAAAAGCTTATTCTCTCTTACTGGCTTCCAGCTTGGATACTCTCCATTTTTTGAGATTTCCATTTCAAAAGCATTGGCGAGAGATGTGATTTGATTTTCAAGGCCCACACACTCACCACGATCAAAAAAGCGCAGAGAACTTTGTAAGTAGAATTTTCCTCTAACAAGGAGTGATATGGCCATATTATTACTTAAGGCCACCAGTTCTCGATTACTCGCCAGATCATAAGCGTGAGCTCCATGTGGGAAGGCCAGAAGAAAGCCAAGGGCCTTTTTAAGATCAGCAGGAGAAACGACTTCATCGATTTCTGCTACTTCTTCAATCTTGGTGATAAAATTGCGATCAGACTCAGGTAGAAATGATCTCCATCGATCACTCACAGCAGCTGCTGCTTCCGAAGCTAACTGCGCATCGGTAATTTTAACTAAAGCAAAAGCATCTCTCGGGATAATGTTGTGGGCCTTTCCCCCTCTCCATTCAGAAACCTCATAAGTCCCTAGTGGCAGGCAATTAAGCCAATCCATCAGAAACTTCATGGCATTTCCCCTCTGCTCATGAATATCAACTCCGGAATGACCTCCTAAAAAGCCTCCGACCGTTAATTTGAGAGAAACTCCTTTGATCTTAGATTTATGAATTTCAAGCGAGCGATTGAATTCATAATCAATTCCCCCAGCACAACCGATATAAAGGCTACCCCATTCTTCAGTATCAAGATTGATCATCTTTTTACCTTTGAGTTTACTACCCTCTACTCCCCATGCACCTTTCAGCCCTGTCTCTTCATCTACTGTGAAAAGGAGTTCCAAAGCTGGATGCTCCACAGATTTATCTTCCATCAAGGCAAGAGCAGCAGCACAACCTATACCGTTATCCGCACCTAAGGTTGTCCTATCGGCCTTGATCCAATCCCCTTCGGCAAAAGTTATGATGGGATCCTGATTGAAATTGATATCTCGGTCAGGAGTGGCATCGGTCACCATATCCATATGGTTCTGAATAATAACCGTCTCATGATTTTCAAATCCAGCTGTTGCTGGGACATAGACGATAACATTTCCAACCGAATCAACATCGGTAGTATGACCCAGGCGCTTGGCCTCTTTTAGTATGTATTCGCGAATCTTATCCTCAAATTTTGAGGGTCTCGGAATTTGATTGATGGCGTGGAAATAACTCCATATAAGTTGGGGTTCTTGCGGAAAGTGTGAAGGAATTACCATGGTAGACCTCATTATAAGTTCTTATTTTTTAAGGAGTTCTACCTCGTTTGCGACAAACTGTCAGTATATTGAGTTGACCTAGCGTTTCATTCTTTTTTATAAGGGCAAAAATTAACAAATACCCTAGGAGGGTTTATGAAACTTAAGGCTTTTGTCTTTTTATGCTCACTTTCTGTTATTTCTACTTCTGCATTCGCTCAATTTTTTCCAGCTAATGCAAGAATGTCTGTTTTCCCCGGACAAGTAAGAGCTGAGGTATTTAATTCTAATTATGAGCCTATTGTCTGTGAAGGATATGTCTTCGGAAGAACAGCTAGTGGAATGGAACTAAATGCTTTTTTTAGAGATATCATTCCTGGTGGACAGTTCCGTCACGCTTTTGTCTACACCAATCCTTATAACCCGTTCATGAATGGCTGGAGCAACATTAATTGCCGTTTCGCTAGATACTAAAAAAAAAAGCCCCTCGAAAGAGGGGCTTTTTTTTAATTCATACCTTTATCGAGAACCACATCATCCGGTGAGCCATTATAGAAGTAGACGAACTGGTAACCAAGTTCAGCTAAATCGTCGGCAGCCTTGGCCGGAGTGGCATCATTCTTCTGAAGACTAAAGACGATAACGTTTTGATTTTTATTCGGAAATTGTGAAGCGAATTCCGTCTTGAACTGAGAGGAGTAGTTCAAATGAACCACATTCTCAAATTTAGCAGGGGTTTTATCGGCCGGAAGAAGGTCGACAAAGACGAAATTCAGTCGATCCATTAAGCGTTGTTTGAATGCCTCACGGGGTATTTCATATTTCATTTTTTCACCTTCATTGACAGTTTTAGACCCTTCAAAGATACTTCGAACATTCTAAAATGTTGAGTAAAAACTAGTCTCGAGGCTGCGTCAATGGATTCCAAGGTGAATTTTGTCCCTGTCACATCCAATCTGAATTGGGATGAGTACTTCATGCTTCAGGCCATGATGGCTTCCTTTAAAAGTAAGGATCCCAATACCAAGGTTGGGTGCGTTTTTGTGGACGATAATAACCATCAATTATCTATGGGATATAATGGGCAGATTGCGGGAATAGATGAGTCTCAACTTCCTTGGGGAAATGATAAAACCGCTCCCTTGGATCAACAAAAGTATGCCTACGTAGTTCACTCAGAGGCCAATGCCATTCTTCACGCCAAGGCATCACTAGATGGATCCAGATGCTATGTAACCCTCTTTCCTTGTCATGAGTGCGCTAAGTTACTAGCGACGGTAAAAATCAAGGAAGTTATCTATTTATCAGATAAATACTCAAGCACGGTGGAGAATCAAATCTCTAAACGAATTTTAGATATGTCGAATATTAAGTACCGGGAGCTCACCCTGAGGAAAGATATTGTACAGGATCTCTGCGATCACTTTCAGTCTGTCATTCCTTAAAACCAAAGTCGGCTCAAATCTTGGTTGGTCTCGGGACCATTCATTCCAAGTACTCTTGCAAGTTCTCCCATGGATTGGGCATTAAAAAAACAGATATGAGTGGGATCTTTCTTATAGTACCAGACATCAAACTGCTCTTTAGTCTGGGGCAAGAATTTGGTCTTGATGAAGAATTGACCATCTGTGGATAGAAGGCCCGCGAGTTTCATCATCGTTTCACGAAGAGAACTCAGATGCTCGATAACTTCTGAAAGGACAATGAAGTCATACTTTTGAGACCAGATAGGGGTCGAGGGATGATAGTAAAGATCATAGGAGTCCATTTTATAATCAAATTCCTCCATAATCTTGGCCATCAAAGTGCTGGACCCACACCCAAAGTCCAGACCCTTTTGCCCCTTGGATATAAAGGGAGTGATTCCTGAAGCTACTTTAGTCAGATATTCCCGGTAGCGCTGATCATGCTCATCGTTTTCATGTGTGTCATATCTTTTGCGCTCATCTTCAGGCGAAAGAAAAAAATCTTGGGGCACAAAAACTAAAGAGCAATGCCTGCACGCAAAGTAAGGCCTAAATTGATCTTCGCTCCACTTTGAGGTTTGAAGTTCATCACATAAAGGACAGTTCACTTACGATCCTGACCTTCGACCTTAATCCAGGCAGTGACCGAAAGCTTTAAGGCCTGATCAACCGCCATATCAACTTTTTGAACCTTTTCTCTTTCAATTAATACAGTGAACCCACCCAACATATAGCTAAGGGGAATATAGACGGACACCAGATTATGTCCTGGCAATTCCTCAAGTTCTTCCCGAGTAACTAGGCCCAAAACATTCAGGCCCATGGCCGGAAGTGGAACCAAGACCACTCTTTGTGGCTTATTCTTGGCCGTGTTCCCCCCAGGAATAAGGGCCATAAGATCTCGGAGGGGATTATAGATCACCTTTATCAAGGGAACTCTCTCAAGAATCCTGGTAAACCAGTTGAAGAATTGCGCTGTGAAGTAGTTAGTAACCAGAAGCCCAACCAGGAAAATCAGAAGAACCGTTACCACAATTCCTAACCCGGGGATATAGAGCTCCTGACCTAAAAGCCAGGCCAGGCTAGATCCAAACAGGGACTCAACTTTCACACTTGCCCAAAAAAGAAGATAGAAGGTCAGGGTTATTGGCATGACAACAATAAGACCCTTAAAGAAAATCTGGTTGATATGTCTCATGGTAGCTCTCAATTTAAAGTTATTTTATATGAGGATAGCACAAGGTGGGATGAGATGAATAACAAGGATTGCTTGAACAGAAGAGTCTTTGGGTTAAGGGCAAAAAAAAAGCCCTCTTGCGAGGGCTTTTTTACCAGAAGTGGATTACTTCTTAGCGGCAGCTTTTTTAGTAGCTTTCTTTGGAGCAGCTTTTTTAGTAGCGGCTTTCTTAGTAGCTTTCTTAGCAACTTTCTTAGTAGCTTTTTTAGGAGCTGCTTTCTTTGTTGCTTTCTTAGCCATAATTTCCTCCCAGGAAATAGTTGGTTAACAGTTGACCTTTCTTATTTTTAGCTTAATCACATTTTTAACTTAACGCAAACAAAAAATACAAATTTTATTCAAGCCGATATTTTTTTAACAACCGTTAATTCAACATGAGGTTTGGAAGGGCCTCATGCATATTGGTTGAGATCATCAACTTGTATGCATGAGGATCGGAAAGATCGCGAAAGATATTTAGGAAAAAGTGAACTCAAGGTCTTCATTTTTTAAATCAACGGTGACCTTTCCACCTTTTTCAAGTCGACCGAACAGAATTTCGTGGGCCAATGGCTTCTTGATTTTATCATTAATCAGACGAGAAATTGGTCTTGCCCCCAACTTATCATCATAGCCATTGCGGCTTAACCAAGCTTTGGCAGCTTCAGTCACCTCAAGCTCAACCTTCTTCTCAACCAGCTGGTTTTCAAGCTCCATCAAGAATTTAGAAACCACCATCTCGATATTTTTAACGGCAAGTTTGTTGAAAGTAATCACAGCATCCAGGCGATTTCGAAATTCGGGGGTGAAGAAACCTTTGATCGCCTGGTCCCGCTTAGTGGAATTTATTTCCCCTCCGCGACTTCCAGCTAGCCCAATCGAACCTGCCTCCATCTCTTTTGCCCCAGCATTTGAGGTCATGATCAAGATGACATTTCTAAAATCTGAAGTTCTTCCATTGGAATCGGTCAGTGCTCCATGGTCCATGACCTGGAGAAGAATGTTAAAGACATCACTATGGGCCTTCTCAATCTCATCCAAGAGAAGAACCGAATAAGGATTCTTATGGACGGCATCCGTCAGGACGCCACCCTGATCAAACCCCACATATCCAGGAGGAGCTCCAATTAGCTTGGAAACCGTATGCTTCTCCATAAACTCAGACATATCAATTCTGATGAAGTTGATGCCCATAATATGTGCCAGTTGTTTGGCGAGTTCGGTTTTACCAACACCAGTTGGCCCAGCAAACAAAAAGTTCGCAATAGGCTTATCTAAGTGGCCGAGCCCAGAACGAGAAAGGATAAGAGCATTAGAGACTTTTTCGATGGCCTGATCCTGGCCGTAGATCATCATCTTCAGGTCACGCTCAAGGTTTTTCAGTTTTTCTTTCTCATTGGTCGAGATCGATTTCTGAGGAATTCGGGCAATCTTGGCCACCACACTTTCAATATCTTCTAAAGTCACCACCGATCCCTCTCCTCTATCAGGATTTAAGCGAATCGCGGCTCCCACTTCATCGATAACATCGATCGCCTTATCGGGAAGCTTGCGGTCATTGACATGTTTTTGTGACAGTTCAACCGCTGAGCGGATGATTTCATCTGGATATTTAACTAAGTGATGCTCCTCAAACTTGGACTTAAGTCCAACCAGGATCTGAACGGCATCATCCACAGAAGGTTCGAGCACATCGATCTTCTGGAAGCGACGATTTAAGGCCTGATCCTTTTCGAAGTACTTTCTGTACTCATCAAAGGTGGTGGAGCCCATACATCTGATCTGTCCTTTGGATAAGGCCGGTTTCAGGAGATTAGAAGCATCTAAACTTCCTCCAGAAGTAGCACCTGCACCTATGATCGTGTGAATTTCATCAATAAAAAGGATCGAACCATCTGCATCGTTCTGCTTCTCTAATGCTTGCAAGACCAATTTCAAGCGCTCTTCAAAATCACCTCGAAATTTAGTTCCGGCAAGTAAAGAAGCCATATCCAGTGAGTAGATAGTAGTTTTACTGAGAAGACTGGGAACTCGGTTCTCTACTATTGCTTTAGCTAATCCTTCAGCAATGGCCGTTTTCCCAACACCTGAATCACCTACCAGAATGGGGTTATTTTTTCGACGACGGCAAAGAATTTGAATAATTCTCTGAATTTCATCTTCCCTTCCTATAATAGGATCGATCTTCCCTTCCTGGGCCATCTTATTCAAATTTGTGGTGTATTCAGCTAAAGCCTTTTCATACTTCTCTTCGCGACGGAAAGTCTCTCCCGTTCCAGTTTCCACAGTTTCATCTTGAAAGCTATTGGTAGGTCGATCGGTAGTATGGGAAATTTTTTCCACAATATCGATACGACTCACACCTTGATGCTCCAGAAAGTAAGTTGCATGAGATTCTTTCTCGCTAAACATGGCAACCAACAGGTTTATGGCCTGGATGGATTTTTTGCCCGAGCTTTGAATATGGATAGCTGCCCTTTGGATAACCCTTTGTAGGCTTAGGGAGATCTCCGGTTGGTAGAAAATACCATTCTCTTTAGCGATTTCTCTTAACTGATCATTACCGAATTGTTTGCGATTAAGATCTTGAATCTCGTCTTCGCTTAATAAAGAAAAATTTGAGTCTTCGTTCAAGAAATTTTGAAGATCCTGTTTGAGATCATTGAGGTTTGCCCCACACTCCACCAGGATGTCCTTGACCGTTTCATCTTCCAACATGGCGAGGAGGACATTTTCGAGTGTTAAAAACTCATGCCTCTTCTCATTGGCCCTTTTAATAGCGCGGTTCAATATTTGTTCTAATTTTTGGCTAATCATAATTATTCCCTCTCAGGTTCTATTATACCAATATGGGATCGAATGGGAAAAAGACAAGGGTAGAAAAAGTGAGAATCTTTTAAGAATCGCAGGGATCAGTACTGCACTTTAATGGGTGTCCATTATCACGAGCATACTTGGTTACTTTCGCGGCTTTTGACTCGGCTACTTCGTAAGTAAAAATACCGCAGACGCCAAATCCACGGGTATGGACTTCCAGCATAATGGCATGAGCTTCGGCTTCATTTTTTTGAAAGTATTTTTGCAGAACATGAATCACAAATTCCATAGTAGTATAGTCATCATTATGCATGATGACTTTATACATACGAGGCGCCTGCAACTTCTCTTTGCGGAT
>DFXX01000046.1:0-17579 GCA_002381765.1 Bacteriovoracaceae bacterium UBA4097 | reverse complement strand
ATCTTAAAAAATCGTCTTTTGAAAAATCAAAAGAAATTGAAATCGTTTATTAACAAGGGAAACTTAGAAGCTTATCGCTTATATAATAAAGACATTCCCGAATACCCTTATTTGATAGATATATATGGAGAGCATGCCGTTATTTATGAGCAAGGCAAAAAACTATCGGATGAAGATCAGATTAAAAGAGAACTTCACCAAAAAGATATTGAAACGGTGCTGGAAGAAGCCTTTGGCATACCTCTTTCCCTACAGCATTTTAAAACCCGCGAAAGACAAAAAGGAAACGAGCAGTATCGTCCATCTAATGATAGAGAAGATGAGTTTTTAACTATCACAGAACCTCCTTTCAAATTTTATGTCAATCTTGACCGCTATCTTGATACGGGCCTGTTTTTAGATCACCGTCCTTTGCGACAGTTTCTATTTCTTAATTGCGAAGGTAAAAAGGTTTTAAATCTATTTTGCTATACAGGATCTCTTAGTGTCGCCGCTGCTATGGGCGGCGGAAAAGTCACTTCAATTGATATGTCTGCGACCTACCTGGATTGGGCCTATGAGAATTTTAAATTAAACAATCTTGATCCCAAAAATCATGTCTTCTATCAAGCCGATGTATTAAAGGAACTCCCTATCCGTAAAGAGCAGAAAGAGCTCTACGATATAATCCTTCTCGATCCACCTAGCTTCTCAAATTCTAAAAGAATGGAAGAGGATCTTGATATTGAAAGAGATCATCCCCTGATGATTAGAGATTGCATGAATTTACTAAAAGAAGACGGAACGCTCTATTTCTCCACCAATAAGCGGAAATTTTCCCTTCACTCTATTATTGAGTCTCAGTACAAGGTCAAAGAAATTTCCCAATGGACTATTCCGCAGGATTTCCATCAAACCTACATCCATCGGGCTTTTGCCATTACTAAAAAGCCTAAATAAACCCTAAGTTGCTGTATTTGCTATTTGACGCGCAGCCGCTGTAATATTGTGCATACCAATAACTATACTTTGACCAAGACAAGGCCCATTGATAGAACTCTCCCAAATCAGGTTCTTTTTCAGGGGGAAAAATGAAGAAATTAGTCACTCTAACAGCTCTATTGATGTCAACGTCGCTGATAGCGGCACCATATATTCCTTTGGAGCAGCAAGTTGGCTCCATCACCATCACAGAGAAATCTCCCAATATTAAATCTGGAAACTTGGCCCCAGATGAGGAAGATAATCGTGCACCTTTCATTAATAATGGAGGCTTTCCTCCTTCTACCGATACCTTAGATAGAACTGGAAAAGTCATTAGCGTTGCTAAAGATATGGTGGCCTTAGGGGAAGCCATTTACCAATTAGTTAAAAAAGGTAAACCAACCAATACCACTGAATTTGCTGCTATTAGTGTTGTTCCCAGAGATCCAATGACAAAAGAACATGTTGATCCTTTTGAATTAGAAAACTTTTCAATTCCAGTGGAAAAAGATTTCTCTGCCATCATTCGAAACGGTCTAGGTAAAGAAGTCGTGAGATTTGAATATACTGTTGTTTACTCTTATGGCGGTACTTATAACCAAACTGGAAAGTACCTCACAAATGTTATGATTGTTCCCAAATTTGTTAAGACTTCTTTTGGTTGGGACTTCAATGCTACCATGAGTCTTACCGGCATCATGAATCATGGATCTAAAGCAGATCCTGTTGCAGGTGCTATGGTGACAATGAAGTATCAGATGAACTCTTGGACCGCGTCTTTTGAGAGAAATGACACCCTTCATATAACTGGTAATGGTCAGCTTAAGAGCTTCGGCATTAAGTAATTGCAAAAAACTATCCATGCAAAGGGCCATCGAATGATGGCCTTTTTTCTTTAGAATAACTTTTAGTGAAATGCATGGTTTTTTGAAACATATTTCATCTCAATATGTTTCAAAAACTCCAGAAACCCATCGATATAGCTATCCTTGTTTACTTCCGCTTCTTTGCCGGTCTACTGCTTGCTCAAGAGCTTGTGAATGCTTTAGTCATCGGAAAATTTTCCGAATTCACTTCCCCACTTTTTCACTTTAGTTACCTATATTTGGATTGGATAAAACCTTGGCCCGCTTGGGGCATGGCTCTTCATTACACCATTACCATCGCAGCAGGTCTCGCGGTGGCCATTGGTTATAAGCTCCGAATCAGTGCCGTGATTCTTTTTGTAGGATATACCACTCTCTTCTTGATGGATATGTCCGCCTATATCAACCACAACTATCTCTACTGCCTTATCAGCTTCTGGCTAATATGGTTACCTTTAGATAGAGACCAACTAAAAGCAAAAGCTCCCGCTTGGATGCTCTACTTGATATTATTTCATATGGGACTTGCCTACTTCTATGCAGGCATCGCAAAGCTCAACCCTGATTGGATTGCTGGTAAACCTATGGATATCTTCCTCAAGGCCAGAGGGGGCCATCCTTTAGGAGATATTTACACTCACCCTTCCTCACCCATTTTTTTTAGTTGGGGAGGGATTATCTTCGATCTTTTCATTGTTCCTGCACTCATTTGGAAGAAGACACGTTGGGGGGCGTTTATTGCGGCCAGTGGCTTTCATCTATCAAATGTCATGATGTTTGGACTCGCAACTTTTCCCTGGTTTTCTCTGGTACTTACCACCATGTTTTTTGATCCATCCTGGCCCCGAAAAATTCCGGGTTTTAAAAGATTTCTTCTCTTGGACACTAACAAAGATTCATATGAGCCCCGCCCCATTCCCTTGGTATTGGGCATATATGTTGTTTTTCATCTTTTATTACCATTACGCCACCATCTGCTCTATCCCGGCCCGCCTAGCTGGAGTGAAGAAGGGCATATGTTTTCCTGGAGGATGATGTTGAGAAATAAAAAAGGCAATGTTCAATTCTGGGTAAGAAATAAGGAAACTGGAAAAATGCGATATGTTCATCCGCAAGGATTTCTCACGACTCGACAGCATAATTCAATGATTGGTAAACCAGATCTTATTCTTCAATTCGCCCACTTCTTGCGTGATAGATATAATAAAGAAGGTGAAGATGTAGAAGTCTTTGCGAGCTCCCGAATAAGTCTCAACGGCAGGCCTCCTCGGGAAATCATCCGCCCTGGAACTGATCTCGCTAAAGAAGAGAGAAGTGTGTTTCCCTATACTTGGATCATGGATTTAAATGATTTGCAGGTGGTTAAGGACTAAGCAGTAAAGATTTCAGGCAATTATCCGACAAGATGACAAAGGAATTTACATGAAGCTCCTCCTTGTCCTTGGTCTGATTCTCGTTAGCTCCTCCACTTGGGCCTTAAGCGGTAAGGAAATATGGACGCATTCTAATATGAAGACGCGTGTTCTTCTCCTGGAAGAATACAAGGCCTTCTTTCAAGAACAAACAAAAGAAGCGTCCCCTCATTATTCTGACTTTGAAGAGAAAGTCTCAATAAAATTCAGATTTATAAGTGAAGCTTGGGCAGATAGCGTACTCAATTGTATTTATGCTGGCTGGCCCAGTCAGCGAGTCGGAGGATTATGCTCCTCCCCTATGAGAAACAATCCTGAATACGAAAAAGGAAGCTGCAATAACAATCAGCTCCAGTGTCAGCCTCTTCTTTTTGGAAAAGGCCTATGCGTTCCTGTTGGAACCAAGAGCGAACGAAGTCTTGCCTTTAGTAATTGTAGTAAAAAATTTGAAGGGAGTAAGAAAACGCCTGAAGATATTGTTCTTGAACTGAGAGAGCAAGGACTGGAACCTAAGCTGTTTGAACTGATGAACTTTGCCGAACAAATCTGTAAGGAAGGTACCCAGGCCAAGACTCCGATGTGCCGCCGCCTTGAAAGTACCATTGAAAGCTTAAGGGCCTTTGCTAAAAAAGCAGAGACTCCAGTTATTAAAAAAGAAGCCCCTGAGGTTATAGTTGAAGGGGTTAAGATTACTGATGAAGAAGTGAAGGAAGAAATCGTAAAATCAGTAGAAGTCGCCCAACAAGTCGTGGAGAAAGTTGCCGAGAGAAAGCTCGCGGTAGTGGCGACAGAAGATTGCCCTCCCGAAGAAGCGATTCCATTTGAGCGCAAAGTCCCTCGCCCTTTAAACTTTGACTTCATCACCAGTCGACAGGGCAAGGACTCGTCCTGGACCGACAGATATGTTTCTGACAAGAAAGAGGGTTTAAGATACACCGGCTTTAAGCTCACGAATGTGGGAGAGAATAAAATCGCAGGAAAGCCACTAAAGCCTAGCGAGAGAGTTCAAAGGGAGTGGGATTTCGTCACACAGGATAGCTCAAAAAGAGAAACTTATCTGTGGGTAACCGACGATGCAGGCTCAGGCAAGCTTTCTCAGCTCATGGAATCGGTGATTGTGATCATCCCAAGAAAGATGAAACCGACAACAGAAATTGTAAACGAGGATCTCCATGTCACATTGACTACCGGAGAAAAAGTCATATTTAATAAAGAAACTCGAGAGATCAAAGGTGGAGTCTTCAAAGAAGCTCCGGTAGATCTTAATCCCAATCACCATAATAGAAAATTTGCTCCTGTATCATATACGGGTAAAGGCATCAGCATCAGGACCAATCAACGAGGATCCGATCCAAGACTTTTAGGTAAGGCCCAGATCACACAAGCAGGAAATATCTGCGAACTCTCGGTCAAAGAGCTGTGGAATCACACCGATTTCAAATTTGCTGATGATGAGGAATTAGTTGAATTTCTAAATAAGAAGTGCGGAAAGAAATTTAAGCTACTGAATTAAAAAGCAGAATGAAGGCCCGAAGACGGGCCTTCATCTATTAGTTACAACTTCTAATTTCTTTAATCAGTTTTGCACGATTCTTAATTTCAAGCTTCAGGTCAGACTTAAACATTGCTAGATTTAGCTTATCCGTTATACCAAAGCTCAGGCACTCCCAAAGATTAGAATCCTTAGGAATATTTCCACTCGAATAGATACTTACTTCCTTAGATCCTCCATTCTTAAGAATGGCATTAAAGCTGGTGCTACAGATGAGGTTGGGAGAATTCTCAAAGCATTCAATGTTAGTTATTGAAGGCTTACTCTCAAGGCATTCAATTTCTGAAGGAAACAGAAAGGCGCCTCCATCAACCGTTAGATGAGTTTTGATAACTGGGGAGCTTGCAAAGGCAACCGAAGTCATAAGTCCCAGGGCCAAAAGAATAGTCGTTTTCATGTCATCTCCTGATGTTCCTGATTCATACTAACCCTATTCAGCTGTCAAAATTTTAGACACCGACCGAGAGGATAAACGCATGAATCCTAATGCTTTTAAAGTTCTTACTGAATAGATATGCCAATGATGTGCCAAAACAATGACTGAAAAAAAAAGGGCCCGGATTACTCCGGGCCCCATACTTCCATGATAGCGGGAAGAGAAAAGGGAAATTTAGACTTTGAAACCTTTAAGTTTATCTGCAAGTGTCGAAGGCTGAGCGACTTCTGGCTTGTAGCTAGACTTGTATTCGCCTGAAGTTACAGCTTTCATAGAAAGAGCAATCTTCTTAGCTGTCTTGTCGATAGAGATAACGATCGCTTTAACACGGTCACCTTTATTAACTTTGTCAGAAGGCTTTTCTACGCGCTCTTCAGAGATTTCAGAGATATGAACTAGACCTTCGATACCAGTCTCAAGCTCAACGAATACGCCGAACTCAGTGATACGAACTGCTTCACCTTCAACAGGTGAACCAACCGGCATACGCTCTTCGATTCTCTTCCAAGGATCTTCCTCAAGCTGCTTAAGGCCTAGGCAGAACTTCTGGTTTTCTTTATCAACAGTAACAACAGCGGCTTTCACTTTCTGTCCAACTTTGAACTCGTCAGCAGGATTTACTGTCTTCTTAGTCCAAGAAAGGTCAGATACGTGGATAAGTGCGTCTACTTCTTCGCCAAGATCAATGAAGAGACCGAACTCTACGATTGCCTTAACAGTTCCTTCAACGACTTTACCAGGGTTGTACTTGTTAGCTAAATCATCCCATGGATTAGGCATAAGCTGCTTAAGACCAAGAGAGATACGCTTGTTTTCAACATCAACTTCAAGAACAACTGCTTCGATCTTCTCGCCTACATTGTAGACTTTGTTAGCAGCTTTCTTGTTTGTCCAGCTCATCTCACTTACGTGGATTAGGCCTTCGATGCCGTCAGAAAGCTCAACAAAGATACCGTAGTCTTTAACAGATACGATTTCTCCAGAAACTTTTGAACCTGGCATATATTTATCTTTAGCAGATTCCCAAGGATTTGGTTGAACTTGCTTAAGACCAAGAGATACGCGCTCTTTAGAAGCATCGTACTTAAGGATCTTAACATCAACTTCATCACCAACACCAAGAAGGTTCGAAGGATGCTTCACGCGACCCCAAGACATATCTGTGATGTGAAGAAGTCCGTCCACTCCACCAAGATCAATGAATGCACCGTAATCAGTAATGTTCTTCACAATACCTTTCACGATCATGCCTTCCTGAATCTGAGTAAGTGTCTCATCTCTCATCTTACCGCGCTCTTCAGCGAGGATTGCACGACGAGAAAGGACAATGTTTCCACGTTTCTTGTTGAACTTAATAACTTTGAATTCCATTGTTTTACCAATGTACTTATCAAGGTTCTTGACTGGACGGATGTCAATTTGCGAACCAGGAAGGAACGCTTTAACTCCGATATCAACCGAAAGACCACCCTTAACTTTAGTGATAACGGTACCTTCAACAGGCTCACCTTTTTCACAAGCTTCAGAGATCTTATCCCAGGCCTTAAGAATTTCTGCTTTGTCTTTAGAGAGAACAAGGTTCCCCATAGTAGACTCAAGCTTCTCAAGATAAACTTGGATTTCGTCGCCAACTTTTACTTTCATGGTGCCGTCGTAGTTACGGAACTCACGAGCAAGAACTAGACCTTCTTGCTTGTAACCGATGTCAACAGTAACGAATTCATCATTCATAGCAACAACTAATCCCATGAATACTTCGCCTTCAGCGAAATTCTTAGCATTAGCAGAGTTGATCATGTCTCCGAATTCTGTTTTTGCTTGTTCTTCTTTGATTTCTCCCATTTCGAAATCAAAACCTTTTACCCAAGCAGGTATTTCAAAGGATTTAGAGGCAGGTGTTTTTGTGGTGGCCATAATATAGCCCCCCTTTTGTGACATTAATTCTCCTACTGGAGAGAGCTTGTTATAAATCATGCGGGGGGAAAAAGCAAAGTAAACTGAAGGACTTAGGCCAAACGGCGACGTTTTTGAGAATATCTTAGACGCTGAGTGTAAAGTTTTTCATAGTGAGCATAAAGCTCTTCGGCATATCGCTCAAAATGGTGTTGATCTTGAAGCTCGAGCTCCACTCCATTGAGCTCTTCCAGATATTTATCGTAATTAAGGAGTATTTTCAGCATTTTATCTTTTAATTCACGCCCATCCTCAGGGTGATAGGTCTCCCCAAATTTACCTTGCTTAATAAGCTGCTGGCGGGTCGAAGTCCGTGGCAAGAGCACAGGAGTCTGGGTAACCAGAGCATAAAGGTCTTGATCAGAGAAAAGTTCAATCTGAGGAAGGCCTACAAAGATATCACAGTCCTGGAAACTCGAACTAGCTAGAGGACGGGTCTCAAAATTGATATGCATCTCAAGCTGCCGCTCAAGAATCATGCGCTTAAAGCTCTCGAAGATCGGATGGTTGTACCAGGAGATATCGGTTAGGAAAGTAAAGATCAATTCCTGCTTATATCCCGCGGCCTTGAGTGAATAAAGTAAGGGGTCAATGCAATCGACAAAGAGCCGGATGCATTTTAGATCATCTTCTGTTCTTGGTATGAAGATCATGATCTTTCGTTTTTCAGCAGCATGATGGGAACGAGTAATCTTAGCGGGAAAATCTATGCCCGCTCCTGTCACATGAATTTTGCGGGGATTTACCGGTAGGGTCTCGGCCGCGAGTTCTCTGATATTAGGAGAGAAAGTGAGGATGGAGTCGGTTCTTGAAATAAACCATTTATCCATAAAATGACTTTTCTTCCAGGGAATATTCTCATTGAAGGTAAACACCATGGGTATATGAGGCATTCCCTTCAAGATCATACCAAGGGGAAGAAGAGTGTTGTAATTGTATGAGTGAATCACATCAACTTGCTGCTCTTGCAGAATATGCTGAATTTGAAAGTAGAAATTCAACTTAGCACGCCAGCCAGTAAGAGCGTCGGGAAAATATAATCTGGGAATATCTTCTTTTTCAGCTTCCCTATCTACCAGTGATTTCTCGTGGCACAGGATAAAGGAGACTCCACCGATATTTCTAAAATAACTTGCATCAGAGATGCAGCGCCTTTCAATAGTACCCCACTCCTCAGAGAGGCAGACGTATAGAACGCTTAGATCTGAGAGCCGGATTTTTTCTCTCATTAGTGCTCTACGATCTCTGCTGTAACAGATCCGATTTTTATCTTTGCCTGAACTTTTAGTAATGTTCTCTTCTCATCGTCACTAAACCAGAAGAAGAGGTCCCCACTCTTTAAGTGCTGTCCGGTATACTTAGTCGTAGCGTGAACTCTAATGGCCTTCTTCTCTCCCAATGCAGTAGCGATGGATTCGCGCCCTTCGACAACTGATTTCAAGAGAAGAATCTTATCTTTGTTGATGACTGGTATTTCGTAAATGTCTCCGTTCTTAAGGGGTAAACCTTGATAGAAGAAGAGTACCGAGAAGGGATCTATACTGAAGTGAGGAATAAAAATTTCTTTCTTCTTTTCCTTGGTAGAGCCACTTGTCTTTCTTTTATAAAACCAAAACGTTTTTAGTTGTTCGCGGTCATGCAACTGAAGATCATCGATATCCTGCTTACTCTCTCTTTGAATTAAGCTGTAACGAGTACTTAAAAATTTATCGGTTGTGACATAGGTATCGACAGTATCATCTAGCTCATAAATATTGCTATAAAAAGGTGCTGACTTAAAGCGAGCATGAAAGTGCCAGACTTCCTTCTCATTCATGAGCTTTTTACCCTTGTTGGTAAACATAATCTTTCCGACAGTCATCCCCAGATAATAGATGTTGAGATATGATTGCTCATCTGCTGCATGATTTGGTTTATAAAGTTCCCAGATTTTTTTGGCCTTGGCATTGAGGGCCTTAAGCTCACTGGGGTAATCTTCAGGATATTCAAGTTTAACGACTTTGAGCTCGCCTTTTTTAGGAAGAGGCGTTGGTTCAATTTTCTGGGGAGAGGTCTTCTGTACAGTCACCACCGGCTTTTTCTTAACTTCTGAAGTATCTGGCTTAACTTTAGGTTTAGCTTCAGGGGTAGGTTCAGCAATAACTTCTGGCTCAACCTTAAATTTTTCCAGCAACTCTTTATCAACCGCGACTTGAGGTTCAAGGCTCACAGGTTGGTTCAAATCTTCCTTAAAATCCTTATGCCTCCAAGCGCATCCGCTCAGGAGAAGCATCGCTAGAACATAAAATTTCACGAGATATCCTTAATTGGGTTACTTACCTATTGTAAGTCACTATAGCGATGAATCAAGGTGGAGAACTTTGCTGAGAGCATTTAATAATTCATTTTCCCCACTCATAAACTCAACTTCTACCTTGGTATAGAGAATTCGGTTATCCAGGGATACCCTCTTCATCTTAACCATATCCTTTTCTGAGCAGAGAATAATAGCGGACTGCTGGGAAGCCAAGATCAGGAGTTCATTGACATCTTCAGGAGTAAAAAAATAGTGGTCTGGAAAACTCACCTTCTCTACCACGTCCACTCCAAAGCTCTCGAGGTAGCGATAGAAGGAATCTGGAGATGCAATGGCCGTGACTGCGATGGCCTTAAGTCCTCTTAACTGATCGATAGAGTAGACAAAATTATCGTAGACGTCATAGACCCCAAGGGCCTGGTATTTTGTTAGTGCTAAAGGAGGACTGTGGTGAAAGCTTTCAGAAATGGTGGCGAGAAGCTTGTGTAATTTTGCTTCCGTCACCATATCCGCACGAGAAATCACAATAGCATCGGCATCTTTGAGGGCCGACAAACCTTCTCGCAAATAACCAAGAGGGGCCACTCGATAATTTTGTAGTGGCATAGTGGCATCGAATAGGACGATATTGAAAGAACGATAAATTTGTAAGTGCTGGAATCCATCGTCTAGGAGAACCACATCAGGTCTGGTTTCAGCAAAATACTTTAAAAGATTCTCTGCTCTCTTCTTACCAACGATAACTGCGCCCTTACTCATTTTATTGGAAATCATGAGGGGCTCATCACCGTAATCAAAGGGATTGAGCCTGAACTTCTGACCCGATTTTAAAAGTCCAGAGGAGTGCTCTAGCTGCCCCTTGTAACCACGAGTAAGTACCACTGGAGTCAGACCATTTTTAATGATCCACTCAGTTAACCAGATAATGGTAGGAGTCTTGCCTGTTCCCCCGAAGGAGAGGTTCCCCACGGAAATGACGGGAACTTTAAACACATGCTTCTTTAAAACTCCATATTCATAAAAAGAGCGGCGTACCCGGTATACCCACTCCCAGATAAAACTCAAAGGAGTAAGGGCACTGGACTTCAGTACTGATAAAAGACGATGACGAGCTTTTTGAACAGATTCAACCATTAATAACCTGGGACATATATAAAGGAACCGAAAAATCCTCTCCCGAAAGAAGATGTTTCGTCTCTTTAAGCGATGATTTTAATTCATTATAAACTTTTTCTTGCCCAATCCAAGTTCTAATTACCCGAGCAAGGCGCTGGGCATTTACTTCACCCTGAGTAAACTCCGGAAAGAGCATCTTATTGTGAATGATATTAGTCAGAGAGATGGGTCCTTTATAATTAATCAAATTATAAAAGATAAAGGCATTCAAAAGAGAAGCTTGGTAACAGACCACCGTAGGTAATTCAAACAAACCCGTACTCAAGGTAACGGTGCCACTGGCCGCCAAGGCAAGATGGCATTCCTTCATCGCTTTGACCAACTCTTCCGATTCATACCAGACATCAACATCCATAGAGTATTGAGCATAAAAATCTGGATTGATATGGCGAACTTTGACTAAATGAACTTCGACCTTTCGATCCTTTCGCAATTCTTTAACTGCTTCTATAAATTGCGGGAGAAGATTATAGACTTCAAAACGACGGCTTCCAGGCAAGAGGAGTATCTTGAGCTTATCATCCCAAGAACCAAAAGGCTTTTCCGGTATATCCTTTAATTCTTCCTGATAAGTGAGCATTAAAGGATGTGGAATGGAGCGAACCTGAGCAACCCCTCTTTCTTTAAACCAATCTTTTTCAAAAGGAAGTATAGTAAAAAGAGTATGAGTCGCTTCGGCCAGGACTCCTGCCCTCTTGGGTTTCCAAACCCAAGCTTGAGGAGCAACATAGTAAAGAACCTTTACTCCATGCTTAGCGAGTTTTTTGGCGAGTCGTAGATTGAAATCCTGAAAGTCTACAAAGATAGCAGTCTTGGTCCCACGCTTTAAAACTTCATTTTCCAATCTCGTCATGGCCCTAAAGTAAAAAGGGATTTTTTGGATGACTTCTGAGAAGCCCATACTGGAGAAATCCTTTAAGTGATAAAGAATTTCCATTCCGTTTTGGGCGAGGTCATCTCCTCCAACTCCATAAAAATGAGTTTCGGGGCAGAGCTTTTTTAATTCTGGAAAAAAACTAAGAGCATGTTCTTCTCCAGATTTTTCACCAGCGATGAGAAGACAGCTATCCATGGATATTTACTGTAACGGGATTTAATTGATCCATGCTCTTCAAACTGCAGTCAACCAGATGAACAGCATTAAGACCGGCCTTGAGATCAACCACCGTCGGCGATCCCTTTAAAATAGACTGATAGAAGGCCTTATGCTCAAGCAGTAAGTGATCCCGCTTCGTATAAGAATCTTCTTTTACAAAAGCTCCATCACTAAACTGAGAGGAAGATGCCTCATAAATCTTGTTGTTAAACAGATCAACATAGATAGCACCATCTTTGGAGAATACTTCTAGATCGCGAATCTCTTTCACATGATTCCGCCCGACGGTGATAATCGCCTGGCAGCCCTTCTCCATTTCAACATGAATACTGGCATGATCCCATTTATCAGTTCTAATCTTAAAGCCATGAGCATTGATACTCACTGGCCTAGGAGCAAAAAGGAACATGAGAAGGTCAAGATCATGAATTGCTAGATCTTGAACAACATCGACATCGGTGGCCCGACCTTTAAAAGCCGCCAACCGGTTGATACGAACTGTAAAAGGAGTGGGAAGAGACGAGAACTTCTCCTTTAGGATTTCCCAAGCTTCATGAAAGCGTTCACTATGTCCGACTTGGAGAATAAGATTTTTATTCTTTGCAATCTCGGCCAGCTTCTTACTTTCCAGATCATTTGAGCAAACAGGCTTCTCGCAAAAAACATGTTTCCCATTTTCTAGTAGATAAGAGACGAGTTCAAAATGCGTAGAGGTAGGTGTAACGATAAAGGCGGCATCAATATCTTGAATGATATCTTTGATGTCTGAGACGACTCTGACATGCGGATGATTTGCTTTTGCAGCTTCCTGGCCTTGAGGAAATTTTTCAACGATCGCCACAAATTGCGCCATATCTGAATTGGCCTCAACCTTCTGACAATGCCACTTTCCAAGATGCCCGTATCCTAAAACTGCAACTCTAACTTTATTCATATTATCTCCTTTATTGAGAGATATTAACCGGCCATGAAGGGAGCAATACCAATCTCACTCTTTCGAATGAAGGCAGCAATCTCCTGAATGACTACATTATTCTTATATTCTTCCATAAGTTCTGGATGAGAAACAAAAGCTCTAGGAGCTAGAGCAGATGCTTCCATCGTACGATAAAAGTCAACCACTTCAGATACGACATCTTTAGAATGCCCCTGACGTTTTAATCCAATGATGTTGATTCCCTTAAGTCGAATTCTGTTTCCATAAGCAGTACAAAAGTTAGGAACATCGCGATCGATACCTGAACCGCCACCAATGTAAGCCCCCTTACCAAGGGTAACAAACTGAGAGATACCAGTGTTACCACCGATAATAGCACGGTCTCCGATAATCACATGGCCTGCAAGATTTACAGAATTCGCGAAAGTCAGATTATTTCCTAGAGTACAATCGTGGCCTATATGACAGTAGGCCATGAAAAGAGAATTTGAACCAATGATGGTTTTCTTATCCTGCTTTAAAGTTCCTCGGTGAACAGACACATACTCTCGAAAAGTATTATTATCACCGATGATGGTCTCAGTTGGCTCACCTTTATAGGAATTATCCTGAGGAGGAGCACCGATAGAACCGAACTGAAAGAAGGTATTATTCTTACCGATTTTAGTGTGACCTTCTACTACAACGTTAGAATGGAAAACACAGTTATCCCCCACCTCAACATTCGGTCCAATAACACAAAAAGGACCAATCTTTACATTATTACCAATCTTGGCTTCAGGGTGAATGAAGGCCATAGGGTGAACTTCATAGGTCGTTGACATAAATTAAATTCCTTCGATTTTAATTGAAGCCATTACAGTACTTTGTGACATCAATTCTCCATTAGAGAAGATCTCACAATTATAGACATGTATCGGGCCTCTGATTTTTGTTAAAACTGAGTGGATCTCAAGATCCATAGGTGGGATAATCGGCTTTCTGAAGCGGGCCGAATCGATGCTTAAAAGGGCCACGTCGATTTTTATCTCTTCAATCGGTTTATCGAAACAACGAGTGCACAAGAATGAAGCGGCTTGGGCCATCATTTCTACTTGAACAACTCCCGGAAGAATGGGATTTCCAGGAAAATGTCCTTCAAGAACTTTTACCGTATTATCAACTCTATAGTTACATACACTCTTGCCTCCGATTAGCTGCTGCTGGGTAAAAGGACCAGTTTGTCCCTCTAGCTCTGGTGGCAAAACGATTTCTTTCACAGAATCGATAAATAAGAAAGGATCTCTATGAGGGAGAAATTTCATGACAAGATTCTTGTCCATTAACATGAGGAAGCTCCTTATTTCTTTTCTTTTAAAGACATATTTCTTAAATACGCGACACCTTTCATCCACTCTTTAAGGTCTTTGGCCGGATGGCCTCCAAGCTTAGATCCAGCGGGCCAGACAGCCCCCTCATTGACCTTCGCTCCTCCAGCAACTTGAGAACCCATACCAATTAAAGAGTCTGGACCGATGGCCGCTCTCCCACCCAGGACGACATAATCTTCCAGGACAGCACTACCAGCGACACCAGCTTGACCACAGATGATGCAGCCACGACCTATTCTGCAGTTGTGTGCAATTTGAACAAGATTATCAATGCGAGTCCCCTCTCCGATTATGGTTGGAGAAAAGGTTCCCATATCAACGGAACAGTTAGAGCCTAACTCAACATCATCTTGAATGATGACTCCACCCATATGCCAGATTTTTTTGTGCTTACCTTCATGGAAGGTATATCCGAAACCATCGCTTCCAATAACAGTTCCAGAGTGAATCCGACAGTTCTTACCGATAGTTGTGAAAGGGTGAATACTAACATTTGAACCGATATAGGTACTATCGCCAATTTCTACATGGGAAAGAATAACGGAGCCGGGAAAAATTTCAACACCTGCGCCAATTGTAACGTTCTCACCGATAAAAACATTCTGGGCAATTCGCGCAGAAGGGTGGATTGTGGTCGTCCCCATCTGTCTTCCGTCGACCTGAGAATTCAAATTCTTCATTTTTTTATCATAGAAAGGTTTAGAAAGAGCAGTCAGAGAAAGTGGAATATTACTCGAAGTAGCTAGCCAAGGAAGCTTTGATAAGTTCTCCTTGAGCTCGGCATTCATAAGACCAAAGAACTTCTCATCAACAATCGCCCCCACCTGAAGTTCGATCGCCTCGCCAAGAGAATCGATAAGCTTCTGAACAAACTTAGCATTTTTAAGAAAAACCATGCTCTTTGGAGTAAGGCTTCCCAATGCAGAAATGGCCAGAATTTCTTCTGGCCACTCAGGGTTTTGGATTAACTTAATGCTTGAATCAAACTCTTTTAATGAAGAAAGTCTCATTATTACTTTCCAGGATGCTTCTTGTCGTAAGCCTTAATAACTTCATCACTGATGTCTTTCTTACTTTCAGCATACACAATCGGAGCTGCCGATAATTCAAAAGTCATCGCTACACCACTTGACTTAGAAACTTCATCGATAATTGGACGAAGCTTGTCTAAGAGCGGCTTTTTTAGATCTTGTTCCATCTTCTGGATTTCGCGCTGATACTCCATAGTTGTGTTCTGAAGCTTCATCATCATGGCCTGAAGCTCACGCTCTTTATTCATACGGGCCTGATCTGCAAGAACCATACTTTGTTTCTTATAATCTTCCTGAGCCTTTTTAATTTTCTCTTCTTCTTTAGAAAGGAGTGACTTCTTGGCGTTGAAAGATTTTTCAAGTTTCTTCTGAATCTCTTTTCCTTCTTTAATATTCGTGATGACTTTTTGAATATCAACAAGTCCAACCAACACGGATGAGAAAGAAGAAAAACTAAAAGTTAAAAGCAAAAAAGCTATCGTAAGTTTCATAATGTCTCCTTAAGAACTTAGAACTCTAACATTAGTTAGAACAGTTGTCCTATGTCAAAGTGGAATTGGTTAGAGGCTTCTTCTTCTCTAGGGTTGAGAGGGAATCCGAACTCAAACCTGAGAACTCCAATAGGGGAAAACCATCTAAATCCAAAGCCATAATCGCTTCTCAGAGCATAGTTTCCATTTTCCCCGATACGATCTTCCCATACGTTACCGGCATCAAAGAAGACCACCCATTTCAGTCCTGCTTCCTTGATTAATGGATGCTCCAACTCAAGAGTACCTAGGAGACTCGATAATCCCCCGAAGTTAAAAACTTCTTGTTTCTCGGTTTGGGTATTTAGCGCTAGCCTGCGAGGACCAATGTCCTCGATATTAAAGCCTCTCATATTTCTGGCGCCACCCATGGAGAACTTCTCTACGCGAGGAATTGCTCTTTCGGTGGTTTTAAAAAGTTGTGATGCAGTAAAGCGGGTACGAAGAACCAGATCCCCGATGATTGGTTTATAATATCTTCCTTCAAGCTCACTCTTCATCCAGCGCATCGTTCCACCAAGACCAGTGTACTCTAAGGAAGCGCTGGTGTAGTAGCCATTGGTGGGCTCAAACATATTGTTACGCTTGTCTCGAATGATAGAAGCTTGAAGAGAAGAGGAAGATCCATTCTCAACCTTAGGGTCGATCCCCTCATTGATCACATCATTAACTTGGTTATCTTCATAGCGATAAGTCAAAAAGAGTCGAGTGTATTCAAAAATGGGGTGACCCACTCTCACATCTCCCCCATGCTTCTTGTAAGAGAAAGATCGGATGAAGTAAGAGACGGTTTGATAGTAATCGGCTCCGGCCGTCCATTTCGTGTCAAAGAGATACGGTTCAGTAAAGCCAAGATTATAGATCTGTTGGCGATCTGAATAAGATAAGTTGAGGTTAATGTTCTGTCCAAGACCTCGAAAGTTATTCTGTGCCACACTTGCCTGAACAAAGCCCTTAGTGGCAGTAGAGTAACCAGCACCTAAAGATATCTGACCAGTTGGACGCTCTTTAATAGAGATTTCAACATCCAGGACATTATCCGTTCCCCTGCGAGTGATGGTATTGAAAACAACACTTTCTGGCTGGAAGAATCCGAGACGATTTACATTATCTTTAGAGATGCGAAGCTGACTTCCCGAGTACATCTCCCCTTCCTGAATCCTTAGCTCTCGTCTAATAACCTTGTCGCGAGTCTTAGTATTGCCCTTCATGGTAATTTTACCAAAGTAAGCAATCACACCTTTCTCAAAGGAGAAAATGACATCTACCTTATTTTCGCCGGGAACCACTTCAAGTGTTCTAAGAACGTTGGCGAAGGCATATCCCTTGTCCTGATACATTTCAGTGAGTGTTTGAATATCAAGACGAAGGTTTTCTTCATTGTAGATATCATCTGATTTAAGCTTGAGCTTCTCGGCCATCTCTTCCTCAGTGAAGAGAAGCTCTCCATTGAAGAGGATATCGTTCACGGAGAACTGAGGTCCTTCATTTAGGCGAATAGTAATAAAAATCCACTTCTTATCCTCGGAAGCCGTGACTTCGGGGTTTTGTACATTCACCTGAAGATAACCGCGAGTCTTATAAAAGTACTTCAACCGTTCTATATCGGTTTGAAAGTTAATTTCTTTGAAGTTCCCGGAACCTGAGAGAAATGAGAAGTAAGATTCTTCTCGTGTTTGCATGAAATTTTTTAGCTCTTCATCATGGATTTCATTATTACCCAGGAAGGTGATCTTTTTAACGCGAACCTTATCCCATTCTTTAATGATGAACTTTACATCGACTGCCCCGTCTTTCTCAGAAAGTTTGTAGCTCGCTTGAGCGAGGAAGTAGCCTTTCTCTTCATAGTGCTTTTGTAAGAGCTGAACGTCGTTTTTTAGGGTCGAAATATCTAGAATATTAAATTCGCGAGTCTTGATCTGTTCTTTGAGATCATCATCATTGATCTCATCATTTCCATC